>URIK01000128.1 GCA_900547855.1 uncultured Collinsella sp. | reverse complement strand
TCTACACTCGACTAGTCGTCGGCAGCGTCAGATGTGTATAAGAGACAGCTACAAGGCCACGGGCCGCATGAGCTTTGTCGCTCGCTCGTTCTCGCTGGCGGGGGAGGGCCTGCTGCGTCAACAGGTGGCTCAGTTGGCCGAAAAGCTGCGTCGCGAGGGCCTGATGGACGAGGCGCGCAAACGTCACATTCCGGTGTTTTGCTCGCGTGTGGCGGTCGTCACCTCGCTTTCGGGCGCCGTGATCGACGACGTCAAGCGTACGCTGCGCCGTCGCAACCCGCTCGTCGAGCTTGTCTGCGTGGGTGCCAAGGTTCAAGGCGAGGGTGCGCCGGTAGAGCTTATTGAAGGCCTGCGTCGCGCCGCTGCCATTACGCCGGCGCCCGATTGCATTTTGCTCGTGCGTGGCGGCGGTTCCTTCGAGGACCTCATGACCTTTAATAACGAGGAGCTTGCCCGCGCGGTGGCGGCTTGTCCTGTGCCCGTGGTGACCGGCATTGGCCATGAGCCCGATACCTCGATTTGCGACATGGTGAGCGACCGTCGCGCCTCCACGCCCACGGCGGCAGCCGAATCGGTGGCGCCGGCTATGACGGAGCTGGCAGATGTGCTCGAGGCACGCCATCAGCGTCTTGGCGCCGCGATGGCATCGATGATTGGGTCGAATCAGGTTGATTTGGAGATGCTCGATCAGCGCGGTCGCCGCGCCTGGGATACCTATACGGCCCGTCTGGGCGATGCGCTCGATGCCGCCGCATGCCGCCCGTGCCTCAACGACCCCACATTTATGGTCGAGCGTCGCGAATCGGAGCTTGCACTGACTGCCGATCGCCTGTCGGGCGCCATAGCTCGCTCGGTCGGGACATTCCGCTCCAACTTTGAGCGCCTGCCCGAGCGTCTGGTTGCAAGCACCTCGGGGCTCGATGGCAAGCGCCATGCGCTCACGCTTGCGAGTTCCCGTCTGGAGCATCAGGGGCGCACGATGCTCAGCAAACCCGCGTCCGACCTGGGCCGTGCGGCAGCCTCACTCGATGCCCTGTCGCCGCTCAAGGTGCTTGCCCGTGGCTATTCCATCGCGTACAGCGATGATGGGGTGGCTACGAGCGCCAAGACCTTTAAGCCCGGCGACGCCATACGCGTGCGCATGGCAGACGGCAACGTGGCGGCAACGGTTGATACGGTCGAGTAGGCCGCGTTTCACAGCGATAAACCTTTAGGAAAGGAAACAGATATGGCAGAGAAGACCCCGGTCGAGCAGCTTACGTACAAGCAGGCCTCGCAGGAGTTGGAACTCATCATCCGCAGCTTGGAGTCGGGCGATATGGAGCTCGAGGAGTCGCTCGAGAGCTACACGCGCGGCGTCGAGCTCCTCAAGAGCCTACGCACCCGCTTGTCCGATGCCGAGCAGAAGGTCTCGGTGCTCCTGAAGGACGTCGACGGCAACGACGTGCTCGCCGACGGCGAGGCCGCCAACACGGACGACAACCTCTCGTTCTAACCATCCCGACCAAATATAATTACCTTGGTCTGTGAGAAAGGAACCAGCCATGTGTGATTGCATCTTCTGCAAAATTGCCAACCACGAGATCCCCTCGACCGTTGTCTATGAGGACGACCAGGTCATCGCCTTCGACGACCTCAACCCCCAGGCACCGGTCCACACGCTCGTGATCCCCAAGAAGCACTACAGCGACATCGCCGACAACGTGCCTGCCGAGACCATGGGCGCCATGGCTCACGCCATCCAGGAGGTCGCTAAGGCCAAGGGCCTGGAGGACGGTTTCCGCGTCATCTCCAACAAGGGCGTCAATGCCGGCCAGACCGTCATGCACTTCCACATGCACGTTCTCGGTGGCAAGAACCTGGGCGAGAACCTCATCTGAGGGCGCGTAGGCCGTCGACTTGGCTGCCTTTGGAGTAATCTATGCAGCTTTCTCAACTCGAATACCTTCAAGCGGTAGCGAACTATGGCGGCGTGCGCAAAGCAGCTCGCGCTGTTCACGTGAGTCCGCAGGCCGTTTCGTCGGCAATAAAAAAGTTGGAATCTGAGTATCAGATTGTTTTGCTCGACCGATCGGCGGGGGAGGCTGTTTTGTCTCCGGCGGGCAGAGAATTTGCGCGTCGTGCACGCGTGATTCTGGCACAAGTCGACGATCTCAAAAAGTACGCTCAATCAAGGGACGACGGCGTCTCGCCCGATGGCCACTTTCGTCTTTACGCCCCCTGCCTTCACGGGCGGGGGCGTCTTTTTTCCGAAAACTGGTACGACTCGTTTGAAAGCTTGCACCCCCAGATTCACCTTGATGTTTGGCATCAGCCAACGGCCACATGCTTTGAATCACTTGTGCTTGGCATTTCGGATGCGGCCATCTCATTTGAGGAACCAAGGGATAGTGTCCTTTCTTCGAAATACTTGGGTGAAAAGGAGCTCAAGGTTCTTTCGTGTCCAGCGGGTCATCAATCTGTGGGTGCTATGACCGTTCGTGAGTTGCTGGGCGGCAGGCTGGCTGTTCCCATTAATTTGTCACCCTGTCTCAATGCAATCAACCAATGTCCCGAGGCTCAGCTGGTTAATTTCCGCTTCCGCGACGTCGAATACGAAAACAGGGCGCAGACTGAGTTTCTTCAAGCCGGGGGATTGATATTGAGTTTTTCTGGCTCTTCTCTCGCAACAGATGGACTGGAAGTGAGCGAGTGCTCCATTGAAGGTTCGCATGACGTGGCCTTGCCCATCTATTTTTGCTATCGACAAAATGCCTGGACCGATCGACACCAGACGGTATTTCTTCACCTATTGCGTCATCTCGCTTCGTGAGGCCATTTGGCCTCGTGGCGTCAAGTGAATGTTGACGCCTTGTAACACATGGCTGACGGCTTTGCCCTCATGCTTTTCCAAGATTTCGGTTTGGGCTATTGGCTCTTGGAGGGCGGAGCATGAAAAACCGTACGGTTTTGCTTTATATGACGTTCGTTTTTCTGTCGAACTTCAGCACCATTTTGTATTTTCTGACGGTTTTTCTTGAATTCGTCGGATTCTCGATGGTAGCGATTTCTAGCATGATGATTGCATACCAAGTGAGTAAGTTCATTCTTGAGGTTCCTACTGGTTATATTGCTGACAGGTTTGGACGAAAGACAAGCGGTCTCGTTGGCGTCGTGGGAATGCTTGGATACTACGCCGCCCTACTTTTCGCCCGTTCTCCTCTGCTTTTAATCGGCGCGTTTGCTCTCAAAGGATTTGCAGTTGCATGTGTGAGCGGATCCATAGAAGCGATCTACATTGACAGCGTCTCTCAGGACCAGCTCGTAAGACTTAATGTCGTTGAGCGATTTGTTTTCTATGCCTCTTATGCCATCTCCGCTTGCGTGGGCGGTTTCATTTCGTCTGTCGGTGCATATCTCATTGGTCTTTCGGCAGATATCATCGCAATGGTGTTGACGTTGGTTGTCGTTGCCTGCATTCCTGAGATGCGAAGAGGGGACACTGCAACGACACCTAAGCGTGGAATTAGCCCGAAGATGATCGGTGCCGCTATTGCGCGTAACGGCATTCTTCGTTCAGCGTTCATCATGGACTGCTCTCAGGCATTTGCTTTTGTCGCCCTGGAAGACTTTTTCTCACTGCTGCTTGCGGGTCGCGGAATGAATGCCGTCGCTTCGGGTGTGACCATTGCGGTCCAGCTCCTTGCCTCGGCTTCCATGGGGCTTATTGTGCCGAGTGTGATTGCTCATGTCGACAAGGGCCGTTTTGCGCGTATTTGCGGCATCGTGCGCCTTTTCCTGACTGCTCTGTTTTTGATTCCCTTTACTCCGGTCTATTTGCTGCCCGTGTTCTATGTACTGCAGACGGTTGCTTACTCGTTATTTGCTCCAATAAAATACTCAATTTTTCAAAATGCTGTCGATTCTTCGATGCGCTGTTCACTGATTTCGGTCCAAAGCCAGATGGTGGCGGTGGGTGCCATCCTTTTCTATCTGTTCAATGCTGCGTTGAGCAGCATCGCGGGCATTCGAGTCATATTGCTTGTAGCGCTCGGGATATCTTCTTTGGTGTATATCCCCGCGCTCTTTCGTCTTACAAGTCAAAGGCCATGAGTATTTGGGCATCGATAACTTATATATCAACGCAATAAACCCGAGCGCGAGGGCGTTTGGGTTTATTATTGAAGCGTATGTAACCTGGCGGCGCCACACCGCCTGTTAGTAGGGAGACACATGAACGTTCTGGTCGTCAACGCAGGATCTTCGACCCTTAAGTATCAGGTCATCGATACCAAGTCCCACAAGGTGTCCGCAAAGGGCTCCTGCGAGCGCGTCTGCTTTACCGGCGGTACCTTCACTCACGCTGCCAACGGTTCCAAGAAGGTGACCGAGAACATCGAGTTCCCCGACCACAAGGTCGCCATCGAGGTCGTCCTGAAGGACCTCGAGGCCAACGGCGTCAAGATCGAGGGCATCGGCCACCGTATCGTTCAGGGCGGTTGGTACTTCGGCGATTCCTCCCTCGTCGACGAGGACGTCCTCGCCAAGATCCGCGAGGTCGCTCCGCTCGCCCCGCTGCACAACAACCCCGAGGCCAACGTTATCGAGTACTGCCTCGAGCAGTATCCCGACCTGCCCAACGTCACGGTCTACGACACTGCTTTCCACTTCAATATGCCCGAGGTCGCCAAGACCTACGCCCTGCCCAAGGACGTCTGCGACAAGCTGCACATCCGTAAGTACGGCGCTCACGGCACCAGCTACCGCTACATCTCCAAGAAGGTTGCCGAGATGACCAACGGCGAGGCCCGCAAGGTCGTCGTGTGCCACATCGGTTCCGGCGCTTCCCTGTGCGCCATCGAGGACGGCAAGTGCATGGACACCACCATGGGCTTGACGCCGCTCGACGGTGTCATGATGGGCACCCGCTGCGGCTCCATCGACCCTGCCACCGTGTGCTACCTGCAGCGCGAAGGCGGCTACACCTTCGACGAGGTCGACGAGATGATGAACAAGAAGTCCGGCCTTCTGGCTGTGACCTGTCTCTTATACACATCTGACGCTGCCGACGACTAGTCGAGTGTAGA
>URIK01000127.1 GCA_900547855.1 uncultured Collinsella sp. | reverse complement strand
TCTACACTCGACTAGTCGTCGGCAGCGTCAGATGTGTATAAGAGACAGGGCGAGGCCGGTTCGGGCACGATCTTCTTTAGCGGCTGCTCGCTCAAATGTATCTACTGCCAGAACCACGAGATCTCGACCGGCAATTTTGGCCTTGAGATTTCGCCTGAGCGCCTGGTCGAGATTATGCTGGAACTGCAGGACCAGGGTGCCAACAACATCAATTTGGTGACGGCGACGCACTATGCGCACCTGTTGCCTGCCGCGATTGCCGCGGCACGGGCGCGCGGACTGGTTATCCCAATCGTCTACAACACGAGTGGTTACGAGCGCGCGAGTGCCGTGGCGGCGCTGGGCGACCTGGTCGATGTGTGGCTCACCGACTTTAAATATGCCGATGCCGGGCTTGCGCAGTCGCTCTCCCATATAAAGGATTACCCGCGTGTGGCCGTGTCGGGTCTGGCCCAGATGGCGCGCGAGATCGAGCGCCGCGGGGGAGAGTTGGTGGACGAGGACGGGCTTATGAAGCGTGGCATGATCGTGCGTCACCTGGTGCTTCCGGGGCATGCAGACGATTCGTGTCGCGTGCTGGACCTGGTGTGGCAGACGGTGGGCGACGTGCCGATCTCGGTTATGAACCAGTACACGCCCAATGCGCTCATGCGCGAGCAGGGCGGCGACCTGGCACGCGCCGTGACGCGTGAGGAGTACGAGCAGGTGCTCGACCATGCCGACGACCTGGGTTTTACGACGATGTTTTGGCAAGAGGGCGGCGCGGTAGACGAGAGCTTCACCCCGGCCTTCGACACCACCGGTGTTCTTACCAGCGCAAAGTAGTGCGTTCGTCGATGATTTTTCTGGGACGGGGATAAAAAATCATCGAGAGGATCGCCTGTTCGAAAAGTTGCCAAAATAGCCGCGCCCCAAAAAGACTGGTTATTGGGCGTTGACAGTTGGCGAGTCGTAGGTAAAATATCGACTTGTCCTGGGGACGTAGCTCAGTTGGGAGAGCGCTGCCGTCGCATGGCAGAGGCCGAGGGTTCGACTCCCTTCGTCTCCACCCTTGGATTTGATAAGCCGCTGACATTGTGTCGGCGGCTTTTTTTAAAAGAAAGGGCTATACCATGGCCGAGCTTGAGTCCCAACCATTGTCCGACGAGGAGCGCGCTGAGTTGGAAGAGCTCCGCGCTGAGAAGGCCCGCCGCGAGGCTCGGGAAGAGGCCCGTCGCGAGCGTGAGGAGCTGGCTGCCCTGCGCGCCGAGCGTGCGAAGGCCGAGGAGGTCGCCTCGAACGCCGCATCCGAGCGCAAGCCCGCGCCCGCACCCAAGCCCGCTGCTGCGAAGCCTGCACCTGCCGCGCCCAAACCTCAGCCTAAAAAGGCCGCTCGTCCCAAGTCCGTCGAGCCCAAGCCGAGCCGTGACGAGATGACCTTTGCCCAGCGCATGGTTACCTCCAAGGAACCTACGGGCGAGAACGAGATCCCTGGCATGGCGCCGGCTCAAAAAATCATCATTGTCCTTGCCCTCATCGCGTTTGTCATCTTTATGGGCTACACGATCCTGACCAGCATGGGCCTGCTCTAACCTATTTGCATCGGGCGTTATGTCCGCATCCTCTGCTCTCGTCTAACCCTCAAATTCTGTACCACACATCCGAAAGGTCGCCCCATGGCTTTGACCGACATCTCGCATCCCACCGACATTGCAATGCTCACCGATCTGTACGAGCTCACTATGGCCCAGGGCCTGTGGGAGAGCGGCAAGGCCAATGAGCAGGGTTGTTTTACCGCGTTTTACCGCGACCATCCCTTTGGCAGCGCCTATGCCGTCATGTGCGGCACCGCCGAGCTGCCCGAGCTGGTCGAGAACCTGCGCTTTACGCCCGAGGATATCGACTACCTCGCATCGCTTGAGGCCCCGGCCGGCGGCGCGATGTTTAAGTCCGCATTCCTCGACTATCTGCGCGATTTTCGTGCGCATGTAAACATCGACGCCGTGCCCGAGGGCGAGCTCGTCTTTCCGCGCGAGCCCATGGTGCGCGTCACCGGCCCGTCGCTGGAGTGCCAGCTGCTCGAGACGGCGCTGCTCAACATCGTCGGGTTCCAGACGCTTGTCGCCACCAAGACGGCGCGCGTGGTGCTCGCCGCTGACGGTCGCCCCGTGGCGGAGTTTGGCCTGCGCCGTGCCCAGGGCCCCGATGGCGGCCTAGCTGTTGCGCGCGCGAGCTACGTTGCCGGCTGCTCCTCTACGTCCAATGTGCTCGCCGGCCGCCGCTACGGTATTCCCGTCTTTGGCACGCATGCGCACAGCTGGGTGATGAGCTTCGATTCCGAGCTCGAGGCCTTCCGCGCCTTTGCCAAGTCGAGCCCCAAGAACTGCACGCTGCTCATCGACACCTATGACGTGCGCGAGGGCTGCGAGCATGCCATTACGGTTGCCAAGGAGATGGAGGCGGTGGGCGAGCGCCTGTCGGCTATTCGCATCGACTCCGGCGACCTTGCCAAGCTCTCCAAGTATGTTCGCGGCCGTTTTGATGCCGAGGGCCTGCCCTATGTGGGTATCTCGGTGTCCAACGACCTGGACGAGTACACGATTCAGTCGCTGCTCGACCAGGGCGCGCCCATCGATAGCTTTGGCGTGGGTACCAAGCTCGCGACCTGCTACGACCAGCCGGCGCTGGGCGGCGTGTACAAGCTTTCCGCCCGCCGTGCGAGCGAGGCCGACCCGTGGACGCCGGTGGTCAAGCTCTCCGAGCAGCCCTATAAGCGCACGATCCCGGGCGTACAGCGCGTGCGCCGTTATTACGACGGCTTTGGCGGCCCGGTCTGCGACATGATCTACGACGAGGACCATCTGGCGGGGGAGGGCGCCGCGCGCGGCAATACCCTCGTGGCCGTGAATGATGCCGCCCTGGTGACCGACGTGTCCGAACTTGAGTATCGTGAGCTGTTGGTGCCGATCGTGCGCGACGGCAGTGCGGTGGCTCCGCGTGAGAGCATCCAGGACGCGCGCGAGCGCTGTGTTTGGGCGCTCGATCATCTGGATGCGGCTTTCAAGCGCTTCCTGTATCCGCAGACCTACGTGGTGGGTATGGAACAGGGCCTGGCCCAGGTGCGCGACGAGCTCGTGCGCAAGAATATGGCCGCGGCCTCGGCTTTCCCCTGGGCAAAATGATTCCTTGGGCGGTAGGGGCGAGTCACGCTCCCTTGGCCGCCAGCTCGGCCGTTCGCTGAACAGTTGATTGGTTTGACGTATGACGACTTCTTATAAAACGATGGTGGTAAAGATCGGTTCGTCCACGGTGGTGGGCGCCGATGGCAAGGTCAACCGCGCCTTTATCGGCGGACTTGCCGATCAAGCCGCAGCGCTGCGCAAGCTCGGCTGGCGTCTGGTCGTGGTGAGCTCGGGCGCTATTGCCTGTGGCTATCCCGTGTTGGGCTTCGACCGCAAGCCGGTCGGCGACCTTCCGAGCCTGCAGGCCTGCGCCTCGGCTGGTCAGTGCATCATCTCGTCGGCCTACGACGAGGAGTTCCATGCGCGCGACCTGCTCACCTCGCTCGTGCTGCTCACGCGTCACGACACGGCGCGTCGCACGTCCTACCTGCACGCGCGCGACGCCCTGCTGCGTCTGGTGGAGCTGGGCGTGGTGCCGGTCGTCAACGAGAACGACACCGTTACCGTCGACGAGATCAAGTTTGGCGACAACGACACACTGGCGGCGCTCGTGAGCTGCCTGGTATCTGCCGATCTGTGCGTGACGCTCTCGGACATCGATGGTCTCTATACTGCCAATCCGCATGAGGACCCCACGGCCGAGTTTGTTCCTGTCGTGCATAAGATCGATGCCAAGATTATTGCCTCGGCGGGCGATTCTTCCACATCGGTGGGCACGGGCGGCATGATTACCAAGATCCGCGCGAGTCGCATCCTGATGACGGCGGGCATTCAGAGCGTGATTTGCTCGGGCGAGGAGCCCGATGCGCTCGTGCGCCTCGCCCGCGGCGAGAGCGTGGGCACGCTGTTCGATCCGCCGGCGGAGCGTCTGGACATCGCGCCCCGCAAGCTGTGGATCGCGCTGGGCGACAAGGCACATGGGTCGGTGACGGTTGATGATGGTGCTGCGAAGGCGCTGGTTAGCCGTGGCTCTTCCTTGCTTGCGGTGGGTATTCGCGAGGTCGATGGCCAGTTTGCCGAGGGCGATGTGCTCGATGTGTGCGATCCGAGCGGTATGGTCGTCGCCCGCGGTATCGCCGAGGCCGATTCGGACGTGCTGGAACTTGCTGCCGGTCGCCGCCAGGACCAGATCGCCAGCAACCGCCTGCTCGCTAACCTGGCCGAGAAGCCGGCGATACACAGGGATAACTTGATCGTATTTGCATAAAGAAAGACAGCACTGCGGATCGTTTCCCGCAGTGCTGTCTTTCTCGTGCCGGCACTTGGGGACGTTCCTTTTGTGCCGGCAGGTGGGGACACTCCTTTGTTAGAAGATCCGGCGCAGGTCTCCGCGGTTGAGTGCTTCGTCGAAGAGGTGCTTGAACACCACGCCGCCGTGCAGGCCGTCGTGCTCGAACTCGTTGGTCACCCAGGCATGCGAGTTGCCCACGCGGCTGAGCGTATCGAGCTGCAGGCCCGAATCCACGTACATGTCGTCGAAATACACCGCGGCCTGGAGCGGAACTTCGTTGCAGGCCAGGCGCTGCGGGTCGTAGATCTTGTCCCAGCTGGTGTCTTCCATCAGCAGGTCCATGGCGGGCTTAAACGGCTTAAGCTCGGGCATCTGCTCAAACATCCACGGGAACATGGCCTCGCCGGTAAACATGAGCGGGCGTGCGAGCGTGTCGAACTCGGCGCGGTGCGCCTTCTCTTCAGCCGCGGCCCAGCCAATGGGCATGGTGTCGCCGTCGGCGTATATGAACTCCTGCAGCGTCCAGTACAGCGGATTCGTGCGCGTGTTGGTGCGCTCGAAGGCGCGCATCAAAAAGCTGTCAGATACCGAGGCGCCGCAGGTCAGCGTGCCGTCGCCGCCAACAAAAGCGTGATCGATAATCCAATGCATACGCCTGTCTCTTATACACATCTCCGAGCC
>URIK01000126.1 GCA_900547855.1 uncultured Collinsella sp. | reverse complement strand
GCGTTGGACGAGGTGGCGCTCGAGGAGTTTCTTGAGATGGGTGAGCTTTCCGTCGCAACGCTGTCGAGCATGGTTGCCGAGCGCAAATTGTTTCCCTGCTTTGCCGGCTCGGCGCTCAAGGACCAAGGCGTGGACGAGCTGCTGGATGGCATATGCGCGCTGATGCGTGAGCAGGCGTGGCTCCCGGAGTTTGCCGCGCGCGTCTATCGTGTCAGCCGCGGGGATCGCGGCGAGCGCTTGGCTTGGGTTAAAGTGACCGGCGGCACGCTGCACGCAAAACAGATGATTGGCGGACGTTCCGGTGCCGAGGCATGGGAGCAAAAGATCGACCAGGTGCGCATCTATAACGGCGAGAAATACGAGCTTGCCCAGGAAGTTGCCGCTGGCGGCATCTGCGCCGTGACGGGTCTTGCGCACGTTCGCCCAGGGGACGCCCTGGGCGCGGAGCCCGTGGGCGATGCGCCTGTCATTGCGCCGGTCCTCAGCTATACGGTGCTTCCGGGCGAACACGATGTCCACGCGGTGTTCAAAGCGTTGACTGAGTTGGCGGACGAAGATCCCATGCTCGGCGTAAGCTGGAATACGCATCTTGAGCAGATTCATTTGCAGTTGATGGGCGCCGTGCAACTCGAAGTCGTGCAGCGGGTGTTAGCCGATCGCTTTGGCCTTTCGGTTGCGTTTGAGCCCGGCGGCATTCTCTATAAGGAGACTATTTCGCAGCCGGTCGAGGGCGTGGGCCACTTTGAGCCGCTGCGCCACTATGCCGAGGTGCATCTGAGCCTGGAGCCGTTGCCAGCGGGTTCGGGCGTGCAGTTTGGCACCGTGACCTCGACCGACGAGCTCGATCTTAACTGGCAGCGTCTGGCACTCACCAACGCCATGGAGCGCGACCACCTGGGCGTGCTGACCGGCTCGCCCATCACCGATGTGCGCATTACGCTCACGGGCGGCCGTGCGCATGCCAAACATACCGAGGGCGGCGATTTTCGCCAGGCCACGTACCGCGCGATTCGCCAGGGTTTGATGCAGGCGCGTGAGGCCGGCGCGGCGGTGCTGTTGGAGCCGTGGTACCGCTTTGAGCTCGAGGTGCCGGGGGAGTGCGTGGGCCGGGCGCTCTCGGATGCCACGCGCATGGGTGCCGAGTACGAGCCGCCGACGATGGCGGGCGATCGGGCGAAGCTTGTGGGTCGCGTGCCGGCATCCGAGGTGCAGGATTATGCGCTGGAGGTGGCCGCCTACACGAGTGGTCGTGGGCATCTGTACCTAGAGTTCGCCGGCTATGCGGCTTGCCATGATGCCGAGCGCGTAATCGAGGCGGCCGCCTATGGGCCCGAGACCGATCTGCCCAACACGCCCGATTCGGTCTTTTGCTCTCACGGCGCCGGTTACACGGTCAAATGGTACGACGTACCCGCCGCGGCGCACGTAAAGATCGATCCCGCCACCTTCCGCCCCTGGCGAGCAGCAGACGCCGAGTTTTTCGGCCACATGTGACAAAGGGACAGCTCCTTTGTCATATGCTATTGGTATAACTCGGTATAAGTTGGTATAACTATTGCCAGGGTTTGCCAATCCGAGGAGGCCGACATGAATCCAAATCCCTTTAAGCCAACGGCAGGCAAGCGGCCTCCGATACTCATTGGTCGCGAGCCGGTCATCGAAGATTTTCAGGAAGGGCTCGATAACGGCGCCGGAGCGCCGGGCAGGCTCATGCTCATTACGGGGAACCGCGGCTGCGGCAAGACAGTTCTCCTGCGGGAGCTGCAACGTCTAGCCAATGAGCGCGGATGGGCGGTTGTCTCCGATTCCGCTTCGCTTGGCTTATGCGACCGCTTGGCCGATGCGCTTCGCTCGAATAAACCCGTTGTGACGTCAATGGAGTTTGCTCCGTCGTTTGACCGGATGTCGGTCGAGGCGGCGCGAGCAAAGGGCGAGACGTTGCGCGGGCTGGTCAACGAGCGCCTCAAGAGGCTCGGTCCAGGCCAGGGCATACTGTTTGCGATTGACGAGGCTCAATCTGCGTCTATCGAGGAACTGGCGGCTCTTGCCGTTCTCTATCAGCAGGTGCTCGGAGATCAAGATGCCACGGGCCTGCCCGATAGCGACCAGCGCGGTCTTGCGCTGGTGTTCGCCGGCTTACCCAGTATAGATGACGACCTGCTCGAAGAGCCGAGCGTGACGTTTTTGCGGCGTGCCCAGCAGCGTACGCTGGGGGCGATATCCTTGCCCAACGTGCGTGATTCATATATCCAGACAGTCGAGAGTACTGGTCTTTGCGTTGACGCGGAGACGGCGGACCTTGCGGCGCGCAAGAGCATGGGGCATCCCTATATGGTTCAGCTGGTGGGATATTACATGTGGCGGTCTGCTGTCCGGCGTGGCTCGCAGGTCATCGAAAGGCGCGATGTCGAGGATGGCCATGCGGATGCCGTCTCCGAGTTCTACGAAGCGGTCGACGCGCCTCTGTATTACGGGTTGCGCAGTCCGCAACGCCTCTTTATCGAGGCCATGGCTGCTGACGAGGGTAAGCCGACGCGAATGGCGGATATCATTGAGCGTTGCGATCGCACCCAGAGCTGGGCGAGTAAATATCGCGCAAGCCTGATTCGCGAGCGCGTCATCGAGGCTGCCGGATACGGCCTCGTCCGGTTTGCCGTGCCCATGCTGGGCGAGTATATCCGCGACCGCATTTTATGGCATGAGTAGGGTGATAAAGGTGACGGAACAGAAGATGAACCCGCAGGCTATCGAGGTGCGTGGCGCGCGCGTCCATAACCTTAAAGACATCGATATCGATATTCCGCTGGGAAGGCTTGTGGGCATTGCCGGTGTGTCGGGCTCGGGCAAGAGCTCGCTGGCGCTGGGGGTTCTTTATGCCGAGGGCTCGCGCCGCTACCTGGAGGCGCTCAGCACCTATACTCGACGTCGCCTGACGCAGGCCGAGCACGCTCAGGTGGATGAGGTATTACACGTACCGGCGGCGCTCGCGTTGCATCAGCGTCCCAGCGTGCCGGGCGTACGCTCGACCTTTGGCACCATGACCGAGCTCAACAATAGCCTGCGTCTGCTCTTTAGTCGTTGCGCCCATCACGTGTGCCCGTACTGCGGGGCGCGCGTGGAGCCGAGCCTTAACGTTGCCGCTGGCCTGTCGCTCACGTGCCCTGCATGCGGTCGCGAGTTCTGCGCGCCGAGTGCCGAGGACCTTGCCTTTAACAGCGGCGGTGCGTGCCCTACCTGCGGCGGCACCGGTGTCATGCGTGAGGTGGACGAGGCGAGCCTGGTGCCCGACGAGTCAAAGACCATCAACGAAGGCGCAGTGCTTCCTTGGGGCACGCTCATGTGGGATCTGATGAAGCAGGTGGCCGGCGAGATGGGCGTGCGCACCGATGTGCCGTTTAACCAGCTCTCGCCTCAAGAGCGCGACATCGTGTTCCATGGTCCGGCGGTTAAAAAGCACATTCTCTACGTTCCCAAAAACGGCGAGGGCGCCACGCCGCTCGATTTCACCTATTACAACGCCGTCTATACCGTCGAGAATGCGCTCGCCAAGGTTAAGGATGATAAGGGGCTTAAGCGCGTGGCTCGCTTTTTGCGCGAGGGCCCATGCCGCGATTGCGGCGGCACGCGTCTCTCCGAGGCTGCGCGCCAGCCCCAGGTGCGCGGTATCAATCTGTCACAGGCGGCGGCCATGACGCTTGGTGATGCGATTGAGTGGGTGCGCGGGGTGCCCGCATCCTTGCCGGCCGAGATGCAGCCCATGGCGACGGATATCTGCGATTCATTTTTGAGCACGGCCCGCCGTCTGGTTGACCTGGGCCTCGATTACCTTTCACTCGACCGCGCCGGCGCCACGCTCTCCACGGGCGAGCGCCAGCGCGTGCAGCTCGCCCGCGTGGTGCGCAACCGATCGACGGGTGTGCTCTATGTGCTGGACGAGCCCTCGATTGGCTTGCATCCTGCCAATGTCGACGGCTTGGTAGGCGTGATGCGCGATCTGGTGGATGACGGCAACACCGTGGTTGTTGTTGACCACGATACGCGCGTTCTAGCGGAAGCCGACTATCTGGTCGAGATGGGTCCCGTTGCCGGAGCGGGCGGTGGCAATGTGATTGCCGCGGGTACGGTGGATGAGGTCGAGCAATCGCAGAGCAGCCGCATCGCCCCGTTTTTGCGCTCGGAGTCCAAGCGCTTGCGTCCGCAGGTGACTGACGAGGAAATGTTCGACCAGGGCCATATCCGCATGGCGACCGATGCCATCCATACCGTCAAGCCGCTCGAAGTCGATATCCCGCGCGGCCGTCTCGTCGCGGTGACGGGCGTTTCGGGTTCGGGCAAGACGACGCTGGTGCTCGAGACACTCATCCCGGCACTTAAGGCACAGGCAGCCAGCGAGCGCCTGCCAAAACACGTGCGTTGGGTCGATGCCGAGGGCATTGCCCGCGCCAACCTGATTGACGCCACGCCCATCGGCGCCAACGTGCGCTCGACGGTAGCGACCTATGCTGATATCCATGACGAGCTGCGTCGCGCCTTCGCCCGCACGCCCGAGGCCAAGGCAGCCGGCTACAAGGCAGGCGCCTTTAGCTACAACACTGGCGCCTTGCGCTGCCCTACGTGCGATGGCACAGGATCGATATCACTCGATGTGCAGTTTTTGCCCGACGTCGAGATCGTCTGCCCGGCATGTCGCGGCTCACGTTATGCAGACGCGGCTTCGCATATCCATCGCGAGGGCAAGGACGGGAGTCTGCTTACGTTGCCGCAGCTCATGGACATGAGTGTGGACGAAGCGCTCGACGCCACGTTGGGACTCAAGAAGGTTCAGGCACGCTTGCAGACCTTGCACGACCTGGGTTTGGGCTATCTCACGCTCGGTGAGCCCACGCCGGCGCTTTCGGGCGGCGAGGCACAGCGCCTTAAGCTTGCGAGCGAGATGGGCCGCGTGCAGGACGACGCCGTGTTTGTGTTTGACGAGCCCACGATCGGCCTGCATCCGCTCGATGTTCAGGTGTTGCTGAGTGTGTTTGACGGCCTCGTTGCCAAGGGCGCCACGGTTATCGTGATCGAACACGATCTCGACCTTATCCGTAACTGTCTCTTATACACATCTCC
>URIK01000125.1 GCA_900547855.1 uncultured Collinsella sp. | reverse complement strand
ATCTACACTCGACTAGTCGTCGGCAGCGTCAGATGTGTATAAGAGACAGTCCAAGAGCCGTTTGGCATTTGCCAGCCGTAATCTGCCAAATAATAGCCGGCGTTTCCCGGTCGAGTGATTTCAACCTGAAGTTCGGGAGCGGCAACTCCCGCCAGAATCATTGCCGCCCGCGCTTCGGATTCTCCACCGTTATCCGATCTGCCATCCATGTGTTCAAAAACGTCAAATGCACGCGCGATGCCGTGCAGTCCACGGCAGTTCGCTTGTGCATATGAACGCAATTCTTCACGCTCGACACCGTACTCACGAGCCAGCCCGTCGACATAGCCTAGTGCATATCGAAAGGCGCTCGTTCGGGCGATGTCGACCACCGTGCGATATGGATCCGTTAGCGTAAACGGGCCGAGCTGCCATACGTCGCCCGGCCGCCAGCGTCGGTATTCAACGAATTCGTACATATCGCGTCTGGTGGAACGCGGCAGCAGCACTTGCACCTTGTCGAGAAGCGAATATGCAGAACCGATGCCATAGAGCAGTGCCGCCGTTGCTCCACAAAACACGGCATCCGGTTCAACGACCGCAATAGCGGATGCCAATTGAAAGATGCGATCTTCGACGCCGAGGTCATTCCAATACGCGGGATCAGCGTAGACATGGTTGTAGAGTCGAATAATCATCTCTTTTTGCATGAGCGCGTAGGCACAGCGTTCATCCCATTTTTTGGTAGCTACAAACAGATGCCCGCCATGATGGGCCTCGAATAACCGGAAGAACAGCTCTACTTGCGGTTTGGAACAGCGTTTATCATGACTCATTTTCGACCCCATGGTCTCGAGGGGGAGTGAATGACACTACGCTATCCCATATTTGGTCCGCCAGACCTTGCCATGAACTGACCAAAAGCTTGACGGGGCAGGTCAGAGTCATGAGTCAGAGTCAAACATATCGGCAAACGGTTGATTAGTGCCCCTCGGCGGCACTTAAAACCACCCTTACAGAAAGTTGCGGTGAAATAGTTCCTGAAAAGCTCGAATAAGCCTTAATCAGGAACTATTTCACCGCAACTTAGGAGGGGATGGAGGTCCCCGGCATGTATATGAAAACGGCTCTGATTCCCGGAAGGAATCAGAGCCGTTAAGCTATCTTGTGGAGCGGGCGACGGGAATCGAACCCGCGTCATCAGCTTGGAAGGCTGGGGTTCTACCATTGAACTACGCCCGCAAGATATGGTCGGGACGACAGGATTTGAACCTGCGACATCCTGCTCCCAAAGCAGGCGCGCTACCAAACTGCGCCACGTCCCGAAGGTGTTGAGCAGCTAAGGTCTAAACCTTGCGTGTCCCAAAGCGAAGGAAATTATAGGGGAGACTCCCCGCCTGTGCAAGCGCAGAAACCCTAGCTCCTCGAATGTGCGACAAACTGGCTATGAACCAGACCAATCACTAACGCGACCACAGCAACCGGCGCCCACGCAGCGCCGATATCTGCCAGCGGCAACGCATCGAACGGCAGCCACGCGCCAGCAAAGAACGCATCGCGGACCGAAGTGATTACGCTCTGTACCGCGACAACGCCGCCGACCCAGACCCACACCTGCGGATGCGCGTCGCAAAAGCCGTGCACCAGGCCCATAAGTACCAGCACAATGGCAACGGGATACAGGGCATTGAGCATAGGCACCGAGAACATAAGGATCACGTCGAGACCCACGTTGGAGAGCACGCACGAAAACGCCGCGAACACAAAGGCGAACATCGCAAAGGGACGGCGCATGGCCTCCTCGGAAGCCTCCGCTCCCCCTTCGACCACATACGTCTCGCAGAAGTAACGCGAACAGCAGCTGATAAGGCCAATACACACGTTCATGCAGGCGAGGAAAAAGATCGCAAAGACCACGACCGTGCCGACAAGGCCAAAGTGCAAAGACGCCGAACGCGCAAGGATCGCGGCGCCGTTGGTGGCGTCGGGCATAACCGTGCCGAGCTGCATACCAGCAAGCGCTAGGCCGCAGTAGATGATGGCCATGAGCACGCCGGCGATCACACCCGAACGCGAAATCTCGAAGGCCACGCGCTTATCGTCGGTAACGCCGAGCTCATGGATGGTCTCGGCAATGATGATGCCAAAGGCGAGCGACGCAAGCAGGTCCATGGTCTGGTAGCCGGTCAAAAAGCCCTGCACGGCAGCACCGGCATTGTAGGGAGCCTGCGGCGCGGCAGCGGGACCCAACGGCGAGACCACGGCGGCACCCACAACCAGCACGATGAGCGCAATGAGCGCGGGGCCCGTAATGCGGCCGAGCACGCGCGTGATGACGCCAGGGCGCAGCGTGAGCGCAAACGCGACGACAAAGAAGCCAACGGCAAACACCAGGCGAGCCGTGCCAAGCGAGACGCCCTCGGGCAGCAGCGGCACCAGCATCTCGAAGGCCGTGGAGCTCGTACGCGGAATGGCCAGGCACGGGCCGATCGCTAAATAGACCGCCGCGACAAAGAACTCACCGAACTTGGGGTGCACGTGGCCGGCAAGCTCGCGCGCCGTTCCGGCAAGCGCCACGGCGATAAAGCCCATGACGGGCAGGCCGATGGCGGCGATGAGAAAGCCGAGCATGGCGACCGGCGTGGCAGAACCTGCCTGCAGCGCCAGCAGTGGCGGAATAATGAGGTTGCCGGCGCCAAAGAGCATCGAGAATAGGGCGATGCCGACGGTGACGACATGGTCGGAGCGCAGACCGCGCGGCGTGGATGAGGCCATAGACACACCTTTCGGGTCGAAACAAAAACGGGACGGGCAAAAGGCCCGTCCCGCAAGTATAAACGGTCTAGCAGCTTTAGCAGGCTAAATCGCGCAAAGCGCCAATCGCGGTGTCGACTTCTTCGTCCGTATTGAAATACCCAAACGAGAAACGAACGACGCCCTGACGCTCGGTCCCCAGCGCACGGTGCATGAGCGGAGCGCAATGGGCGCCGGGGCGCGTCGCAATCCCCCACCCTTGCATGAGCGCGTCCGAGATCTCGGCAGAGTCGATATCGCCCACGTTGAGTGAGACGATCGCCGAGCGCACGGGCTGGTCAAACGCACCGTAGAGCGCAATGCCGGGGATTTCCCGCACGCCAGCGAGAAAGCGATCAGCCAGCGCTCGCTCATGCGCCGCGATCGCCTCGACCCCGCCTTGCGCCTCGATAAAGTCGAGACCGGCAGAAAGGCCCGCGATGCCGTGGCCGTTGAGCGTGCCCGCCTCAAGGCGCGTGGGCCACTCAAGCGGCTGCAGTGGGTCGAAGCTGTGCACGCCCGTGCCGCCCATGGCCCACGGAGCCACGTCAATGCCCTCCGCCACGGCCAGGCCGCCGGTCCCCTGCGGACCCATGAGCCCCTTATGGCCGGTAAAGCACACTATGTCGAGGCCCATGGTCTGCATATCGACACGCGCCGTACCGGCAGACTGCGAGGCATCGACGATCACCAGCGCACCAGCCGCATGGGCCATGGCCGCCACGCGCGCAATGTCGACCGCGTTGCCGGTCACATTGGAGGCATGCGTCACCACCACGGCACGCGTACCCGGCGTGACAAGCCGCTCGAGTTCGTCGTAGTCGAGCACACCATTTACGTCACAGCCCGCATGCTCAACTGTCACGCCCCGCTCCGCTGCCAGGCGGTTGAGCGGACGCAGCACGGAGTTATGCTCGAGCACCGTCGTGACCACGCGGTCGCCGGGGCGCACCACGCCACAGATGGCGGTGTTGAGCGCCGCCGTAGAGTTGGACGTAAAGCACACATGGTCCGCCCTCGGGCAACCTAAAAAGCGCGCGAGCTTGGCACGGCAACCGTGAATCGTACGAGCGGCATCGAGGGCACCCGACGTGGCGCCGCGCCCGGCATTGCCGAGCGAGCACATCGCCTGCGTCACGGCATCGATGACCGTCTGCGGCTTGTGCATGGTCGTCGCCGCGTTATCCAGGTAGATCATCGCACGACCTCCCACATATCAATCACGGTATAGCCCTCGGTGGGAATGCCCGCCGCGGCGAGTTCGCCACGCAGCAACTCCTCATCGGCAGGCAACGCCTTCCACGCCAGACCGCAGCCAGCAGCGACCTCCCCGGGCACGGGAATCGTTCGCCCGGGAAGGCCGCGCTCGATGCACAGGGACTCGCAGCCCATGGCGGCCGCCGTGGTGGGAAACGTGATGACAAGCGCCGGGCGCTTCTCCCTCATGGCAACTCCAACCAATACGCTACGGGCGCACGACGCGCACGGCCTGCTCCATCTTCTCCACGATCACGTACATGTTGGTGACCTCGCCCACCGCAAGCTGGTCTTTAATGCCATAGTGGTCGAGGCAGGTACCGCAGGTAAGGATCTCGACGCCCTGCTCGGCCAGGCCCTTCAGGTCATCGAGCACCGGCGAGCCCTCGACGGTGAGCTTGGCGCCGCCGTTGTAGAACAGCATGGTCGCGGGCAGCTCCTCCTGCTGCGTCACGGCAAAGATAAACGCCTTCATGAGCTTGTGGCCCAGCTCGTCGTCGCCACGGCCCATGCAGTCGGTGTAGACGGAAATGACGAGTTTGCCCTTGCCGGCGCTGGCATCACAGAAGGCAGCGCCATCCTGCTCGGGATCGGCCACGGCAACGGCGCCAGAGGTCGCCACGGTCACGTGCCACTCGGCGTCCGAGATCTTCTCGACCGAGGCCGTGCAGCCCTTCTCCTGCGCCATCTTGGAGATGTTCTTGACGGCGGTCTCGTTATCGACCGAGGTCACCACGGCGCCCTCGCCATCGAGCTGCTTCAGGGCTTTGAGCGTCTTGACGACGGGCAGCGGGCAGGCATCGCCCATGGCATTGACTTCAATTTTGGTAGACATAGTTTTTCCTTTCGAATAAATCGTTTTAGAACGGTACAGAGCTCAATAAACGTGTCGTTAACGGACAACGCGAACGGCAGGACCACCTGGCACCGGCTCGCACACGCGACCGACGGCGGCGGCGATGCGTCCTTCAGCATGTAGACGGCACGCAAGCTCATCAACATCGGCAGCAGGTGCCGCGATAAGCAGGCCACCAGACGTCTGCGGATCGTACCTGTCTCTTATACACATCTGACGCTGCCGACGACTAGTCG
>URIK01000124.1 GCA_900547855.1 uncultured Collinsella sp. | reverse complement strand
TGAGCGTCTCGTGGGCTCGGAGATGTGTATAAGAGACAGGGCCATCGCCGGCGCCGTCGCGCTGCGCGACGAACTTGCCCCAAACTCCAAGATCGCCGTGCTTTCCAACGGCACGCGCGCCGACCGTCCCGAGGTGCACGACACGCTCATGATGGTCGACGACAACATTCTTAAGCTCGATACCGTCGACCCGGCATTTATCCAGCTGCTCGACCAGCCTGTTGGCCCCTACGACGTCGAGCACCAGATTGAGACGTTCGCAAGCTTTGACGGTCACGTTATTATCCAGACGATCTTTTTGACCGGCGAGTATCAGGGCAAGCTCATCGACAACACCGGCGAGGAGTACATTGCCCCCTGGCTCGCGGCGCTTGAGCGCATTCGCCCACAAGAAGCAACCATCTACACGGTAGCGCGCGAGACACCGGTCGCCGGCCTTGCCAAGGCAGCACCCGAGGTGCTCGACACGATCGCTGCACGCGTGCGCGCCCTCGGCATCCCCTGCCAGGTGAGTTACTAGCGCGGCCGCCCGCCAGCAGCCAAATTAGCCCCGTCCCAAATGAGCTGCTCTGCGGGTGGGCTATACTAGCTGCGAATGAAAGGAAGTTAACCATGTATGACAAAGGACCCGTGCCTGGCCGCAACGACGCTTGCTGGTGCGGCAGCGGTAAGAAATACAAGAAATGCCATAGCGCCTTCGACGAGCGCCTCGAGCGCTTGTGGGAAGAGGGCTGGGAGGTTCTGCCCCGTACGCTCTACAAGACGCCCGCCGATATCGAGGGCATCAAGCGCTCCGCCGCCATCAACGTGGGCGTGCTCGACTACGTAGGCGAGCACATCGCCGCGGGCATGACCACCAACCAGATCGACCAGATGATCTACGACTACACCGTCGAGCACGGTGGCACGCCGGCCGACCTCAACTACGAGGGCTACCCCAAGAGCGTGTGCACCTCGATCAACGACGTGGTCTGCCACGGTATCCCCTGCGATACGGACGTACTGCACGAGGGCGATATCATCAACGTGGACTGCTCCACGATCTTAGACGGCTACTTTAGCGACTCGAGCCGCATGTTCTGCATCGGCGAGGTCTCGGCCGAGCGCCAGCGCCTGGTCGAAGTCACCCGTGCCAGCGTGGAGGCGGGTCTGGCCGCCGTCAAGCCGTGGCTGCCGCTGTCCGTTATGGCCGAGGCCGTGCAAAAGACGGTCGAGGACGCTGGCTTTAGCGTGGTGCGCGAGTACGGCGGGCACGGCATTGGCAAGGAGTTCCACGAGGACCCGTTTGTGGGCTTTACCACCGAGGCACCCGATGTGGACACCATCATGGCCCCGGGCATGGTCTTTACCATCGAGCCCATGGTCAACGCCGGAGCGCCCGACATTAAGATCAGCAAGGGCGATGGCTGGTGCGTTCGCACCAAGGACGGTAGCGATTCGGCTCAGTGCGAGGTACAGCTCGTAGTGACCGAGGATGGCTACGAGCTGCTGAGCTGGTAGCTGTAGATATGCCGGGCTACGCGATGGATATGCTAACCATCGCGTAGCCCGGCGTTTTATTTGAACATTTTGCCTGATAAAACCTGCCAAAATAAATCTGTCCCCTTTTGGCAGGTTGGGCGGAGAGGACTGCTTGTGAACATCCTGGTTTTGTTGCCTGTCAACGACCGCCATCGCGCAATTCTTGAGTCGAGCGCTCCGGGCGAGGACTTTATCTACACGAGCTCCGACGCCGCCACACGTGAACAGGTCGCCGATGCCGACGTGATCTTGGGCAACATTGACCCTGCCCTGCTTACCGCGTGCAAGCACCTCCAGCTGTTGCAATTGCAGACCGCCGGCTATGACGACTACCTTGCCGCCGGCACCGTGCCGGCCGACGCTAAGCTTTCCTGCTCGGTGGGCGCCTACGGCCAGGCCGTGAGCGAGCACATGTTTGCCATGGTCCTTTCCATGATGAAGCGCCTGCCCGACTATCACGACTTGCAGCGCGAGCATCGCTGGGAGGATTTAGGGCCGGTCACCTCGCTCAAAAACGCCAATGTGCTGGTGCTGGGCGCAGGCGATATCGGCGGCCACTTTGCCACGCTCTGCCGCAGCATGGGCGCACACGTCCGCGGCATCAAGCGCCATCCGCTCGTCTACCCCATTGTATTTGAGGACATGGACGGCATGGACGCCCTGTCCGAGCGCCTGGCCGAGGCCGACATCGTCGCATCCTTTATGCCCAGCACACCCGAGACCCGCGGCCTGGCGAACGCCGAGTTCTTCGCCGCGATGAAACCGGGCGCCTTCTTTGCCAACGGCGGCCGCGGCGACCTTGTGGTTGCCGACGACTTGGTTGCCGCCCTGGAGTCGGGACATCTCGCCGGCGCCGCGGTCGACGTCACCGACCCCGAGCCGCTGCCTGAGACAAGCCCACTGTGGGATGCGCCCAACATGCTCATCACGCCGCACGTCTCCGGCTGGTTCCACCTGGCAGCCACGCTCAACAATGTGGTCGACATTGCCGCAGAGAATCTGCGTCACCTGCAAGCTGGCGAAACTTTACGTTGCTGGATCGAACATTAAGAATTACGCCGTTTTACAAACGGCGTAATGAGCCGACGCTGCGAGCCCGCCGTTTGGCCAATCTGCCGTTCAATTTTAAAGGCGCGACCAGAAGGTCAGCGCCTTTTCATTTCACGGCACCTTGGCTCAAACGGCGGGCTCTCGCTGACTTTTATTCGACCTGCGGGATCTGACTAGCGCAGGCTCTGCCTATGAAGTCCTAGCAGTTCCGTCTTGTCGTTGGCGTTGAAGCATTTGCCCAGATAAAACCTGCCAAAATTGTCATCTCATCTTGGTCGATTTTAGAGTTCCGCGCTTTCGGCGCCGTTGATGGTTAGGTTTCGCTCGTAGAAGGCGGTGAGGGCGCGGATGGCGTACATCACGTCGCGCACGCCGCCGGTCTCGTAGCTCGAGTGCATGGCCAGCTGCGGCAGGCCCACGTCCACGGCATGCATGCTCGCCTGCATGTTCGACAGGTTGCCCAGGGTCGAACCGCCCGCCATATCGCTCTTGTTGGCGAAGGCCTGCGTGGGCACGTCGGCGTCATCGCAGATGGCTTGGAACACCGCGCGGCTAAAGGCATCGGTGCAGTAGTGCTGGTTGGCGGCTTCCTTGATGACAATACCGCCGTTGAGTACGACCTGGTTGCGAACATCGCACTTCTCGGCGTGGTTGGGGTGCACGGCATGCGCGTTGTCGCAGCTCACGAGCATCGAGGCGGCAAGGGCGCGATGGTACGACTCGTCGTCAAAGCCCAGTGATCCGTTAATGCGGCGCAGCGCGTCGGCCAAGAACGTCGACATGGCTCCTTGCTTGGTCTCGGAGCCAACCTCCTCGTTATCGAAGCAGCAGAAGACCGAAACGTCGCGCGCGTTCTCGGCACCCAAAAATGCCTGCAGCGAGGTGTAGGCGCAGGCCAGGTCGTCGAGCTTGGGCGTCGAGATAAACTCGTCGGCCCAGCCCCAAATGCGCGCATCCTGACGATTGACCAGGAACAGATCGCGGCCCAAAATTTGCTCGGGCTCAACGTCCAGCTCATCGGCAATCAGAGCGTCAAAATCTCCCTGCTTGAGTTCACCGGCGCTGATGAGCGGGCACAGGTCAACGGCTCGGTTGGGAGCAAAGCTCTCGTTAACGCCACGGTTCATATGGATGGCAAGGCTCGGAATAATGGCAACCTCGCGCTCGGTGGCAAGCAGGCGGCTCTCAATACGGTCGCCCTCGCGCACCAGCACGCGGCCCGCGAGCGCCAGTGGACGATCGAACCAGGTGTAGTCGATCATGCCGCCGTAGGCCTCGGTGTTCAGACGCAGCGTCTCGCCTGCGCCGTCGAGCTCGGGCACGGCCTTAACCTTAAACGTCGGCGAGTCGCTGTGCGACGCCGTCAGCTGAAAATGGTAGTCGCCGGCAACGCCGTCCTCGCCCCACGTAGCAGCCAGGTCCTCGCCCACCTTAAAGGCGATAACGCTCGAGGTGTTGCGCTGCGTGTAATAACGCCCGCCCGGCTCGATGTCCCACGCCGCGTTCTCGGACAGGTAGGTAAAGCCCGCCTCGTCGAGCTCGGCCATAATGGTCGCCGCCGTATGGAACATGCTGGGGCATGCCTCGATAAAGTCGATAAGGTCGTTGGCGGCCTCGATATCATCGGCCGTCACATGCGCGCGCTCGGGCGTTTCCTGATCCGTCATGCTCTCCCCTTTCGCTGGGTTGATGGTCCCTTCCAGCATACCCCGCCGTGCCAGCGCTGCACTCTTCATTCCGTGTTTAATCCCGCACCGCTCACCAAGTTGAGCTATCATGCCCGTGCACCTTTTGCGACAATTACGCTAACAGGACGAGAGGAGCCGCCATGAAGCCACGTAACATTGCCATCGCCTGCGGTGTCGCGGGAGTCGCCGTCGGCCTTGCCGCTGCCACCGGTATCGTTTATCACAAGCAAATCAAGTCCGCCGCGTCACTCAAGCGCTTGACCGGCTACGCGGATGGCTATGACCTGTACGCAATCGACATCGCCTACGACTACGATCTTGATCGCATCATCGCCGCTGGCGTGCGCGACGACCAGGCCTACATCGATGCCGTGGTGGCGCAGGTGCTGCCCGGTGTGCCGGTACATGTCCAGGCGCCCCAGTTTGCCTGCAGCGCTTTTGTCGCCGTAGATGCCGAAGGCCGCGTGCGCACCGGTCGCAATTACGACTTTAAAGACGACACCTCGGCGCTGCTGGTGCGCAATCACCCACGCGGCGGCTATGCCTCCATCGGCTTTGCGGCCCTCAATAACCTGGGCGCCAACACTCCACTTGACTCCGTCGCCGGACGCGCCGCCGCACTCATGGGTCCGTTTGCCCAGCTCGACGGTGTTAACGAATGCGGCGTGTCCATTGCCGTACTCACCCTGGATTCCAAGCCCTGTGACCAGGACACGCAACGCCCCGTCATCAACACTTCGCTCGCCATCCGTCTGGTGCTCGACCGCGCGGCTACCACGCAAGAGGCCGTCGACCTACTTTCCGCCCACGACATGCACGCCATGGCCGGACGCGATTACCACTTCTTTATCAACGACGCCGCCGGTGACGCGCACGTAGTAGAGCTGTCTCTTATACACATCTCCGAG
>URIK01000123.1 GCA_900547855.1 uncultured Collinsella sp. | reverse complement strand
CGTGGGCTCGGAGATGTGTATAAGAGACAGGTGCGCGCTGGAGCCAAGATTCTCAACATCGCCGCCGGCAAGAACACGCCCCAGGTCCTACGCGAGCTGCGCGAGCACTATCCCAACCTGCCGCTTATCGCGCCGGGCGGCAAGACGCCCGAGAGCATTCGCGAGACCATCGCCGCCGGCGCCAACGCCATCATCTGGACACCGCCTTCGGCCCAGCAGCTACAGACCGACATGATGCAGCGTTATCGCAAGATGAAGGAAGACGCCACACCTGTCATCTCGCGCGACGACGTGCCCATTATCGACCAGGTCGCCGCCGCCGAGGTCAGCCAAGTCGAGAACATGAATCCCGATGTGCCGATTCCCGACGAAGTCATCGAGCGCATCGCTTCGATCCACGAGCGCGTCGAGGAGCATCGCGCCAACCGCGGCCTCAAGCCGTCACTGCACGGCTTTTTCTTCCGCGGAAAGAAACGCTAGCAAAACATCTTGGCCCGCCCCACAAACGTGAGGCGGGCCGTTTTCGTTTGAGCAATCATGCAGCGACGTGATGGGGCAAATTAATCCACGCGCTTGTCGCCCATAAAGAAGAGCGCCACCGTACCAGGTCCGGTATGCGAGCCAATCAGAGTACCGATGTCATTGATCTCAATCTTGCCTTTAAGCTGCGGAACCTGTTCCTCAATCAGCGCCGCGACCGCCTCGGCATCCTCGCGGCACGCCGACTGCGACATGATGCACTTACCCGAATAATCTGCACCGTCCTGTACGTGTGCCATCATGGTCTTAGCCATCTCGGAAATCGCGCGCTTCTTAGTGCGAATCTTCTCACGTGGCGACAGCTTACCTTCGCAATCGACCGTCATAAGCGGGCAAATCTTAAGCGCCGTGCCGATGATCGCGCTCGCGGCCGAAATGCGACCGCCGCGCAGGTAGCTCGACAGATCGGTCGAGAAGAACCAGTGGTGCAGGTTGAGCTTGTGCTCCTCGATCCAGGCAGCCGTCTCGTCGAGTGAAGCCCCACTATCGCGCACATCGGCGGCATATTCCAACAACAGGCCAAAGCCCGAAGACGCCGCCAGCGAATCGATGACGCGCACCTTGCCGCCCTCGGGATAGCGATCCGCAAGCATCTGCGCCGCGACGCAGGCCGATCCATACGTGCCCGAAATACCCGACGACAACGTCAGGTGCAGCACGTCTTTACCCTCGGCAACAAACGGCTCCCAAAACTCCTCGTACTCACCCACGCTCACCTGAGACGTCTTGGGCATGGCGCCCGCGGCAATCTGGGCAAAAAACTCGTCCGGCGTAATCGACTGATACAGATCGTCCGTATAGACAACATCGTCGATCTCGTAATGAAAACACACGACAGGGATATTGCGCGACGCAAAGAACTCACGGGTTCGATCGGCGGCGGATTCACAGGTCAGGACAAAATCACTCATATGAGGCTCCTTACTCATTGCTGCGCAAATTATCGCACAGTGAGCCTACATGCGGTACATATGTCCACTATTTACCAAATCGGACCAAAAATAGTGAACATCTTTACCACCATCGTCTCCACCGACCCGACGCATAAATATCTGAGAAAACACCCTCTGTCGTCTCCACCCGACCAACACATCTACCTTCACTAAATCGATTTACCAAACCGTTCAGCCGACAATTCAGCCGCTGGCGCAAAATCGAAACAAAAGCGGCGCATACTGGTAAACGTTTGACGCTGTTTATCAGTTTTACCAGCCCCATCGGAAGGTGTTTCATGGTCGCATTCGATCGCAACCCGCAAGACTTCAAGTATCTGCGCCTGCTGTCGAGACAGTTCCCCACCGAACAATCCGCATTTACCGAAATTATCAACCTCTCGGCCATCCTCAACCTACCCAAGGGCACCGAGCATTTTATGAGCGACGTGCATGGTGAGTACGAAGCCTTTATGCACATCCTCAACAACTGCTCGGGCGTCGTGCGCGAACATGTCGACGAGATCTTTGGCGACACGCTCTCCTTTGACGAAAAGGGCGAGCTGTGCACGCTCATCTACTACCCGCGCGAGAAGATCGAGCTGGTCCGCAGCCAGCGCGAGGACTCGCCAACTTGGTACAAGACGATGCTTGACCAGCTCATCATGGTCGCTCGCTCGCTTTCAAGCCGCTACACGCGCTCCAAGGTGCGTAAGGCCATCCCGCGCGACTACGCCTATATCATCGACGAGTTGTTGCACACGCACCCGGACGAGAACAACTATCGCGTGCGCTATCACGAGCGCATCGTGGAGTCCATCCTGGAGACCGCCAGCGCCGACGACTTTATCGAGTCGCTCGCCTCGCTCATCAAGCGCCTGGCCGTCGACCACCTGCACCTGGTGGGCGACATCTTCGACCGCGGCGGCGGCGCGGCCAAGATTATGGACCGTCTGCTCACCTACCATTCACTCGACATCCAGTGGGGCAACCACGACCTACTGTGGATGGGCGCTGCGGCCGGTGAGCCCGCCTGCATCGCCACGGTGTTGCGCAACAACCTACGCTACGACAACTACGAGATCCTGGAGAACGACTACGGCATCTCGCTGCGTGAGCTTGTCGCCTTTGCCGATGCCACCTACACCGCCGGTGAGTCCATCACCCCGCTGATCAAGGCCATCAACGTGCTGCTCTTTAAGCTCGAGGGCCAGATTATCCAGCGCCACCCCGAGTTCGATATGACCGACCGCCTGTTACTCGACAAGATCGACCACGACACCGGCACGGTCACGCTCGCCGACGGCAGCGTGTGGCCGCTCACGACCAACGACTTCCCCACCGTCGACCCGGCGGACCCCTACACGCTCACGTCTCAGGAGCAGCACATCATCGACAAGCTCGTGTCCGAGTTTGTCACCGCCGATCACCTGCATCGCCATATCGATTTCCTCTACACCCACGGCTCGATGTACAAGGTCGCCAACGGCAACCTGCTCTTCCACGGCTGCGTTCCACTCAACGAAGACGGCACCTTCAGCAGCATGAACTGCCTGGGCACCTGGCACGCTGGCCGCGATTATCTCGATTTTTGCGACCACATCGCCCGCCGCGCGTGGCGCGTGGGCGACCGCGATGCCCTCGACTGGATGTGGTACCTGTGGATTGGCTTCAATTCACCCGCCAGCGGACGCCTGGTGCGTACCTTTGAGCGCGCCTATATCGCCGATAAGAGCACCTGGGTCGAGCCGATGGACCCGTACTTTACGCTTACCAAGTCGCCCTCGGTCTGCGATGATATCATGCGCGAGTTTGGCGTCGCGCCCATGGCATGCTCGCCGACCGGCCACATCATCAACGGCCACACGCCCGTTAAAACCACCAAGGGCGAGCAGCCCATCCGCGCCGAGGGCAAGCTGCTGGTCATCGATGGCGGCTTCTGCCGCGCTTACCATCCCAAGACGGGTATCGCCGGCTATACGCTCATCTCGAGCTCGCGCGGCTGCCGCCTCAAGTCGCACCGGGCCTTTACGACGGTTGCCGAGGCACTCACGCGCAACGTGGACATCGAAAGCGAGACCAACCGTTTTGACCAAGCGGACCGTCGCCGCATGGTGAGCGACACCGATACTGGCGCCAAGATCCGCAGCCAAATCCAGGACCTGCGCCAGCTGCTCGATGCATATAGAAACGGTGCTATCGAGGAGCGCGCCTAGCACCACCCGCGGGGATTGGCTAAACTTGCTGAGTTAGTCATCCCCGCGGCGCTTCGGCGCCAGCTTAAGGCAGGTACCATGCAAAAGCTCCTTGCGCAGATCATGAAATTTGGCGTCGTCGGTGTCATTGCCACGGTTATCGACTTTGGCATTATGAATCTGCTTCACTACGGTCTGGGCCTCAACATCCTAATCGCCAACACCAGCGGCTTTATCATCTCACTCATCTTTAACTACCTCGCAAGCATGAAGTACGTGTTTGCGCACAAGGAAGGCATGAGCCGCCGCCGCGAGTTCATCATCTTTGTCGTGCTGTCCGTGATCGGTTTGGTGCTCAACGACGGCATCGTGCTGGCGCTCAACGCCGGCCTGGGACTCGAGGCCAATATCGCCAAGATCTGCGCCACCGCGCTTGTCATGGTCTACAACTTTGTGACCCGAAAAATCTTCCTGGAGGGCGACGAGACAAAATAGCTCGAAACCCCTGCAGCATTACGGCGCCCACGGACGACGCGCACTCAGCGCAGTATCGTCCGTGGGTGTCGCTCGTTTACGGGCAAATTTTCAACGTTTGCGGATTAGCTCTTGAAAATTTGGCGAGTTCATATAGTTCTTGGCAAAGACCTTACGTTTCCCTTGTAAAAGCTCTAAAGTATCCTCTGCTCGATTCATCAACGCATTGGATGTGATTACGTGCGCAAGGCGCTGGCACAACCTCATACCAAGCAGTTCCTCAAGTTTGCTGTCGTGGGTCTTATCTCCTTTGGCATCGACTGGGGCATGCTCATTGCGCTCGTCGAGCTGTTCCACCTCGACTTTTTGATGAGCACCACGGTTTCGTTTATCACGTCCGTCGTGGTCAACTACTGGCTCAGCATGAAGTACGTGTTCGACCACCGCGAAGGCATGAGCCGCAAGCGCGAGTTCACGATCTTCACCATCCTGTCGGTGATCGGCCTGGGCCTCAACGACCTGTACATGTTTGTGGGCGTCACGTTTTTGAGCATCGGCTACCAGGCCATGAAGGCCATCGCCACGTTCCTCGTCACCTGGTACAACTACTTCAGCCGCCGCTTCTTCCTCGAGGGCGCACGGTCATAGTCGATTCACTATTTGCTTGAATGTATAACCGGTTGGAATTCCCATTCCAACCGGTTTTTTGTTTGCAGAGAGACCCGGCGACCCAGTCCCATTCGCACGAAAAACGAGCGGCCCGGATGTTTGTCCGAACCGCCCGTTTGGTGCGATATGTCGAGGTCCCTAGCCTGTAACGTAATACCAGACCACGTTGTCGCCATTGGAGAGAACGTAGTTACTGCAGGCCGTCATGGGTTGTGAGCCATTAACGGAATAACACCAGCCACTAGTGCCGCCGTGTTCATACTCGGCAAGCCCACCAATTGCCTTCACGTATACGCCGTGATAAAGAGGCGAGTTTTCGGCATTAACAGAAAGGCCCAGCGCGCACAGGGCATCGTAGACGGTAGCGCCTTCGTTAAAGGTAAAGGTGCCACC
>URIK01000122.1 GCA_900547855.1 uncultured Collinsella sp. | reverse complement strand
CTACACTCGACTAGTCGTCGGCAGCGTCAGATGTGTATAAGAGACAGCCGCTCCACCACGAAGGCGTTCTCGCACAGGCCACCGGTCAGGTAGTACGGGGCGCCCGCGGCCTGCCCGGCCATGGTCGCCACGCGCGAGACCACGCTGTCGATCACGCCACGCGCAATGTTCTCGCGCGGCTCACCGCGACCGATCAGGCTGATGACCTCGCTTTCGGCAAACACCGTGCACATGCTGCTGATCTTGGTGGGCTCACCGGAATGCGCAAGGTCGGCCATCTGCTGCTGGGAAATACCTAGGCGGTCGGCCATGATCTCCAAAAAGCGCCCCGTGCCGGCGGCGCACTTGTCGTTCATGGCAAACTTGGACACGCGGCCACTTTTAAGCTGAATGACCTTGGTGTCCTGGCCGCCCACGTCAATCACCGTGCCGTGATCGCCAAACAGGCGCACGGCACCGGTACCGTGGCAAGTGATCTCGGTCACGACCTTGTGCGCATAGGGCACGGCGACACGGCCGTAGCCGGTCGCGACCACGCGAGCATCGTCGGCCGTCACGTCGTAGCCGGCCGCTGCCAGCGCCTCGCGCAGCCGTTCGGAAGCATCGACCGAGGAGAACCCGGTTGGCTGCACGCACGTCCACGCCACCGAACCCTCCCCGTCGACCACAGCAGCCTTAGCCGCCGTAGACCCGATATCGATCCCGATCCCTATCATGGCTCTCTCCCAATCTAAACATCAAAGGTAGCGGCGCGTTCAGGCGCCTTAGCTCTAGGTTTCTCAGGTGCCGGAGATTGCCCCGAAAGAGGAGCGCAGCGTACTTTGGGTACGCAAGCGACGGTTTGAGGAGCAAGATCCGGTGCCTGAGGAAGCTAGAGGGTTTCGATGAAGGCGGCGATGCGAGTCTCGATCTGGCCCATGTCGCCGTTGCTGTAGTCGGTCTCGATCTTCATATACGGAATGCCCGCACCCTCGACGGCCTCCTGCATGCGTGCACTCTCCACGTTAAAGGTGTGGCACGCCTGGAGCACGCTCTCCACTACGCCATCGACGTGATACTTCTCGCACATGGCCAGCGTGTTTTCCATACGACCGTCGTTGGGCGTCATGACCGAGCAGTTGATATCCAGGTAGCGGTCGGCGATGGCGCGCAGAATGTCGGGAGCCTCCGGGTCGATCATCATGGCCGCCGTGCGCTCGCCCGAGCAGTCGTCCATGCACACGACCACACCGCCGTTGGACTCGATAGTACGGCCGATCTTGTTGATCACGCCGCCCACCGGGCAGCCGGTGATCAGGATGCGCTTGGCGTCTGCCGCGACCGGGCGCTCACCCGCGTCGTAGGTCTCGCGCAGCTTGGCAACCTTTTGCTCCAGCTGCTGCGTATAGGCCTCGATATCAAAGCTGAACGTACCGGCAAACATGGTGCTCATCAGATCGACGCCGCTCATGGCCGCCGGCTGGTTGGCCTGCAGCGCAAACATCTCGAGCTGGGCCGCACGCAAGCGGTTGCGACGACGGACGGCAGCGCGCAGATCATCGTCGGTAATCGCGATGCCGTAGAAGTTCTCGAGCTCCTCCTTGAGCAGGCGGCACTCCTCGTACCAGCCTTCACGCTCGTAGGCGCGATCGCGACCCTGCGGCAGGTGCAGAATGTGCGTACGCTTGAGCTCGTTGAGTAGCTCGTACATCTTCTTCTTGCCGTCGCAGGTGGTCTCACCGATGATCATGTCGCTAAAGTACGTAAACGGGCACTTTTGCGAGTAGGCAAAGCCGTACGTCGACTTGATGAGCGGACAGAGATTTGCCGGCAGCACCTTCTCGGCCTCGGGAATCACCTCGTCGGACGTGCCGCACAGCGCCACGCTCGCAGCCCCCGCGGCATCGATAATCTCGAGCGGCGTGTAGCTGCACAGAAAACCGACCAGGCGATTACCCGCCTGCTTATAATCCTTGACGCGAATAAACGCCGCCTTGCGCTGCTCGTTGAACTCCTCAAACGTGGACGGCAACGGCTGCTCAATATTTTCCGACATATAACTCCTAAACCTTTCAACCAACCAAGGAAACGGCTTTCCCAGGTGCCCGAGGTTGCCGTAAAAGAGGAGCGCCGCGTACTTTGGTACACAAGCGACGGTTTGAACGGCAAGATCGGGTGCCCGGGAAAGCCGCCGGGGCGGATAGTCCTAAATGGTCTCCAAGAAAGCTTCGATCCTGGTTTGTAACTGACCTGCATCCTCGCCAGCGTAGTCGGTCGTGATGTGCATAAACGGAATGCCGGCCTCCTCGGCGGCCTTCTCCACGGCAAACGACTCCATCTCGTAGAGCGTGCAGAACTGCAGGGCCACGTCGACGATGCCGTCGGCATGCAGGTCCTTGGCCATCTGGACAATGTCCTTCATACGCTGGTCGTTGGGCGTAAAGACAGCGCAGTTGATCTTAAAGTAGCGCTCGGCGATGGCATCGAGCATCTCGTCGACCGTCTCGCCGGACTCGTCGACCAGGTCCTTGTAGTAGCGCGAGCCCGTGCAGGACTCCTCGCCGACCACAACGCCGCCGGCCTTCTCGATGAGGTTGAACAGTTTCCAGTTGGGCACGGCCATGGGCGTGCCGGTGTACAGGATGCGCTTGGTCCCCTTGGGCGCCACGCCCTCGCCGGCCTCGACACGCTGCTCGCACTCAGCCGCCATATCGTTGATGGCTCCGGTCAGACGCGGCGTGTCGTCCATAAAGGCGGCCTGAACGGTCAGCAGGCTATCGAGACCGCTGATGGGCGCCGGGTCGGCAGCGCGCGTGGCTGCGAGGCGCTGCAGGGCGCGACGCTTCTCATTGACGGCGTGGATGGCGGCCTTCAGACGCTCGGACGTAATCTTGACGCCACACTCTTCCTCGATCTTGTCGGCGAGCTTCTTGACCTCGGCCTTCCAGGTCACGAGCGTCGACTCGTCGTGTACGTTGGGAATATCCATGACGTACATGTTCTTTTGCGTGGCAAAGAACTCGTAGGCCTTCTTCTTGCCGTCGCAGGTGTTCTCGCCCACCACCAAGTCGCTCGACTCAATGTAGGGGCAGACCTCGCCCAGCTTAAAGCCGGCAAAGCTCTTGATGAGCGGGCAGGTGTTGCGCGGCAGGTGCTCCTCGACCTTATCGGTTGCCCAATCGGCACCCGAGCACAGACCCACGGGGATACCGTCGCAGGCGAGCACAATCTCCTCGGGCACGTAGACGCAGAAGCTGCCAACAATCTTGGTGGCCTCGCCGGCCTCCTTCTTGTCGAGCATCTCCTTAATTCGGCCGCTGTGGATGTTGGTGGCGACAAAATCCAGGTAGGACGTGGACTTGGGGCGATTGTTCTGCGTCAGGAACATATCGCCGTACATCTGGCCCACGGCGCCCAGCAGCATGTCGTGGTCGGCAAGATTCATGCCGAGGCTCTCCCACATCGGATGGAAATCGAATTCTTCAGCCATGGCGGTTCCCCTCTCGAACCAAAAATGAATAGCTACGGTATTGCTGCACGGTGGGTGGCGAAAACCCAACCGCGCCTAAACCCGGAATTTTGGGGAACCTGCTTTGCGGTCGATTATTTAGTTGCGCGTCGTCTCTCCCGGAGCCGTGAACATACCTGCTCATATGCGACTCCGAGCCGTATACAGGGCGCGCGCGGCAACGCGGCGAATGTATGTCGTCTGCGGCATGTGCGCACCCTCCTCTACAAGTTGAGGTCAACTATATCAACGGTTATCGACCATGCGAACACCGTTGACATTCGTACGACAGCCTCGTGTGCCGTCGTTTAATAAATAATTATCTTGATTGATAAGAGTTTGTCATCCTTCATTCGGCGAACGGCAAGACGAGGCCGCCGAGGCTTATATCCCCGACGGCATTACCCGACGCTACCGACAAACCAAATGGATCCTACTCGCATCGAAATGCATGCGCAGCGTCTCGCCTGCTTGCGGCAGCTCGTCGACAGGCACGCCCACCTTGTTGACCTTCCACTGCAGACGTGTGGGCGCATCGACGCGCGGCACGTCCAGCAGCACCAGCCGCTCAAAGCGCGAATCGCTCACACGGGCCACGTGCAAATCATAGCTGTTGCGTCCCCGCTCCGCGCGATTGTCAACATGGAAGTAGCTTGCGCGAATGCCCAGGTACGCTGCATTATCGGGAACCTCGCGACCCACGTTAAAGGTCATGCCCCAGTCGAGGGCCTCAACTTCTTCGTCGCCGATCTTGCGCGCCCGGCTTGTGTTCTTGCAGCCCGTCAGGCGCAGTGCCGCCAGCGTCTGCGGACGGCGGACCACGTCCTCGACGGAGCCGATCTCCTCCACATGCCCGTCGTGCATCACGCAGATGCGCCCGCACAGGCGGCACGCTTCGTCGATGTCGTGGCTCACGTAGAGCACGGTGCGGTTGCATACATCGAACAGGTCGAGCATGTTCTGTTCGAGGGCGCTCTTAAGATAGGAATCGAGTGCGCTCATGGGCTCGTCGAACATAAAAATGCCCGGATGCGCCGCCACCATGCGGGCAAGCGCCACACGTTGTTGCTGCCCGCCCGAGAGTCGCGCGGGATAGCGGTCGGCAAAATCGGACAGACCGAAAATGCCCAGATAGCGCTCGGCGAGCTTTTTGCGCGCGGCGGCGTCGCCCGCATCCTTTACACCGGCGCATACGTTATCGGCCACCGTCATGTTGGGAAACAGCTGATAGTTTTGGAACAGCAGGGCGCATTTTCGCTCCTGGGGCGACAGGTTGATGCCCGCCGCCGAGTCAAAAAAGGTCACGCCGTTGACGACGATCTTTCCCTCGTCGGGCGTCTCCACACCGGAAATGCAGCGCAGTGTGCAGCTCTTGCCGCAACCTGAGGCACCGAGCAGCGCCACGCGCTCCTCGCCGGCGTCAAGCTGCATGTCGAGCATAAACCCGGGGTAGTGCTTTTTGATATCCAAAACGAGCGACATGGCCTATCGACCTCCCTGCGGCACCGTATCATCGCGCATGAGCTCGGCCAGCGCCTCGCGATCGATACGCAAGGCATCGCCGCCCGCCGGGTCGAGCGAATCGGTCTGGCCGCCCAGCTGCTTGGCCTGTTTGCGCTCCGCACGGGAAAGGCCCCGCTCGCGATACTTTTGCGAATGAGCGGTGTACATATTGATGAACAGGATGACCAGGAAACTGAACACGATTACGACGATGACCCAAAAGAGCGCCACCGACGTGTTGCCGCCCATCCACTCAAAGTAGATGGCGATGGGGATGGTCTGAGTAATGCCCTGTCTCTTATACACATCTGACGCTGCCGACGACTAGTCGAGTGTA
>URIK01000121.1 GCA_900547855.1 uncultured Collinsella sp. | reverse complement strand
CTTCTATCATCTATGGCTTCTTTGGAATGATCATCATCCGCCCGTTTATCGCACAACTGACCGGTGGTCTTGGTTTTGGTGCGCTGACGGCGTGGTTCGTGCTTGCCATCATGATCGTTCCTACCATCACCACGCTCACCATCGATGCTCTCAATTCCATTCCCATGGGCATTCGCGAGGCATCGTATGCCATGGGCGCCACCAAGTGGCAGACCATCTATAAGGTCGTGTTACCTGCCGCCAAGCTGGGTATCGTGGATGCCATCGTGCTGGGTATGGGCCGTGCCATCGGCGAGACCATGGCCGTGCTCATGGTCGTGGGTAACGCCCCGGTTATTCCCGACAGCATTGCGAGCCCCATCTCGACGCTCACGAGCCAGATTGCGCTCGACATGAGCTATTCCTCGGGTCTGCACCGCTCGGCGCTGTTCGGCATGGGCGTGGTCCTGTTTATCATCTCCGCTACGCTGGTGGGCATCGTCCGTCTGATTTCCAAGAAGAAGAGGGGGTAGGCTATGTCCGATTCCGTTGACACGACGGTCGATACGACCTCGTCGCGCGAGCGCATTAAGCGTGCCCTTTCCCACGGCAAGAATGGCCGCATCAACAAGGACCTGTCCAACAAGATCATGCTCGGCGTGTTTCGTGCCGCTGCCTACATCACCACGCTGGTGCTGGTCGCTATCATCGCCTACGTGGTCATTAACGGCCTGCCGCATATCTCGCTCGACTTTATCTTCGGTTGGCCCCAGGGCGTCAACGCCGAGGGCGGAATTTGGCCCACGATCGTCTCGACCGTCTACGTGACGGCGCTCGCCATGCTTATCTGCACGCCGATCGCTGTGCTGGCAGCCGTCTATCTGGCCGAGTACGCCAAGCAGGGCAAGGTCGTCGAGCTCATTCGCTACGCTGCTGACGCTTTGGCCTCGGTGCCCTCCATCGTTATGGGCCTGTTTGGCTACGCCTTGTTTGTCGAGGCCATGGGCTTGGGCCTTTCGATGGTCTCTGCCGCTCTGGCACTCGCGCTCTTGATGCTTCCCATCGTCATGCGCACCACCGAAGAGGCCATTCGCGCCGTTCCGCGCTATATCCGTTGGGGCGCGTACGGCCTGGGCGCCACCAAGTGGCAGGTTGTCTCCAAGATCGTGCTTCCTTCTGCCTTTGGCCGTATTGCCACGGGCATCGTCCTCGCCATCGGCCGTGCCATTGGCGAGACCGCGGTGGTGCTCTACACCATGGGCCAGGCCATCAATCTACCTATTTCGCCGCTCGATTCCGGCCGCCCCATGACGGTTCACCTGTACCTGCTTGCCAACGACGGCATCAACATGAACGCAGCCTACGGCACCGCGCTCTTGCTGATGGTGATCATTTTGGCCTTCAACCTGTTTGCGCGCTTCCTGTCGCGCAAACGTCGCTAGTTAAGGAGTCCCATGTCCGTTTATCAGTCCGCTCCCACGCTGGAGCAAGCGGCCATTACGGCCAAGGATTTCAACTTTTGGTACGGTGACTTTCATGCGCTGACGGGGCTTGACCTCAACATCGCCAAAAATGCCATCACCTCCTTCATTGGCCCTTCGGGCTGCGGCAAGTCGACGTTTTTGCGCTGCATCAACCGCATGAATGACCTGATTGAGGGTACGCGCGTCGAGGGCACCATGACGCTCGACGGCAATGATATCTATGCCGAGGGTGTCGACCCGGTCGACCTCCGTCGTCGCGTGGGCATGATCTTTCAGCAGCCCAACCCGTTTCCCAAATCCATCTACGAGAATGTCGCCTTTGGCCCTCGTCTGCAGGGCGTGACTAGCAAAAGCGACCTCGATGACATCGTGGAAGAATCGCTCAAACGCGCCAACCTCTGGAAAGAGGTATCCAATCAGCTCAACAAGGATGGTTTGGCGCTCTCGGGCGGTCAGCAGCAGCGTCTGTGCATCGCGCGCGTGCTTGCGGTGCAGCCCGATGTCCTTCTGATGGACGAGCCCTGCTCCGCCATCGACCCCACGTCCGTCTCTAAGGTCGAGGATCTGATGGCCGAGCTGGCGCCCGAGATGACGATCATCATCGTCACGCATTCAATGCAGCAGGCAGCTCGTATTAGCGACTACACCGCATTCTTCTTGCAGGAAGTTGCCGGCGAGCCCGCCACGCTCATCGAGTATGGTCAAACCGACGCGATCTTCACCAGCCCGGTAGATTCGCGGACGGAAGACTATATCACCGGCCGCTTTGGCTGATCGGCGCGACTAGTCCCAATCCGATCGGACCTGGTCCGGTGCGTATTCACTGTGCGGGCGGCATGACCGCACCCAACTGATTGGAGTGAACCATGCGCAAACTGTTTTCCCGTCAGCTCATCGAGGCCCGTCACGAGATGCTGAGCATCTACGAGGCCGTCGATCTGGCCCTCCACGATGCCGTGAAGGCCTATGTGACCGACGACCGCAAGCTCGCCACCAAGACCAAGAAGCGCACGCTTTCGATTGACGCGCGCTGCGCCAACCTGGAGGCCGTCTGCTACAACCTGATCGCCACGCAGTCACCGGTCGCCTCCGACTTCCGCCTGCTTCAGACGATCATCTACGTCGACTTTAACCTGCAGCGCATGACCGATAAGGTTCGCCAGATCTGCCGCGCCACGCGTCATATGGTCAAGGCCGACATCTCGCTGCCCAAGGAGCTTGTCGGCACGGTCGAGGCCGAGGCCGAAGCCGTCTACCTGGTGCTGGGCTCGTCGCTTTCTGCGCTCGTCACCAACGACATGTCCATCATCTGCAACCTGGCCGTCGAGGACGAGCCGGTGCATGCGGCGTACGAGAAGTTCTTCCGTACCTTCAACCGCATGGACGCGGGCGAGTTTATGGATGACGATAGCAACTATGACGACCTGCGCCGCGCCATCATGGTTTCGCGCTACCTCGATCGCATCGCCTCGATTTCCATCGATGCCGCCTGCCGTCTGACGTTCCTTTTGACCGGCCAGCGCATGACTGCCGGCGATATCGCCCGCACGGACGAGGACGAGCTCGAGAGCATGCGCGTGCCTTCGGGCGAGGGCGTCATCATGAGGCCCGCCGTCGATGCGCGCTACGTTGCCAAGGTGCCCGTTAACGAGGTCAGCGAGGGACTTCGCTACCTGCTCGATCATCTTGAGGACGAGGACGATGGCGAGGACGACGAGGAGTAGGTAATCCCGTTCGTCGAAAGATTGTAAATACCTAAGTGAGCGCGGCCTTGCACATGCGGGGCCGCGCTCTTGCGTTAGCATGGGACTACTTGTTTGGCTGTCAGCGGAGGCGATTAGCAATGGATAACTATTTGGACTTGATGCGCGCTCGCCGCGAGCAGATTCTGGAACGTTTTTATGCGGCGCTCGATCGCGCAGGCCGTCCCCACGACGCCGCGCGCCTCATTGCCGTGTCCAAGACCGTTGGTGTCGATGAGACCGTTGCCGCCATCCAGGCGGGGTATCGCCATTTTGCCGAGAACCGCCCGCAGGAGCTGGTTCGCAAGCTCACGGGTCTGGCGGAGCATCCGGAGCTGCCCGAGGTGCGCTTCGATATGATCGGCAACCTGCAGACCAATAAGATCAATGCGGTGCTGGGCTCAGCCGAGCTGATTCACTCGGTGGGTTCGCTGCATCTGGCGCAGGCGATCTCGAGCCGTGCTGTCCGCAAGATCGAGACAGGCGAGCTCGCCGGCCCTCAGCGTGTGCTCATTGAGGTCAATGTGAGTGGTGAGGAGTCGAAGGGAGGCTTTTCGCCCGATGAGATTCGCGCCGCCGCGGGCGAGCTTGCGGAACTTGAGGGAATTTGCGTACAGGGGCTTATGACTATGGCGCCCCGGGGGAATAAGGATGTGGCACGCCGCACCTTTGCGGGGCTTCGTGAGCTGAGGGATGAGCTGGAGGCGGCACATCTCGATTTGAACCTGCCTGAGCTTTCCTGCGGCATGAGCGAGGACTTTGAGCCTGCCCTTGAGGAGGGCTCTACGCTCGTTCGCCTGGGCAGGGTAGTATTTAGCCCGGAGTTTGCAGTAAAATAAGGCTCTGAAGTGCGCACTGATTATCGGGGCGCCTGCACTAAACCGCGAGAGGACACAACCATGGGCTTCCTTGACGAGATTAAAAATAAGATGCACCTGGGCGGCCAGCAGGGTTACGACCAGGGTTATGGCCAGGACGACGACTACGGCTACGATGACGGCTATGACGATAGTTATCAGGGCAACGGCTACAGCGGTGCTTCGGGCGAGGGCTTCTACACCCAAGACGAGCCGAGCAACGGCCTGCTTGGTCAGACGCGCCGCGGTGAAGCTGAGTCGGTTGCCGTGTATACGCGCTCCGGTCAGCTGGTCGGCGATGACTCCCGCCATGCCACGACGTATAACCCGCCTTCGCGCTCGCAGGACAGTGTTGCGAGCGGTTATCGTCCTGGTGCCTATGACACGCCGTCGAGCTACGCCGAGAACACCCGCGCCCGTGCCGCCGCTGCACCCGCGCCTGCACCGAGCGATGCCTCGGCCTATGCGAGCAATATCATCAACGCCACGCCGCAGCTGCCGGCCTATGTCCTGCGCCCCGAGAGCTATGACGACGTGGAGACCGTGGTGCGCCGCGTTCGCACCAAGCAGCCTGTCGCACTGATTTTTGTGGGCGTACGTACCGAAGTTGCCAAGCGCGTCTTGGACTTCTCTTACGGCTTTGCCTGCGGTCTGGGTGCCACGGTCAAGGAGGTGGGCGACCGCGTGTTCATGGTGCTGCCCGCCGGTTGCGAGGTCAAAGATTCCGATCTCAAGAAGCTTCGTGCGGACGGCTACCTTAAGTAAAGACAAGACGAGGAGATTCCCATCAACATCTACACTATCGTCCAGCTGGTCAACACGCTGTTCAACTTCTATTCCACGCTCATTGTCGTCTACTGCTTTATGACGTGGATTCCCATGAAGCAGGGTGGTTTGCTTCAGGATATTGCCGCGGTGCTTGATAGCGTGTGCGGTCCGTGGCTTAACCTGTTCCGTCGTTTCATTCCGCCGATGGGCGGTATCGATTTTTCGCCGGTCGTTGCGATTATTGCGTTGCAGTTGGTGCAGAGGCTGGTTCTGCAGCTTCTTATAGGTATACTCGTGTAGAACTGACTTAGTAACTTACGTCGGGCGTGTAGCGCCGAGGCGATGAAAAAGGAGACTTGTTATGGCTATTACCCCTGCAGACATCCAGGCTCAGACTTTCTCTGAGGCCAAGCGTGGCTACGATCCTGCCGAGGTCGACGTCTTCTTGGAGACGCTGTCCTCCGAGGTTGACGCTATGCTCGCTAAGATCGTCGACCTTAAGGGTCGTCTGACTGCTACCGAGCAGCAGCTTGCCGATGCGCAGGCTCAGCTTGCCCAAGCTCAGGATGCCACCGCCCAGGCCGTTCCCTGTCTCT
>URIK01000120.1 GCA_900547855.1 uncultured Collinsella sp. | reverse complement strand
CTACACTCGACTAGTCGTCGGCAGCGTCAGATGTGTATAAGAGACAGGTGCTGGGGAGCGACGGCCTCGAGCGCGTCGATGATCGCCTGCTCGGTCTTGGTCTTGACCATTGCGGCACCTCCATCCATACAAAAAAGAAGCGGGGCCGAAACCCCACTTCTTTCAATTACAACTTCATTTGCAAGCAAACTATACCAATAGCTGCGGAAACGTGCAAGCACAGTACGAATCTGCAGGTCAGCGTGCGCACAGCTTCTCCACAAGAATAGGACAATTGACCGAAGGCACCTAGGCAGGTACATGCAAAACGAGGGACGACCCAATCGGATCGCCCCTCGTCTTTTATGCCTCAGTTAAGCGCGCAGTGCCTACTTGACCACCAGGTTGACCAACTTGCCGGGCACGCAGATGGCCTTGACGACCGTCTTGCCCTCGAGCCACTTGGCGACGGCGGCCTCGGCGGCAGCCTGCATATCCTCATTGGAGGCATCGCGGGCAACGTCGACGCGGCCGCGGACCTTGCCGAGCACCTGGACCACGATCTGCACCGTGTCCTCGATGGACTCGGCCAGGTCGAACTCGGGCCAGGCGGCGGTGTAGGCGTTGCCCTCGCAGCCGAGTGCCTCGTGCCACAGCTCGTCGGCCCAGAACGGGCAGATGGGGGCAAGGACGCTCACGATATCCTTCGCCACGCCGTAGCACAGCGCCTTGTCGCGGGCGGCACCCTCGGTGGCGTTGAGGTAGGCGCTCGCCGCGTTGACGAGCTCCATGACGGCCGAGATCGCGGTGTTGAACTGGCCGCGATCGAAGTCCTCAGTGCACTTGGCAATGGTGCGGTGACGCTCGCGATAGAGCTTCATCGCAACCTCGTCGAGCGCGGACTTGTCAAAGGCCACGTTGGCGTCGCCGGACTGGACGAGCTGCCAAACGATACGCCAGGCGCGCTTGATGAAGCGGTTAGCGCCCTCGACGGCCTTGGGATCCCAGTCGAAGTCCTTCTCGGGCGGAGCGATAAACAGAATCGCCAAACGCATGGTGTCGGCGCCGTAGGGCTCGATGACCGAGCTCGGAGGCACGACGTTGCCCTTAGACTTGGACATGGTGTCACCGTTCTCGTCCTTGACCATGCCCTGGCACAGCAGGTTGGTGAAGGGCTCGTCCACACTCAGCAGACCCAGGTCGCGCAGTGCCTTGGTAAAGAAGCGGCTGTAGAGCAGGTGCAGAATGGCATGCTCGATACCGCCGATGTAGTTATCGACGGGCATCCAACGGTCGGCGGCCTCGCGGGAGAAGGGCAGCTCGGTGTTGTGCGGATCGGTATAGCGAAGGTAATACCAGCTGGAGCAGGTAAAGGTGTCCATGGTATCGGTCTCGCGTTTGGCCGGGCGGCCGCAGACCGGGCAGGTGGTCTCGTAGAACTCCTTGCACTCGGCGAGGGTCTCGCCGGCGCCCAGGTCAAGGTTCTCGGGCAGCGTCACCGGCAGCTGGTCCTCAGGCACGGGCACAATGCCGCAGTGCTCGCAGTGGATGGCCGGGATGGGGTTGCCCCAATAACGCTGGCGGCTGATGAGCCAGTCGCGCAGACGGAACTCGACCTTGCGACGACCGCAGCCCGTGGCCTCGAGGTCGGCCACGATCGCAGCCTCGCCCTCGGAGTGCTTGCCGCCGCGCATGCCAGTGTACTTGCCGGACTGGACAAGCGTGCCCTCGGCAGCGTGAGCGCAATCCCAGTCGACAGTCTCGGCATGGAAGGTATCGATGGTCTCGCCGTTAGCCTCGACGGCTGCGCGGTCGTCATCGTCCAGGATGATCGGCACGATCGGCAGGTCGTACTTACGGGCAAACTCAAAGTCGCGCTGGTCGCCACAGGGAACGGCCATGACGGCACCGGTACCGTAGTCGGCAACGACATAATCGGCAACCCACACGGGGACCTTCTCGCCGTTGACGGGGTTTACCACATAGCGGCCCGTGAAGGCACCGTGCTTCTCGAGGGTGCCCTGGGCACGCTCGACGGCAGAGATATGCTTAGAGTCCTCGACGATCTTGGTGACGGCCTCCTCGTACTCCGTACCCTCGACGAGCTCGTGCAGGCCGGCGTACTCGGGAGCCAGGACAAAGAAGGAAACGCCAAAGAGCGTATCGGCACGCGTGGTGAAGACGGTGATCTTGCCCTCGTCGCCCTCGATGGGCTCGCCATCCTGGTCGCAAAGGGTAAAGTCGACCTCGGCGCCCTCGGAGCGACCGATCCAGTTAGCCTGCATCTGCTTGACGCGCTCGGGCCAGCCGGGGAGCTTCTCCAGATCGTCGAGCAGCTCCTGAGAGTACTCGGTAATCTTGTAGTACCACTGCTCCAGGTCGCGCTTCTCGGGCTCGGTGCCGCAGCGCCAGCACTTACCCTCGGTAACCTGCTCGTTGGCCAGAACGGTCTTGCAGGTGGGGCACCAGTTGACCGGGTTCTTCTTACGGTAGACCAGGCCCTTTTCCCACATCTTCTCAAAGATCCACTGGCCCCAGCGGTAGTAGTCGGGGCTGCAGGTCTTGACCATGCGATCCAGATCATAGGAGAAGCCCATGCGCTTCATCGTGGCGAGCGCCTGGTCCATGTTCTTATACGTCCAGGCGGCAGCCTGCGTGTTGTGCTTGATGGCGGCGTTCTCGGCAGGCAGGCCAAAGGCGTCAAAGCCGATGGGGTGCAGCACGTCGTAGCCGCGCATGCGGGCCTGACGGGCCATGGCATCGCCGATGGTATAGTTGCGCGCGTGGCCCATGTGCAGGTCGCCCGACGGATACGGGAACATCTCGAGCACGTACTTCTTGGGCTTGCTGTCGTCGGTGTCGACGGCAAAGAGGTTGGAGTCCTCCCAGGCCTTCATCCACCTGGACTCAATGGCCTGCGCGTCGTAGACAGGGATCTCGTCCTTATGATCTGTGCAATCGCACATATCAGCTCCTTTGTTATCTCGGTTGGGGCGGGGCGTTCTTACCTTTACTCGCTGCTGCGGACAGTCCTGCTCGCACGAAGAGCACATTAAGTGCTCTTCGGCTCGTGCGGAACTTGCAGCGAGCAAAGGTAAGAACGCCCCGCCACATCGTTAACTCGCATGATGATAGCAAATACAACAAGCGAGATGCCTGCGACTTGCAGGCATCTCGCTTTATCTAAATAACGTGGTTGGCAATCAACCTTTGTTTGAAACTCGTTCTAGCACGAACGGGTTTTCCAGGTGCCGTAGATTGCCGTGAAAGAGGAGCGCCGCGTACTTAGGTACGCAAGCGACGGTTTGAACGGCAAGGTGCGGTGCCTGGGAAAGCCGCTTATCGATAAGATACGGACTGCTGAGAATCCTTCACGACCACGTCGTGGGCGCCGCCTTCGACGATGGAGGTGGAGCTTACCAGGGTCAGACGTGCCTTTTCCTGGAGCTCGGGGATCGAGAGGGCACCGCAGTTGCACATCGTGGACTTAACCTTGTAGAGCGTACCGCCCACGCCGTCCTTGAGGGAACCGGCGTAGGGAACGTAGGAGTCGACGCCCTCGACGAAGCTGAGCTTCGCGGCGCCGCCCAGGTCGTAGCGCTGCCAGTTGCGGGCACGCGCAGAACCCTCGCCCCAATACTCCTTCATGTACTGACCGTTCACGTTGACGCGCTCGGTCGGGCTCTCGTCAAAGCGGGCGAAATAACGACCCAGCATCATAAAGTCGGCACCCATGGCAAGGGCGAGCGTCATGTGGTAGTCATAGACGATACCGCCGTCGGAGCACACGGGCACGTAGACGCCGGTCTCCTCGTAGTACTCGTCGCGGGCGCGGCAGACATCGATCAACGCGGTGGCCTGGCCACGACCGATACCCTTGGTCTCGCGGGTGATGCAGATGGAACCGCCGCCGATACCGACCTTGATGAAGTCGGCACCGCAGTCGGCCAGGAAGCGGAAACCCTCGGCGTCGACAACGTTACCGGCACCGACCTTGACGTCCTCGCCGTAGTTGGCGCGGATCCACTCGATAGTGCGCTTCTGCCACTCGCTGAAGCCCTCGGAGGAGTCGATGCAGAGCACGTCCACACCGGCCTCTACCAGCGCGGGCACGCGCTCGGCGTAGTCGCGGGAGTTGATGCCCGCGCCCACGATGTAGCGCTTGTGGCTGTCGAGCATTTCATTGGGGTTGGACTTGTGGCTGTCGTAGTCCTTGCGGAACACAATGCCCATGAGGTGATCGTTATCGTCGACGATGGGCAGGGCGTTGAGCTTATTGTCCCAGATGACGTCGTTGGCAACCTTGAGGCTGATGTTCTTGTCGCCCACGATGAGCTGCTCACGCGGGGTCATGAACTCGGAGACCTTCGTCTGGTGGTCATCACGGCTGGGGCGATAGTCACGGCTGGTAACGATGCCCAGAAGCTTACCCTTGGGGGTGCCGTCGTCGGTGACCGGCATAGTAGAGTGACCGGTCTTCTCCTTGAGCTCGATGACCTGCTCCATGGTCATGTCGGGGGTCAGCGTGGAATCGGACTGAACGAAGCCGGCCTTGTGATCCTTGACGGCCTTGACCATAGCGGCCTCGGACTCGGCGCTCTGGGAACCGTAAATGAAGGACAGGCCACCCTCGGTAGCGAGCGCGACACCCATATCGACGCCCGAGACGGACTGCATGATGGCGGAAACCATGGGGATGTTCAGGGTGATTGCCGGCTTCTCACCGCGCTTAAAGCGGGTTAGCGGCGTCTTAAGAGAGACGTTGTTGGGGATGCACTGCGAGGACGAGTAACCAGGAACCAGCAGATACTCCGAAAACGTGTGGGACTCACCGGGAAAGAACGTAGCCATGTTTCTCCTTTTTCCATGCGACCGGTCGGCTGCAGGCCTCGTAGGACCCAGCCCAACCTTGGGCGCCCAATACTGGGGAAGTATCTTAACGCACTTTGACTGCTACAATGCATGATTTAAGAAGAGCACACGAGGGTTTGACGCAGGCTTTGCGTTTGCCCAGCAAACACTTTAGCGGGGAGACGTGGAGCGTATGGAGTACAAAACGACGGCAAAGTTGGTCATTCAAGCGTGCGACAAGGATTTGCCGGGCGTGTTCGGCCACGGCTGCGTCTTGTTGCTGCAGGGCATCGCCCGCGAGCACTCGCTCAACCGTGCCGCCAAGAGCATGGGCATGGCGTATTCCAAGGCCTGGCGCATTGTGAACGAGGCGGAAGGACAGCTGGGCTGCAAGCTCATCGAGCGCGACGGCGCCCGCGGGTCCACGCTCACGCCCGCAGGAGAGCGAGCCATAGCGGTCTACGAGGAGCTGCAGGCCGACATCAACAACGTCATCGCCACCAAAGCCAACGCCCTCATCGCCAGCATCAAAGAGTAGCCAATTTGGGACGGGGCTTTTTAGCCGCTCGGTCACCATAGATGATTATTCTGGGACGGGGATTAAAAAATCATTAGGTACACAA
>URIK01000119.1 GCA_900547855.1 uncultured Collinsella sp. | reverse complement strand
CGAGATTCATGAGCGTCTCGTGGGCTCGGAGATGTGTATAAGAGACAGGTGTTGTTGGTGCCGTAGAACTTCCAGACGCTGTTGTTCTTGTAGGTGGGCGCTGTTCCGGTCGCAAACTCCTCGCGTTCGGTACCGGTCAGAACGGTGTTCATAAACCGCTTAAAGACAGGCAGGTTGGTGCTGTCGCCCAGCAGGTCCGTGCCGTATTTTTGGATGGGGATCTCGCCCGCGGAATAGCCGGTCCACAGGGCGCACGCCAGCTGCGGGGTATAGCCGCAGAACCACAGGTTGGTGGTGTTGTCGGTGGTGCCCGTTTTGCCGGCATAGGGCTGGTTGACGCTCAGGGCGCCAGCAGCACCCGTACCGCCGCCCTGCATGACGCCGGACAGAACATCGGTGACCGCGGCGGCCTCGCCCTCGGTAAGCACCTGTGAGGGATTGTCCGTGTGCTGGTACAGCACCGAACCGGTACGAGAGTCAATCTCGGTGATGGCGATCGGCTGGCGATAGTAGCCGCCGTTGGCAAACGTCGCGTAGGCGGCGGCCATCTCGAGCGGCGAGATCGAGCCGGTGCCGAGCGTCATGACGGGAACGTCCTCGATGTTGTCCTTGGCGGGATCGATGCCGAGCTTTTTGACGAGTGAGATGATCTTGCTGTTGCCGACGGCTTCCGCCACCTGGATGTAGCCGGTGTTGGAGGAGTATGCCGTTGCCTGCTTAAGCGTGATGTTGCCATAGCTATGGTTGGCGTAGTTTTGGACCTCGGTCGTGGTGCCCTTAGCCTTGAGCGGCGAATTGCAGTTGAGGGTGACGTTGGGGTTCATGCCGTTTTGGATGGCGGTTGCCAGCGTAAAGGCCTTAAAGGTGGAGCCGACGGGACGCTTGGCCGTGGCATGGTTTACGTGGTTCTCGTCGGCGTTGTAGTCGTAGCCGCCCACTATGCACTTGATGTAGCCGGTCTTGGGGTCGACGACGACCATGCCCATATCCAGGCCGTCGAGTGAGAGCGTGTCGAGCTGCTGGCGGACGGCATTCTCTGCCACCTGCTGCATCGTGGGGTCGATGGTGGTCTTGACGGTCAGACCGCCCTTAAAGAGCACGTCGGTCGAGAACTCCTGCTCCAGCAGCTGCTTAACATAGGCGACAAAGTAGGGCTGCGAGTATACGTCGACGCCGCTGCCCGAAATCTCGGTCACGTTGAGGGTGATGGGCTCGGCCTGTGCGGCATCGTGCTCCTCCTGCGTAATGTGGCCCAGGCGCAACATGTTGTCGAGGACCTTGTTGCGGCGAGACAGTGCCAGATCGGGATTGACCGTGGGGTCGTACTGCGAAGGCGAGTTGGGAAGGCCGATCAACAGTGCGGCTTCGCTCAGGGTGAGGTCGGCGGCGCTCTTGGACAGGTAGGTCTCGGCTGCGGCCTCGATGCCGTAGGCGCCGTGGCCGTAATAGATGGTGTTGAGGTACATCATGAGGATCTCGTCTTTGGAGTACATGTCCTCCATCTTTACGGCGATGTAGGCCTCGCGCACCTTACGCTCGATGGTCGAGTCGAACTGCTCCTCCTGCAGGATGGTGTTGCGCACCAGCTGCTGGGTGATAGTCGAGGCGCCTTCGTGCCCGCCGCCGAGGGTTGCCACCGCAGCACGCGCGATACCCCACAGGTCGATACCGCCGTGCTCGTAGAAGCGCTCGTCCTCGACGTCAACGGTGCCCTGCAGCACGTAGGGGGAGACCTCGTCCTTGGTGATGGACTTGCGGTTTTGCGTGTAGAAGCTTGCGATCTTGTTGCCGTTGCAGTCGACGATCTCGGTGGGCTCGCTCACCAGATACGCGTTGGCGTCGGTGTAGTCGGGCAGATCGGACAGCCAGCGGTTGACGTTGCCGACCATGCCGATGCCAAATGCCACGCCCGCAATCAGCAGAAAGCCCAAAAACGAGAGCAGGATTATGGGCAGGGCATGCGTCTTTGAACGGCTGCGTCCCTGTCGTTGGCGAGGACCCATATATTGACCTCCAGGTATGTCGTGCCGGGCGGCGGATGTGCCGTCGAGGCAGGATGGACATAAGTTATTACACGATAAACCAAACGGGGCGCGCGAGGCCTCGTGTATGCTGGAAGACGGCATTTTTCAGAGTGAATGCATACCTTGGTAAGGAGTTTGCCGATGGCGATTCGGGCGATGGGGCCGAGCGGACAATATGAGACTGGATTGGATGCTGCCGGTGCGGCGCTGCCCGAGCTGCTGGCGCCGGCGGGCGGGCTCGACCAGATGCTTGCGGCCATCGCCGCGGGTGCCGATGCCATCTATGCGGGGTTGGGCGGCTTTAACGCCCGCGTGAGCGCGCATGGCTTTACGGATGACGAGTTTGCGCGCGGCTGCGCCGTGGCGCATACCCATGGCGTGCGCGTGTACGTGACGCTCAACGTGTTCGTGTTTGACGATGAGTTATCCGACGCGGTGGCGTTGGGAGCTCATGCACTGGAGCTGGGCGCCGATGCTCTGATTGTCGCCGATGAGGGGTTGGCCTGCGCGCTGCGCGCGGCGATTCCCGGGGTCGAGATTCACCTGTCTACGCAGGCGGGCGTTCATAGCGAAGGCGCCGTGCGGCTTGCCGCCGATGAGCTGGGGGTCGAGCGCGTGACGACGGCACGCGAGCTGACGGTCGACGAGATTGCGGCGCTATGTGCCACGGGCGTGCCCATCGAGGTATTCTGCCACGGTGCGATTTGCATCGGCTATTCGGGGGCGTGCGAGTTCTCGGCCCTGCGGCGTGGGCGCTCGGCGATGCGCGGCGACTGCACGCAGCCGTGCCGTCTGGCGTACGACCTGGTGGACGAGGCGGGGCAGAGCGTTGTCGCCGTCGAAGGGGATCGCCTGTTGTGCCCGCGCGACTATCTGGGTATTGCGCATCTGCCCGAGCTTGTAGATGCCGGCGTGGCGTCGCTCAAGATCGAGGGGCGCATGAAGAACCCCGATTACGTATTCAACGTGGTGCGGGTGTGGCGCCGGGCACTCGATATGCTGTGCGACGGCGCGTGGGATCCCGGTGCCGTGGAAGAGCTTGAGCGCGAGCTGGGAAGGTCGTTTAACCGTGGGTTTACCGATGCGTACCTGCGAGGGCGTTCGGGTGCCGAGCTGATGAGCTTTGAGCGTGCGATTAACCAGGGCGTGCGCGTGGGGCGCTTGGTCGCTGTGGGCCACGAAGAGGTGACCGTTGAGCTCGACGCCGCCGTGGCGGCGGGTGACATGCTCGAGATCCGGTTTTATCCGGGTGTCGACGCGCGTCCCGATGTGCCCAAGCGCTGGCCGCAGGTGCCCTGCCCGGTGGATGCCGTAGCGGGGAAGCGCGTCGTCGTGCATTGCAAGCGTAAGGTGGACACGGGCTGCGAGGTGTACCTGATTCGCAGCGCCGGCGTGTTGGATCAGACGGCGGCAGTGTTGGAGCGCATGCGGGCCGAGGCGGATGCGATTGCGCCCGTTGCGCGTGCCGTTGAGGTGCTGCCCTTTGAGGGCGTTGCGGTGGATGGCGGTGCGTCGACGGAGTTGGTGGAGTGCGCGGTTCCCACTCGCATGGTTTTTGCTTGGCAGCTGATGGATGCCGACCCGCGCGGAGAACTCGATTTGTCCGACGCCGTTGTGGTGCTTGACGAGGTGTGCCGCACGGGTGACGCTGACTGGACCCGCTCACTGATGCAGCGTGCCGGGCGCATCGTCTGCCGCAACCTGGGGCAGGTGGCGATCGCTCGCGAGCTGGGCGTGACGTTTGACGTGGCGGCGCCGGTGTTCTGCGCGAATCGGGCCACGCTTACCTGGCTGCGCGGATTCGGTGCGGGGCGGGTGTACTTGCCGGCCGAGTTGCTCGGCAATGATGCGGAGCGTATTGCCGAACTGGCTGCTGAACCCGGCGTCTTGGGTCCGGTCGACGCCGACCGTCCCGAGCTTATGGTGTGCGAGCACTGCCTGCTGACCGCCGAGGGCGTCTGCGCCACCGATGCGACGGGACAGGTCCGTTGCCGCGACTGCTTGCGTCGTCGGCAGGCACGCTATCTGGTCGAGCGTGACGGTACACGTCTGCCAGTTGCCATTGACGCATGCGGCAGGACGAGGATTTTCCTGTCGTAGGTGCCGCGTCGCGTCAGTTTGTTATCATAAGAGAGTTTATGGACTTCCAGCACCGCCGTTTTCGGCGAGGGTGCTATAGCAAAAGGAGGATACCCAATGCTGTCTGTTGACGAGCAAATGCGTATCATCACCTCGGGCGCCGCGCAGATCGTTCCCGAGGCCGACCTTCGCAAGAAGCTTGAGAAGGGCGAGCCCCTCAACATCAAGCTCGGCGTCGACCCCACCAGCCCCGACCTGCACCTGGGCCACGCCGTGCCGCTGCGCAAGATGCGTCAGTTCCAGGACCTGGGCCACAACGTCACCCTCATCATCGGCAACGGCACCGCGTTGATCGGCGATCCTTCGGGCAAGAACTCCACGCGTCCGCAGCTTTCGCAGGAGCAGATCGAGGCCAACGCCGAGACCTACGTGAGCCAGGCCATGAAGATCCTGGACCCCGAGAAGACCACCATCGTGCACAACGGTGACTGGATCTTGTCGATGGACCTGGCCGGCCTGCTGCAGGTGTGCTCCAAGTTCACCGTCGCCCGCATCCTTGAGCGCGACGACTTTACCAAGCGCTACCAGTCTCAGACGCCGATCGCCCTGCACGAGTTCCTGTACCCCGTGATGCAGGCCTTCGACTCCGTTCAGATCAAGGCCGACGTCGAGATGGGCGGCACCGACCAGCTTTTCAACCTGCTCGCCGGCCGTGAGCTCATGGAGAAGATGGGCATGGAGCCGCAGATCGCGCTCACCATGCCGCTGCTCGAGGGCACCGACGGCGTGCGCAAGATGTCCAAGTCATACGGCAACTACATCGGTCTGACCGACGCGCCCAAGGATATGTTCGGCAAGACCATGTCCATCCCCGACGAGATGATTGGCAAGTACTACCGCCTGGCGAGCTCGCTCACTCCGGCCGAGGTCGACAAGATCGACGCTGCCCTGGCCGATGGCTCTGCCGATCCCTATGAGCTCAAGCGCGCTCTGGGCCGCGACCTGTGCGACACCTACCACGGCGCCGGTGCCGGCGACGAGGCTCAGGCCGAGTTCGACCGCGTGTTCAAGGAGGGCCAGCTCGCCGACTTCCCCGAGAAGCATGTTGAACTGACCGTTAACGACGAGGGGCAGATCTACCTCGCCGGCCTGCTCAAGGACCTGGGCCTTTCGGCGAGCGCCGGCCAGGCTCGTCGCGATATCGACGGCGGCGGCGTCAAGATCAACGGCAAGGCCGTGGCTCCCAAGAGCTATAACATCGATCCCAGCGCCCTCAAGCTTGGCGACACCCTCTCCGTGGGCAAACGCAAGGGCTTCAAGTTGATTTAGTTCCGCCGTTCTACCGAACGGCGGACCGGCCGACGCTGCGCGGGCCGCATTTGGACAATCTGACGTTCAACTTCAAGGGCGCG
>URIK01000118.1 GCA_900547855.1 uncultured Collinsella sp. | reverse complement strand
TCGTGGGCTCGGAGATGTGTATAAGAGACAGGCGCATACTCCTCACCGGTGATGCCGAGCTTGACCAAGAACGGGAATTCGTGCAGGAGGTGGGGGATATCGATGTCCTTAAACTTGGGCATCACGGCTCTAAGGTTTCAGTTGATGTTGAGTTGCTGGACGTCCTGAAGCCCGAGCTTTCCCTCGCGAGCGCGGGCGAGGGGAATCGATACGGCCATCCGTCCGATGCCTGCATCGATGCCGTTAAGGAAGCGGGCGGTGTGTTCGCGTGCACCATCGAACACGGCGACATTACCGTCACGCCGACTGCGAATGGCTTTGCGATGCGATGCCAGCGACCGTGACGACGTCGTTGGCGTGTGGTGGGCCCCTGGGCTAGAATGGCACGGAACGAATACGAAGGCCTGCGGGAGGGGAGCGCAATGTCCGAAACCGGTCTGCTGCCGGCATATCTGATTGTCGGTACCGACGGAGTCAAGCGCGATCACGCCGTCTCGCGTATGAAAGCGCGTCTGGAAAAGTCGGGTATGGTTGAGTTCAACCTCGACGAGCGCGACATGACCAAGGACCCCGATATCGAGTCCATTATCGGATCGCTTAACACCTTTCCGATGGGCAGCGAGTTTCGCCTGGTAATCCTTGACGGCTGCTCAAAGCTCGCCAAGGCGGTCTCGGAGCCGCTCGTCGAGTATCTGGCGAGTCCCAGCCCCACAACGGTCTGCCTCATCATCGCCGACTCGCTTGCCAAGAACACGCGCCTGTATAAGGCGATCGCCAAGATCGACAAGAAGGCTGTGATCGATTGCTCCGGCACCAAGCGCTGGGAGCTACCGCGCCGCGTGCAGCAGATGGCGACGCAGCACGGCAAGTCGATCTCGACGGCGGCCGCCGAGGAGCTCGTCTCGCGTTCGGGTGAAAACACTCGCATGCTCGATAACGACTTGGCTAAGCTTGCTCAGATGGTCGAGGCGCCCCAGATTGAGCTTGCCGATGTGGAGCGCTGGATTGTACGTACGGCCGAGGTTCAACCCTGGGACTTTCTCAATGCGGTTTCGGCCCGTGACATGCGCCGTTCGCTCGAGCTCTTCAATCTGCTGCCCGCCAAGAGCTACGTGTGGACTTACACATTGCTGTGCGGCCGCATCCGCGAGCTAATCGTCGCCAAGGCGCTCGATGCGCGTGGTCAGGGTCGTGAGCTGGCCGCAACACTCAAGCTTCAGTCCTGGCAGGTCAAGAATCACCTGACCTGGGCACGTCGCTTTTCGATGGCAGAGCTCGTCGCAGCGCTCGAGGGCGCGGTCGATGTGGAGCTCGCGCTCAAGGGTTCGGCCGATTCTCAGACCGCGCTTTTGCTCTGGATTACGAACATCTTGAGAAAATCGTGATGATACCTGCCTATTTGACAAATTCCTTCTATCCCTTTGAGAGGGAGCGTGCTATAGTAGGCGCTTGCATGACCTCACCGTGTCTCAGAGGTGTCATACATTTTTTGCAAGGAACTCGAAAGGAACTCCAGAAGTGGCAAACATCAAGTCTCAGAAGAAGCGTATCCGCACCAATGAGGCAGCTCGCATGCGTAACAAGGCTGTCAAGTCCGAGCTCAAGACGCTGACCAAGCACGTCCAGTCCGCCGTCGCCGAGGGCGACGCCGAGAAGGCCCAGGCTGCCCTCAAGACCGTCACCAAGCGTCTCGACATGGCTGCCGCCAAGCATGTTATCCACAAGAACCAGGCTTCCAACCGCAAGTCCGGTCTTGCCAAGCTCGTGAACAGCATCAACGCCTAAGTTGTAAATTTCACACCACACAGATTACGCGCATAAATGGAGCCTGTTTTATGGAACAGGCTCCATTTTTTGTACCGCTCGGGTAAGATAGTCCGCATGAATACTTCAATTGACATTTCCCACATCCGCAACTTCTCGATTGTTGCGCACATCGACCATGGCAAGTCCACGATCAGTGACCGCATTCTCGAGCTCACCCATACCGTCGACGAGCGCGACATGGAGTCGCAGCTGCTCGACACCATGGATATCGAGCGCGAGCGCGGCATCACGATCAAGTCCAATGCCGTTCGCGTGTCCTATGACGCCGACGATGGCGAGACGTATCAGTTCAATCTGATCGATACGCCGGGCCACGTGGACTTTACCTATGAGGTCTCGCGCTCGCTGGCAGCCTGTGAGGGCGCGGTGCTCGTTGTCGACGCCACGCAGGGTGTCGAGGCGCAGACCGTCTCCAACGCGACGCTCGCCATGAACGCCAATCTGGACATTGTGCCGGCCATCAACAAGATCGACCTGCCCTCGGCTCATCCCGACGAGGTTAAGACCGAGATCGAGGATGACCTGGCGATCCCTGCCGATGATGCCGTGTGTGTCTCGGGCAAGACCGGCGAGGGCATCCACGATCTGCTGGAGTCCATTGTCTTTTTGATCTCTCCGCCCAAGGGCGATGCGAACGCGCCGCTCAAGGCACTCATTCTGGATTCATACTTCGACGAGTATCGTGGCGTCGTCGCAACGGTGCGCATCTTTGACGGCTCCATCAAAAAGGGCGATACCTTGCGCATGATGCAGGCAAAGGGCGACTTTTTGGTCGATGGCGTGGGCGTCAAGCGTCCCGCCGAGACCCCGGTTGACGCGCTGACGGTCGGCGAGGTCGGATACGTGGTCACGGGCCTGAAGGACCCCGAGGCCGTTCGCGTGGGCGATACCCTCACGTGGGCGTCGAATCCCTGCCCCGAGCCGCTTCCCGGCTACCGCGAGGCCAAGCCCATGGTCTATACGGGCCTGTTCCCGATCGATAACAAGGACTACGAGAACCTGCGTGACGCGCTCGATAAGCTGCACGTCAACGACCCGTCGTTGGTGTGGGAGCCCGAGACCTCGGTGGCGCTCGGTTTTGGCTTCCGCGTGGGCTTCCTGGGCCTGCTGCACATGGAAGTCGTCAAGGAACGCCTGGAGCGCGAGTTCAATCTTGACCTCATCGCCACGAGTCCATCGGTCGACTATCACGTCTACAAGACTGACGGCGAGATGATTGATGTCCGCAGCCCGCAGGATCTGCCCGAGGCTACGCGCATCGAGCGCATTGAGGAGCCCTACCTCAAGGCCAAGATTATCTGCCCGCCCGAGTATACGGGTGCCGTTATGCAGCTCGCTATCGAGCACCGCGGCATTACTACCGACATGATCCATCTCACGAGCAAGTCGGTCGAGATGCGCTTCGATATGCCGCTTGCCGAGCTCATCTTGGATTTCTTTGACCAGCTCAAGAGCCGAACCAAGGGCTATGCCTCGCTCGACTACGAGTTCAACGAGTATCGTCCCTCCGAGCTCGTGAAGCTCGATATCTTGCTTTCGGGCGACGAGGTGGACGCGCTGTCGTTTATCGTCCACAAGGACAAGGCCTACGGTCTTGCCCGCGGCCTATGCGACAAGCTCAAGGAGATTATTCCGCGTCAGCTGTTCGAGGTGCCCATCCAGGGTGCTATCGGCAACAAGATCATTGCCCGCTCCACCGTCAAGGCGCGTCGCAAGGACGTGCTTGCTAAGTGCTACGGCGGCGATATTTCGCGTAAGCGTAAGCTGCTCGAGAAGCAGAAAGAGGGCAAGAAGCGCATGAAGGCCATCGGCTCGGTCGAGGTCCCGCAGGAGGCCTTTATGGCGATCCTCAAGGTGGACGAGTAGGTCTATGGCGCTTTCTGAATACAGCAAGCGGCTGCTGGGCGCCTATGCCGAGCAGCCGTTCCTTATGGCTCCCATGGCGGGCGTGACCGACCCTGCCTACCGCATCATGTGTCGTCGCCGCGGTGCCAACCTTGCTTACAGCGAGATGGTGAGCGTGGCGGGCCTTGCCTATGCCAGCAACAAGACCTGGCGCCTGGTGCTACCGGCCGACGAGGAGCAGCAGATTTGCGTGCAGCTCTTTGGCTCCAAGCCCGATCAGTTTGCGAGTGCCGTCGCCGCCGTCGAGGAGCGTGTGGGCGATCGCCTGTCGCTCATCGATATCAACATGGCCTGTCCTGCCCGCAAGGTTGTCACCAAGGGCGAGGGCTCGGCGCTCATGCGCACGCCCGACCTGGCGGAGAAGATCGTCGAGGCCACGGTGGGCGCGGCGCACGTGCCCGTGACCGTAAAGATCCGCAAGGGCTTTTACGCCGAGGACCGTAATGCCGCGACGTTTGCCCAGATGCTCGAAGGTGCCGGTGCCGCCGCGGTGGCGGTGCATGGTCGTTGCGCCACGCAGCTCTACACGGGCCAGGCGGATTGGTCGGTCGTCGATGAGGTCGCAGATGCCGTCGAGATTCCCGTGATCGGTTCGGGCGATGTGTTCTCGGCCGAGGACGCTGCTGAGCATCTGCAAGGCTCGGGTGCCAGCGCGGTGTTTATCGCGCGCGGTATCTATGGCAACCCCTGGGTGTTCGGCGATGCTCGCGCCCTTGCACTCGACGCTACGCCGGTGCCGTCTCGCTCCTCACGCGAGCGCCTGGACGCCCTGCGTGAGCACCTAACGCTGACGCATGAGCTCCTGCCGCTCATGTCGCGTGCCCGCACGTACGCAAGCTGGTACTTAAAAGGCATGCCCCATGCCGCCGCTTGGCGTGCCCATGTGGTGCGCTGCTCCACGTATGAGGAGTTTATGGCGCTGGTCGATGAGATCGAGCATGATGTGGTGGCCTGCGAGGCTGCCCTTGCCGCCGGCGAATCGGTGCCCCCTCATCCGCTGGAGGCTTAAGGGTGGCCGTTACCGCGCTGTACGTGCACGTGCCGTTCTGTGCCCAAAAGTGCCGCTACTGCGACTTCGACTCGCGCAGCTTTGCTTCGTGTGATTTGGATGCCGCGCTCGATTCCTATTTTGAGCAGTTGTACGCGCGCCTCGATGCTTTTGGCAAGGCTGGGGCCCTCGACCAGATTCGCACCGTCTATGTTGGCGGCGGTACGCCGTCGCTGGCGGGGGAGCGCCTGGTGGAGCTGGCGCGGCGTATTCGTGCGTGGTGCGCCCCCGTTGAGTTTACCTGCGAGGCCAATCCCGAATCGCTGACCGCCGAGCTTGCCGCTGCGCTTGCCAAGGTTGGTGTCACACGCGTCTCTCTGGGCGTGCAAACGCTCGATAACGCCGAACTTACCGCCATCGGCCGCATTCACGATGCCGATCGGGCGCTCTCCGCCATCGCGACGGTCAAGAACGCTGGGCTTGACGTGTCGTGCGACCTTATGTGCGGACTTCCTGGGCAGACCGCAGTGAGTTGGAAGCGCACGCTCGATGGCGTGCTGGCGGCGGCTCCGCATCATGTGTCGGTTTACCCGCTCACGCTCGAGGAGGGGACGCCCCTTTATTGCATGGCGTGCCGCGATGAGTCGCTCGTGCCTGATGAGGATTTTCAGGCTGCCTGCATGGACGTGGCACGCGAACTCTTGGGTGCCGCCGGCTATCACCCGTATGAGGTGGCGAGCTACGCGCTCGACGGCCATGAGTGTGCCCATAACTGTCTCTTATACACATCTCCGAGCCCACGAGACGCTCATGAA
>URIK01000117.1 GCA_900547855.1 uncultured Collinsella sp. | reverse complement strand
GCCGGTTGCTATCCCACCGCAACGAGCCTTGCCGCCGCGCCCGCCGTGCGCGCTGGCTGGGTTGCCCAGAGCGGCCCCGTGATCGTTGATGCCATCAGCGGTGTGACGGGTGCCGGCAAGTCCTGCAATGCTCGTACGCATTTTTGCAGCGCTGACGAGAACTTGGAGGCCTACGGCGTGGACAAGCATCGCCACACGCCCGAGATTGAGCAAATCCTTGGCCTGACCGATCGCGTCGTCTTCACCCCGCATCTGGCACCGCTCAAGCGCGGCCTGCTCTCCACGGTGACGCTGCCGCTCACGCCGCAGGCCATCGACTCCCTGGCTCTTGAGGATGTCGTCGACTATTACAAGCAGTTCTACGCTGGACGCACCTTTGTGCGCGTGCTCGATGCCGGCCAGCAGCCCAAGACGGCTTCGGTCGTCGGCACCAACGCCGCCCAGATTGGCCTTGCGTTCAACAAACGCGCGGGCGTGCTGGTGGCGACGGGCGCCATCGACAATCTGTGCAAGGGCGCTGCGGGCCAAGCGGTCCAGTGCGCCAATATCGTCTTTGGCTTTGACGAGCGACGAGGCTTGCCCACAGTGGCGTGCCCGGTGTAGCACATTCGATTGTTAACGATTTGGTAGTCGGGCATCGAGTGGGGCGCCACTCTTAAGCTGGTCTCATGATCACGACTGGCATGGCGCACCAACCGATGTCCGTTTTTTGTTTGACATAAGGAGTCATAAAGACGATGAATACCGAGCTGTTTGATATCAAGATTCGCGCCGTCGAGGGTGGCGTTACGGCTGCGGCTGGTTTTAAAGCTGCGGGCATCCACGCTGGGTTCCGCAAGAACCCCGAGCGTCTGGATTACGCGCTCGTCGTGCCCGATAAACCCTGTCCCGGTGCCGGCGTGTTTACTACCAATCGCTTTTGCGCGGCGCCCGTGCAAGTGAGCCGTGCCAACCTGGGCGGTGCCGACAAGGGTTACGGTATCATCGCCGGCGTTTCGGTCAACTCTGGCAATGCCAACGCCGCCACGGGTGAGACCGGCCTTGCATGCGCGCGCGAGACGTGCAGCATCGCATCGCAGGTCATCGGCTGCGAGCCCCGGCAGATTCTGGTTGCCTCCACGGGCGTGATTGGCCAGATTCTGCCGATCGACACGTTTGAGACCGCCATTCCTGCTGCCTACGAGGCGCTCTCCGCCCACGGTGGCGCCGATGCCGCTCGCGCCATCATGACGACTGACACGCACTCCAAGGAGTACGCCGTGTCCTATGTCAGCGAGGCTGCGGGTCATGCGGGCAATGTCTATACGGTAGGCGGAATGTGCAAGGGCTCGGGCATGATCATGCCCAATATGGCCACCATGATCGCGGTCATTACTACCGATGCCCCCGTCGAGCCTGCGGCACTTCATGCCCTGCTGCTCTCGACCGTCAAGCAGACCTTTAACAAGGTAACGGTCGATTCCGACACCTCGACCAACGACACCTGCATCATGCTTGCCTCCGGCGCCGCTGCCGCAGATGCCGAGCCTATCGTCGAGGGCTTCGATGCCTTCGACGAGTTGGCATTTGCCGTGCACGAGGTGTGCGAGAGCCTGGCGCGCAATATCGCCGCCGATGGCGAGGGCGCATCCAAGCTTGTTACGGTCAACGTTACCGGCGCCGTGAACGACGAGGAGGCCGATATCGTCGCTCGCGCCGTTGCCAACTCGCCGCTCGTTAAGACCTGCATCGCCGGCCACGACTGCAACTGGGGCCGCGTCGCCATGGCACTCGGCAAGTGCGGCGTGAAGTTTAATCAGGAAGACGTTTCCATCGACATGATGGGCATGCCTGTCTGTCGCGATGGTCTGACTGTTCCCTTTGACGAGGACGAGGCTCTACGACGTTTCGAGGCGCCCGAGATCGTGATCTCGGCCGACCTGGGCGCAGGCGACGCGGCAACGACCGTGTGGACCTGCGACCTCACGCACGAGTACATCTCCATTAACGGTGACTACCGTTCCTAGATTCCAGGCACGCTGCGCATCTTGCCGCGATTGCGGACAGCGGAGCACGGCGCGATAACGATACGAAAGACGAGGCAGATTATGAAATTCGCACGCGATTGTCGTTCGAGCGAATCCAACGAAGCAACCGCGCAGCTGCTGTTCGAAGCACTGCCGTGGATTAAGAACCTGACCGGCAAGACGGTTGTTATCAAATATGGCGGAGCCGCCATGGTTGATGAGCAGCTGCGCCGCGACGTGATGAGCGACATCGTTTTGCTCAAGATCATCGGTATGCGCCCCGTCATCGTGCATGGCGGCGGCAAGGCTATCAACGAGGCGCTCAGCCACTACGACATCCCCGTCGAGTTTAAGAACGGCCAGCGCGTGACTACGCCTGCCACCATGGACATCGTGCGCGAGGTACTGGGCGGCAAGGTCAATCAGGAGCTGGTCGCGGCGCTCAACCACCACGGCAACCTGGCCGTGGGCGTGTCCGGCAGCGACGCCGGCACCCTTATCGCCGAGCCACTCGACCCAGAGCTCGGCCGCGTGGGCAAGGTCACGCACGTCAACACCGACTATATCGAGCGCCTGCTCGATAGCGAGTACATCCCCGTCATCGCTACCGTCGCGGCGGGGGAGGACGGCGGTTTCTTCAACATCAACGCCGACACCGCCGCCGGTGCCGTTGCCGCGGCGCTCCACGCGCATAAGGCGATCTTTTTGACCGATGTCGATGGCCTGTACAAGGACTTTAGCGACAAGGACTCGCTTATCTCCAACCTAACGCTCGACGAGGTTAACGAAATGCTCTACGGCGGCGAGGTCGATAAGGGCATGATTCCCAAGCTGCGTGCGGCCGTCGATGCGCTTACCGGCGGCGTATTTCGTGCCCACATCATTAACGGTACTACGCCGCATTCGCTGCTCCTGGAGCTGCTGACCGATGCCGGCGTCGGCACCGTGATCCATTCCACCGAGACGGCTTACGAGTTCGATACGCATCCGCATCCGCTTTCGACGTTTGCTGCGCGTCTGACCGAGAACCTTGACGAGGTCGAGAAGCTTCAGACGGTCTAGCTGACCCTCAGCCGCCCCATTCCTGCACCCATAGCCCCGCGCCGTCTGGCGCCCAACGAAAGGCATCTCATGTCACTTGTAGCTCAGCAATCGCTTGAATCCCATTACGTTATGCATACCTTTGGCCGCTCTCCGGTCGAGTTTGTCGAGGGTCACGGCATGAAGCTCACCGGCGACGATGGCCGTGAGTACCTCGACTTTCTTGCCGGCATCGGCGTGTGCAGCCTAGGTCATGGCGACCCGGCTGTGCTCTCGGCGCTCGAGGCACAGACCAAAAAGCTCATGCATGTCTCCAACTATTTCTACATCGAGCAGCGCGGACAGGTCGCGGCGCTGCTGTCCAAGCTTGCTAACGACGACGTAGATGGTGCGCGCGTGCTTGCCGATGCCATTGCCGCCGGCGATGAGACCACGGCAGCTGCTCTTGGTGCCCCGGCTGCGGACGAGCAGGTGTGGGAGACCTTCTTTGCCAACTCTGGCGCCGAGGCCAACGAGGGCTCGATGAAGCTTGCGCGCCTGTACGCCAAGCGTGCCGGTAATGGCGGCAACACTATCGTGTGCATGCGCGGCGGCTTCCACGGCCGTACGCTCGAGACCATTGCCGCCACCATGCAGGATTGGCTGCAGGACAGCTTCCGCCCGCTGCCGGGTGGCTTTGTGGCCTGCACGCCCAACGATGTTGACGAGCTGCGTGCGATCTTTAAGCAGCTGGGGAGCGAAATTTGTGCCGTGATGCTCGAGCCGATCCAGGGTGAGAGTGGCGTGCACCCCATGACCGAGGAGTTTATGACGGCAGCGCGCGACCTGGCACACGAAGTGGGCGCCGTGCTTATCGCCGACGAGGTCCAGTGCGGCATCTTCCGCTCCGGCAAGCCGTTTGCATTCCAGACCTATGGCGTGGAGCCCGACATCATGAGCCTTGCCAAGGGCATTGCCGACGGCGTGCCCATGGGTGCCGTGGTGGCAAAGAAGGAGATTGCCGACGTGTTTAAGCCGGGCGACCACGGCTCGACCTTTGGTGGTAGCTGCCTGGCCATCACGGCGTGTGCCGCGACGCTCTCCGCGCTCGTGCGCGGCGATTATGCCGATCATGCTGCCAAGGTGGGTGCCTATATGGAGGCAAAGCTCGCCAAGCTGCCGCACGTGACCGAGGTACGTGGCCGCGGCTTGATGCTCGGCTGTGATTTGGATGATGCCGCGGGCGACGCGCATGATGTTGTTGCCCGCGCGCTGACCGCCGGTGCCGTGATCAACGCTACGGGTGCGCATACGCTGCGTTTCTTGCCGCCGCTCGTCTGCGAGGAAGCCGACGTGGACAGCCTGATCGAGATTCTGTCGGGTGTCTTGGGCTAACGCGGCGCAATAACTCAATTTGGACCGGGTTCCGGACTGCGGAAGTGCCCTACGCGGCATGATTCAGCGGTCTGGAGCCCGTTTTGCCTTAGATTTGCTAAGGCAGGGAGACCTGCTGGTCAAAAAACATCAAATATGAGTACTGTTACCGATTTGGTAGCAGCAATTTTGGACTAATAAGGCCAGATAGCAAGTCGAAATGGCGATGAAAGCACGATTTTGATTCAACTGTTAGCCCTTATAATGGACATATGTTGCGTAACTTAAGCAAATACTGTCTATTTATATGTTGCAAACAAAGTAGCAGTACTCATTTTTGCCATTTTTTGACCACGGCCTTTGTGACAGACGTGCTGGCGGGTTCGAATCCCATGCGCTGGGCCTGAAAAAGGAAAGGCCTCCATCGCCGGAGGCCTAACAATTCAGTGGTGGGCGATGAGGGATGTCCGCGTGCGGCTGGCGCCGCCCGCGCCCCGCTTCGTCGCTCCGCTCCTCGCGTGCTGCGCTGGAAAACGCTTCGCGTTTCCTCAGCTCCGCACCCTTGCGGGTTCGAATCCCATGAAATGGGCGCAAACAAAACGGTCCCCTTGCGAGGACCGTTTCCAATTCAGTGGTGGGCGATGAGGGATTCGAACCCCCAGCCTTGTGCGTGTAAAGCACCTGCGCTAACCGTTGCGCCAATCGCCCGTGCGGAGAGAGTATAGCAAAACAATCGCCTCATTCACCTCATATCCATTAAAGGTAACTCGCGCGTGTCACAGCGGAGCTGATTCAGTTGAGATTGCCTGAACATTCCGCCCCTCTTTACGCCCTCGGGTATACTCAAAAGCTACTGATTCGATTTGATGCCCAGCAACAGCAGAGGGGATAGTATATGTGCGGTTTTGTCGGTTTTGTCGGTGGGACGGATAACCAATCCGAGGTGCTCACCAAGATGATGGACCGCATCGTCCATCGCGGTCCCGACATGGGCGGTCAGTTTATCGACGGCCGCGTTGCCCTCGGCTTCCGCCGCTTGTCGATCCTCGACCTGACCGAGGCCGGCGCTCAGCCCATGGCCAATGAGGACGGCAGCGTCGTCATTGTCTTCAACGGTGAGATCTACAACTTCCAAGACTGTCTCTTATACACATCTCCGAGCCCACGAGACGCTCATGAATCTCGT
>URIK01000116.1 GCA_900547855.1 uncultured Collinsella sp. | reverse complement strand
CGAGATTCATGAGCGTCTCGTGGGCTCGGAGATGTGTATAAGAGACAGCATGAACGGCACCTGCGCCGGCGGCACGGGCGCGTTCATTGACCAGATGGCAACCCTGCTGCACACCGATGCCAGTGGCCTCAACGAGCTCGCGGCCAACGCCACCACCATCTATCCCATCGCCAGTCGTTGCGGCGTTTTTGCCAAGACCGACGTGCAGCCGCTGCTCAACGAAGGCGCCCGCCCCGAGGACGTGGCGGCCTCCATCTTCCAAGCCGTCGTGACCCAGACCATCTCGGGCCTGGCGTGCGGCCGTCCCATTCGCGGCAACGTCGCCTTCCTGGGCGGCCCGCTGCAGTACCTCTCCGAGCTGCGCCACCGCTTCTACCTCACGCTCAACCTGGACGAAGAGCACCGCATTGTGCCCCAAAACGCTCACCTGTTTGTGGCGAGCGGCGCCGCCATGGCGCACGAGTCCAACAAGCTCAGCACGTTCCCGCAGCTCATCGAGGCCATCGACAGCCTGGGCGACACGCAGGGCGCCGAGGTTGAGCGCCTGGATCCGCTCTTTGCCACCGACGAGGACTTTGCCGAGTTCAAAACCCGCCACGACCAGGAAGTCGTCCCCAAGGGCAAACTCGACGGCTACACCGGCCGCGTGTTCATTGGCATCGACGCCGGTTCCACCACCATGAAGGCCGCGCTCGTGGGCGAGGACGGCCAGCTGCTGCACACCTGGTACGGCAACAACAACGGCGACATCCTGGGCACGGCCAAGGTCATCATGGCCGATTTCTACAACCACATTCCCGCCGGCTGCACCATCGGCCACGTGACCACCACGGGCTACGGCGAGGCGCTGCTCATCGAGGCCCTCAAGGCTGATTCCGGCGAGATCGAGACCGTTGCGCACCTGCGCGGCGCCAAGGCGTTCCTGCCCGGCGTCGAGTTCATTCTGGACATCGGCGGCCAGGACATGAAGTGCCTGCGCGTCAAGGACGGCGTTATCGAGCACATCATGCTCAACGAGGCCTGCTCGTCGGGTTGCGGCAGCTTTATCGAGAGTTTCGCCGTGTCAATGAACATGGACGTGCGCGCGTTCGCCGATGCCGCCATCCATGCCAAGGCCCCGGTCGATTTGGGCAGTCGCTGCACGGTCTTCATGAACTCGCGCGTTAAGCAGGCGCAAAAGGAAGGCGCCACGGTGGGCGACATCGCGGCCGGCCTGTCCTATTCCGTCATCAAGAACGCTCTGTTCAAGGTCATTAAGCTGCGTGACCCCAAGGAGATCGGCAGCCAGGTGATCGTCCAGGGCGGCACCTTTATGTCCGATGCCACGCTGCGCGCGTTTGAGCAGCTCACCGGAGTTCATGCCGTGCGTCCCGACATCGCCGGCTGCATGGGCGCCTACGGTGCGGCCTTGCTCGCCCGCGATCGCGCCGGCGCCGACGGCACCTCGACCATCCTCTCGGCCGAGGACATCGCGCACCTCACCGTGACGCAAAAGCATGTCCGCTGCGGCCGTTGCTCCAACAACTGCCAGCTCACCGTCAACGATTTTGGCGGCGGCAGGCGCTTCATTACCGGTAACCGCTGCGAGAAGGGTGCTGGCCACAAAAAGCAGAAAACCGAGGCCCCCAACCTCTTCAAAAAGAAAAACGAGCTGCTCTTTAACCGCGAGGTGCTGAGCCCCGACGAGGCCCCGCGTGGTACCGTGGGTATCCCGCGCGCGCTCAACATGTACGAGAACTACCCCTTCTGGCACGCGTTCTTTACGCGTTTGGGCTTTAGCGTGCAGCTGTCCGACCAGTCGAGCAAGAAGACCTATCAGGCGGGCATCGAGTCCATGCCGTCCGAGAGCGTGTGCTACCCGGCCAAGATGAGCCACGGCCATGTGATGAACCTCATCGACCGCGATGTCGACTTTATCTGGATGCCGTGCGTGCGCTGGGAGCGCAAGGAGGATCCGACGGCTGGCAACTGCTATAACTGCCCCATCGTCATGAGCTACCCCACGGCGCTGGCGCTCAATATCGACGAGATCCGCGAGCAGAACATCGAGTTCCTGTACCCGTTTGTGCCGTATCACGACAAGACCGAGCTCAAGCGCCGTCTGTATCAGGTGCTCGCCGTCGACCGTGTGGCCGATGCTGAGGCCGGTCGCGGTCGCGTGCGCGGTCCTAAAATCACGCGCTCTGAGGTCGATGCCGCCGTCAACGCTGCCTTTGAGGCCGACGCGCGCTTCCACGAGGATATCCAGACCATGGGCGAGGAGGCCCTCAAGTGGGTCGAGGACCACGGCGGCCACGGCATCGTACTCGCCGGCCGTCCTTACCACAACGACCCCGAGATCAACCACGCCCTGCCTGAGCTTATCTCGAGCTTTGGCTTTGCGGTCTTTACCGAGGATTCGCTCGCGCACCTGGTGAAGCCCGAGCGTCCGATTCGCGTCGTCGACCAGTGGATGTACCACAGCCGCCTGTACGCCGTCGCCCGTTTTGTGACGATGCGCAACGATTTGGACCTGATTCAGCTCAATTCCTTCGGCTGCGGTCTCGATGCCCTGACTACCGATCAGGTGCAGGAAATCCTTGAGGCCAGCGGCAAGATCTACACCGTGCTCAAGATCGACGAGGTGTCCAACCTGGGCGCCGCGCGCATCCGCATCCGCTCGCTCATGGCAGCGCTCAAGGACCAGGAGGCCGAGCGCTTGGCCGAGGCCACGGCCGCTGGCGAGACTTACGAGCAGGGCGATGCCGCGCCGGTGGCTCCCTCAACGGATACCCCCGCGTTCGCGAGCCGTAAGTACACGTTCGAGGCGCAGCGCGAGAGTGCTTCGATCGCGTGGCCCAAGGTGCCCTTTACCGAGCAGATGCGCGACGAGGGCTACACCATCCTGTGCCCGCAGATGGCGCCGATCCACTTCGACCTTGTCAAAGAGGTGTTCCGTGGTGCTGGCTACAACTTGGAGCTGCTGCCCTCGACCGACCACGACGCCGTCGAGGCCGGCCTGCGCTATGTGAACAATGACATTTGCTATCCGTCCATTTTGGTGACCGGCCAGATTATGGAGGCCATCGAGAGCGGTCGGTACGACCTCTCCAAGACGGCCGTGGTTATCAGCCAGACCGGCGGCGGCTGCCGTGCCACCAACTACATCGCACTCATCCGCAAGGCCCTGCGCGAGAGCGGCCACCCCGAGATCCCGGTGATTTCGCTTTCGGCCGTAGCGCTCGGCGAGGACAACCCCGGCTTTAAGATTACGCCGGCGCTGCTTAAGCAGGCCGTGTACGCGGTGCTCTTTGGCGACGTGATGATGCAGATGCTCTACCGCTGTCGTCCGTACGAGGCCACGCCCGGTGCCGCCAACGCGCTCTACGAGGAGTACATGGCGCGCGCCCGCAAGCTGGCGCCTAAGTTCAACAGGCATAACTACACCAAGCTGTGCCGCGAGGCCATCCGCGCGTTCGACACCATGCCGCTCGTGGGCGAGGGCACCAAGCCGCGCGTGGGCGTGGTCGGCGAGATCTTGGTCAAGTTCCACCCTACGGCCAACAACCATGTGGTCGACGTGATCGAGCGCGAGGGCTGCGAGGCCGTGGTGCCGGGTCTGCTCGACTTCTTCCTGTACTCCATGAGCAACGCCGAGCTGCAGAAGGACGAGCTGGGAAGCTCTGCCACTACGCGCGCGGGCATGCAAGCGCTTATTAAGCTCGTGGACTGGATGCGTACGCCGGTGGAGGAGATGCTCGAAAAGTCCCGCCGCTTTGAGGCTCCCGAGCGCATCGGCACCATGGCCGACAAGGCCCGCACGGTGCTTTCGGTGTGCAACAACATGGGCGAAGGCTGGCTGCTCACGGCCGAGATGCTCGACCTGATCGACCACGGTGCGCCTAACATCATCTGCACGCAGCCCTTTGCGTGCCTGCCCAATCACGTGGTGGGCAAGGCCGTGATCAAGGAGCTGCGCCGCCAGCATCCCGAGAGCAACATCGTTGCGGTGGACTACGACCCCGGTGCATCCGAGGTCAACCAGCTCAACCGTATTAAGCTTATGATCAGCGTGGCAAAGGAGAACATGCGCGCCGGTAAGGGCTTTAAGCTCGAGAAGGTGGCGCCGCTCGCGATGGACGAGGTCACCGGCCAGATGCGTGCCCATGATGGCTGCGTGGGCTGCGGGCCGGCCAGCGAGGAAGCCGTTGCATCGGTCGCCAAGCGTCTGGGACGCGGCATTAAGAAGTAGCTGGCCTGCTATGGGCTAGATATGAGACAAACGGGTGGTGGCCGTACCGGCTACCACCCGTTTTTACTGGACATATGTTGCGTAAATGGGTTTGTTGACGCCTTCGGCGGACTCGTATTTCGGAAGTGCGGGGAAAAACTCCAAACCTCCGAGTACACTGCTCTTTTGAGCTCTCGTTACCTGCGGTTTTGTTGCTAAAAAACCGGTCTGGTCGGCGAAATCCGATTTTTCCCCGCACTTCCGAAAACAGCGGTTCAGCAGCGCCAAAAAACGGCCTGTAAAGCCCTGAGTTAATGAACAGGTGTAGCCGTTCGCCGCAAATTACCGTCCGTTTATAGAACCCACCCCCAGCGCGCGTCCTCCTTACGGTTGAATAAATACACATCTATGGAATTACGTAAGAGAGGACCGTCCCATGAGCTACAAGACCGTTTGCGTCGCCGGCGGTGGCGTGCTGGGAAGCCAGATTGCCTTTCAGGCTGCCTACTGCGGCTTTGATGTGACAATCTGGCTGCGCAGCGAGGGCAGTATCGGCCGCACCCAGCCCAAGATCGATCATGTGCGCGAGGAGTACATCGCTGCCATCGAGGGCATGGCAGACGGTACGGGCGAGTGGTGCGCCGGTATCGCCGATAGCGGCCAGCCCTTCGACAAGGAGGCGGCACTCTCCGCCGTCGAACGTGCCTACTCCACACTCAAGCTGGAGCTCGACCTCGCCAAAGCCGTGGCCGACGCCGACCTGGTCATCGAGTCTATGGCCGAGGACACCCAGGCAAAGATTGACTTCTACAAGAAGCTCGCCCCGGTTCTCCCGCAAAAGACCGTCATCGTAACGAACTCCTCCACGCTGCTGCCGAGCACCTTTGCCAAGTACACCGGCCGCCCCGAGAAGTACCTGTCGCTGCACTTTGCCAACTCCATCTGGAAGAACAACATGACCGAGGTCATGGCTCAGAGCCAAACCGACAAGCGCTATTTCGATGAGCTCGTCGACTTTGCTAACGATATCCGTATGCTTGCCCTGCCCGTCAACAAGGAAAAGAACGGCTATCTGCTCAACTCCATGTTGGTGCCGTGGTTGCTTTCGGGCCTTGACCTGTACGTCTCGGGCGTGAGCGACCCCAAAAGCATCGACCTTGCATGGACGCGTGGCACCGGCGCCCCCAAGGGCCCGTTCCGCGTATTCGACACGGTTGGTATCCAGACGGCCTACAACATCGTTATGCAGTATCAGAAGGTCCCGGGCCTGGTGAGCCCACTGCTCAAGAAGATGATGATGCCCTACAACTTTAAGGCCATGGCCTCCGTTCTCAAGAAAATGCTGTCTCTTATACACATCTGACGCTGCCGACGACTAGTCGAGTGTAGAT
>URIK01000115.1 GCA_900547855.1 uncultured Collinsella sp. | reverse complement strand
ACGAGATTCATGAGCGTCTCGTGGGCTCGGAGATGTGTATAAGAGACAGGCGGCAAGCTTCTGAATGACGACGAGCGTTTTTGCACCAGCTGCGGAACGCCGGTAACCGATGATGGCCAGGCCTCTCAATCGCAAGAGGATGCGCAGGCGGACGTGACCGTGCAGTCCGCCCATCAGCCCGTGCCCGCTCCCCAGCCCGAAGTCGGCACGACGCAGCAATGGGCGGCGGCCAACGCCGCGGCTCAGCAACCCATTCCGACCACTGCTCCGCAGGCCGGTGCGCCTACTGCCCCCAAAAACAACAACGCCCTGTTCATCGGCATCATCGCCGCGCTAGTCGTCGTGATTATCGCGCTGGTCGTGTTCTTTATGATCAAACCTTTCGACAAGGGCGCCGATGATACCAAGGGCACGACGATCGAAAAGGTCAAAATCGACGACGATGACGTCTCCGTTAAGGGCGACCCCAACAAGTTTGACGATGATGACGATGACGCCCACGATGCCGCCACCATCAGCGAGCAGAACGTCTACGACCAGCTGAGCTCCTACTACAGCAGGCTCTCCGATCTTGACCAGCAGGTCCGCGACTGCGCCACCACATTCAACACGTATTACCTTAAGGATGACCGAAGCTCGCGTCAGTCGGCCAGCGATGCCGCCGAGGCGCTCGAGGATCAGATCGACGACCTCAAGGACGAGGTCGAGGACCTGGATGTTCCCATCGACTCGCAGAATTACGGCTCGTGGAAAGACATCATCACGCTCTACGACGACCTGGAGAATCGCATCGACGTGATTTGCGATGCCTGGGAGATCAGCCTTGAGTACTCCAGTCCCGCCAACCACAAGGACGAGATCGTGGCGCCGCTGGCGCGCGACAACGTAGCGGGCACCAACGACAACAAATACCGTCTGGACTTTGAGGACCGCTACCCCGGCGCCGCACCCGTCGAGGTAAAGTAATCTCAACAACTGATCAAAACTTGCGGTAAAATAGGGATTGATTAGGCCTTTTACCAGCAAAAACAGTCCCTATTTCACCGCAACTTAGAAGTGGGGCGGGGCGCGCATTTGCATTTGCGCGCCCCGCCCCACCATGTCTATATGTGCTCGGCTACTTGTCGGCAGCGGTCTTTTTGGTAGTCGACTTCTTGGCCGTCGTCTTTTTGGCCGCCGTGGTCTTCTTCGCAGCCGTCGTCTTCTTTGCTGCCGTGGTCTTCTTCGCCGTGCTCGTCTTGGTCGTGGTCTTGCGGCCGCGGGCGGGCTTCTTCTCCTTGGTCGGGCAGTCCATGTTCACGCAGATGCGCCACGGGCCGCGCGCGGTGTTGACCACCACGATGGGGGCGCCGCACTCGGGGCAGGTCTCGCCCGTCGCCTCGAGCTTGCCACGCGCCGGCAGCGGATAGCTCACGCCACAGTCATCGTAGTTGGTGCAGCGGATAAAACGCTTGCCGCTCTTCTCGCTCTTGTGCGCGATTAGGTCGCCATGGCGTCCTGCCTCGGCGCACACCTTGCACTCGCCCACCTTAAGGTCGGGCTCGTAGTTGGTGGGGCACGTGGGGTTCACGCAAATCTCGAAGGCCTTTTGGCGGAACGGCTGACACTTAATGCGCGGCGCGCCGCACTCGGGGCACACGGCCGCCTCGCCCTCGAGCGGGCTTACCTTGACGCCACTCGGCACTGGATAGGTCACGTCGCAGTCGGGCCAGCCCATGCAGCCGATAAAGCTGCCGCGGGTCTTGGCGCTCGTCTTCATAACCAGGTCCTTGCCGCACTTGGGGCAGGCGCCCACGCGCGCATCGGCCGTGACGGCATCGCTGATGGCGTCGCCCAGCTCCTGCGTGTGCTTGAGCAGCTCGTCGAGCACGCCAGCCAGCAGCGCGCGCGAGTGCGTCACGACATGCTCTTCGGTATCCTCGCCGCGCTCCACACGGGTCATATCGCCATCGAGCTCGCTGGTCATATCGGGGCTCGTGATGCGCGGGGCAAACTGCGTCAGCGCGTCGATGATGGCGATGCCCAGCTGGCTCGGCTCAACGGGATCATTTTTGAGATAGCGCACGGCATACAGGCGCTCGATGATGCTCGCGCGCGTGGACTTGGTACCCAGGCCGCGCTTTTCCATCTCCTGCACGAGCTTGCCCTGGCTGTAGCGTGCGGGCGGCTCGGTCTGCTTGGCCTCGAGCTTAATGTCGAACACGTCGACCGTATCGCCCTGCTCAAGCGGCGGCATCTGCTCGTCGCGCTTGAGTCCGTACGGGTAGGCCTCGCGGAAGCCAGGGGTCACGAGCACGTCGCCCGAGGCCACGAACGGCTCGCCGTTCACGTCGAGCTCGAGCTTGGTGTTCTCGATGGTCGCGGGACCCATAAGCGTTGCCAGGAAGCGGCGGGCGATGAGGTCGTAGAGCTTGCGCTGACCGCCGTCGAGCGTGGACGGATCGCCCTCGCCCGTGGGGTAGATAGGCGGGTGGTCGGTGGTCTCGACTTTGCCGCGCGTGGGCTTCATGGGACCGGCGAGCACCTTTTTGCACACGGGCGCCAGCGCCGGGTTGATCTTTGCCAAGTCGCTCACCACGGCGCCCAGATCGAGCGTCGCAGGGTACACGGTATTATCGACACGCGGGTAGCTGATGAGACCGGCCATGTAGAGGGACTCGGCGATGCGCATCGTACGCGCAGGCGAGATGCCCTCGGCCGCGGCGGCAGCCTGCAGCGAGGTCGTCGCAAACGGCGTGGGCGGCTGCTGCTTACGCGAGCGCTTGGTCACCGCGGCAACGGTCGCCGTCTTGGCGCCGTCGACATGGCCGTACGCCGTCTCGGCAGCATCCTTGTCGGTAAAACGCGCCGTCTTGTGCGCGATCTTAAAGCGGTCGTCCTCGGCAGCGCCCTGCGCGGCACCCATGCCGCGGATCTGCCAATAGTCCTCGGGCACAAACGCCATGCGCTCGCGCTCGCGCTCGACCACCAGGGCGAGCGTCGGCGTCTGCACGCGGCCGGCAGAGCGCACGTTACCAAAGCCGCCGAACTTGGCGAGCGTCAGATAGCGCGTGAGCACCGCGCCCCAAATGAGGTCGATATGCTGGCGGCTCTCACCGGCGTCGGCTAGATTCTGGTCGAGTGAGACGAGATTATCGAAGGCGTGCGTGATCTCGGCCTTGGTAAACGAAGAGTACTGGGCGCGGGCAACCGGCAAGTCGGGCGCCACCTCGCGCACCTTGTTGAGAGCGTCCGAACCGATCAGCTCGCCCTCGCGGTCGAAGTCCGTGGCGATGATGACGCTGTCGGACTTCTTAGCCAGGTTCTTGAGCGAACGAATGAGCTCCTTCTCGGCCGGTAGCTTAATGACGGGTGCCCAGGTGAGGTAAGGCAGGCTCTCGAGCTTCCAGCCCTTGATGGAAATGCCGTCGGCAAGGAACGGTTTACGCTTGGTGTCGTAGGGCGGACGCGCCAGGCCATCGGGTATGTCGGCCGGCAGCATCTCGCCGTCCTCGGTGACCGAATACCAGCCCAGCTTTTTATCGAACAGCACGCTGTCGCAAAAATCGGGCGCCAGGATGTGACCGGCAAGACCGATCGTCACGCACTCCTCGCCCTTCCACTCAAAACGGTAGATGGCGGTGTTGTACACCTTGTCCTTTTTGGGCTTACCCGTGGACAGCCGCTCGGCGATCTGACGCGCGGCGTCGTTTTTCTCGGCGATGATGAGCTTCAAAAGAGGCTCCTATCTCGTATCTCTGCGGCTACGCCCGCCCGTATGGCGGCCGACTTACGCCCTTGCTTGCTCAATCTGCCCGATGAGCCAATCGCACCAGGCATCCATGCCCTCGCCCTTGCGCGCGCTCACGGCAAACCGCGGCGCCTGCGGATTGAGGTCATCGAGTGTCTTAGTATACCTATCCATGTCAAAATCGAAAGCCGGGGCCACATCGACCTTGTTGAGCAGCTGCGCGCCGGCGTGTTGGAAGATGCCCGGGTACTTGATGGGCTTGTCGTCGCCCTCGGGCACCGAGAGGATCATGATGGACAGGTTCTCACCCAGGTCAAAGTCGACCGGACAGACCAAGTTGCCCACGTTTTCGATAAAAATGACGTCGATGTTATCGAGCCCAACGGCCTGGTCGAACGCGTCAACGGCTTCCATGATCATGTTGCCCTCGAGGTGGCACAGGCCGCCCGTATTGATTTGGATGGCGGGCATGCCGGCTTCCTTCATGGTAATGGCGTCGACGTCCGAGGCGATATCGCCCTCGATGACGGCGCAACGCAGGCCCGCCTTGTCGCGCAGGCGCTCGTTGGTGCCCAGAATCGTAGTGGTCTTGCCCGAACCGGGGCTCGACAGCACATTGATCACATAGGTGTTTGTCTCTTTAAATCGCTGACGCAGCTGATCTGCCAGGCGCTCATTGCGCGACAGAATCGGCGATGCGATATCAATCGTTTTCTCGGCCATACTCGGCACTCCTTACTTTGGCCCCTTTATACCCCGTCCCCAGGTGGCTGGCGGGCTAATCGTCGGGGGTTTCGATTTCGATACTTGCGATGTCGAGCTCGCGGCCGTGCAGCAGGCGCACGTTGGCGCCGCCACATTGGGGGCAGCGGCAATGGAAACGGTCATGATCGAAGACCTCACCGCAGTCCAGACACTCGCTTTGTGGATGGACTTCCTCCACGGCAAGCTCGCAGCCGCGCGTGAGCGGGTCCTCGTCGCGGAACGTCTCCCACGCAAAGTCGAGCGCCTCGCGCACCACCTCGGTCATATCCCCGATACGCAGCGTTACCAAACCGGCGCGCGAGGCCCCCGCCCCACGCGCCGCGCGAATCACTGTATCGAGTATGCCGTTGACAATGCCAACCTCGTGCATACCGATTTACTCCTCGTCGTCCTCATCGTCCGAGAACAGGTCCAGACGGCTCACAAACAAGCCCTCCTTGCCCTCGCGCGCGGTAATGACCACACGAGCGATGGCAAGCGAAATCTCGTAGAGCGAGAGCAGGGCGCCATACATGAGGCCCAGCGTAACGGGCGAGCCGTCGGGCGTAATCACAGCCGAGCCCACAAGCAGGCCAACGTATACGTAACGCCAGGCACTGCGGAAGGCCGCGTAAGACACGATATGGAAGACGGACAGGTAAAAGATGATGAGTGGCAGCTCAAACGCCACACCAAAGCCGATCATAAAGAGCAGCTCCATGTTGACGTAGTTCTCCAGGTCGGGCAGCGCCGTGGCGACGGCCGAAGTTTCGCCGATGAGCCACTCAAAGCCCGCCGGGATGATGATGAAGTAGCAAAAGATTGCGCCCAGGAAGAACAGCACCGTCGAGGCGAGCACCGTGGGCACAACCCACTTGCGCTCGTTGGGGCGAAGCGCCGGCAGGAAAAACGCCAGAATCTGCCAGATAATCATGGGCGTGCACATGACCACGGCCATCTTGATGGCCAGCGAGAAGCGCAGACCAAAGCCACCGAGCGTGGTGGTGATGTAGAACTTGCCGTCCGGCACAAAGGAGCGAATGGGGTCTTCCAGGATGTCGAGCACCACGGGCGTGGCGAAGTACAGCACGATAGCGGCGGCAAACACCGAGACGACCACGATGGTCAGGCGGCGACGGAGCTCTCCCAGGTGATCGAAGAGCGGCATACGCGCAGGTCCTGTCTCTTATACACATCTGACGCTGCCGACGACTAGTCGAGTGTAGA
>URIK01000114.1 GCA_900547855.1 uncultured Collinsella sp. | reverse complement strand
TACACTCGACTAGTCGTCGGCAGCGTCAGATGTGTATAAGAGACAGGTCCGACAGGTTGCGTTAACGAGCCGCCAAGATGGCGTCGATGAGCGTCAGTACGCCCCCGTCGTTGTTGCTCGGAATGCGCCACTTGGCATGCGCGTTCATGTGCTCCTCGGCGTTGTCCACGATAAAGCTGTGACCGACGCGCTCGAGCATGGGGATGTCGTTGTAGGTGTCGCCCACGGCGGCGGCGTCGGCAATATCGATGCCCAGCTGCTCGCACAGGTGCGCGACGCCCGACCCCTTGTCGACGCCCAGGTTCATAAAGTCGATCCACTCGCGTCCGGCGTTGGTGACGTAGAGCTTGTCCGAGAACTCGGGGCTATAGGTCTCGCGAAACGCGGGCTCGGCGTCGTAGCCGGGGAAGAAGACCGAAATCTTGTTGGACTCGAAATCAATGCCATCAAAGCTGTCGACGTAGTTGATTGTGTTGTAGTAGACGCTGATCTCGTCGTGGTATTGATGGTCGCGGGCAAGCACGTAGAACTCGTCGAAGCAGCAAAGGACGGGGACAGCGCGCGGATCCTCCGAGGCACGGCTCAAGACCTGCTGATACAGCTCCACGTCAATAGTGCTCTTATAGATATAGCTGCCGCGATAGATCACGCACGCTCCGTTGTCGGGACAAAAGGCGAGGCGGTTCTTGACGCCCTCGAACATCTCCTCGAGCTTGGGGGCGGGACGTCCGCTGGCGGGGCAGAATACGATGTCGGCGTCGGCGAGCTTGTCCAGGCGCTCATCAAGACCCTGGGGCAGCACGCGCTCGTCGGTCAGCAGCGTCTTGTCCATGTCGACGGCGAGAATCTTAATGTTTCCGATATTGGCGTCCGATTCGTAAGTTTGCATAAAAGCGAGCCTTTCGTTTCGAGATTGTTTCAGACGTTATAACCATCAATTCGTAGTCGGGCGTATTTTCGCAGGAACGGAGCGTATTTGCACCACGCTTCACAAAGTAATGAAAAAACTTTTCAGAAATTTGAATTTGTCGCTTGTGCTGCGGGCACTTTAGCGTAATATAGCGACCATCGAAAACGGAGACGGAAAAACAACCGCTTACCGAGGAAAAGGTACCGTTTACGATATTAGAATTGCGCCCGGCGATAGGTGAAAGGAGAGGCAGATGCAGTTCGTAACGATCATCACCACTGCAGACAATGCCATCCGACGCCAGCGCGCAATTTCCCGACGACGATAACAATCGTCTCTGTCCGCATGGGGCGAATTGCCTCAACAGAGTCATTTTGAGGTCGTTGGGTTTTAGCACGACATTGCTGCATGTTTCTAGGGCATGTATGTGCTGATTTTTGCTATTTAACCTGATATTGCACGGTATATGACCTTGAAATGACTTGCAACTGACCGATGTTCTAACTAGCTACCAAGGGCGAAAGGAAACAGCCATGAGCAAGGAAAAAGTCGTTCTCGCATATTCCGGTGGTCTTGATACATCCGTATGTGTCAAGTGGCTCCAGGACGAGAAGAATCTCGATGTCGTTTGTGTCTGCGGCAACGTGGGCCAGGAGGAGACCGGACTGGATGCCAAGAAGCAGAAGGCGCTCGACCTGGGCGTTCTCGATTGCCAGGTGCTCGACCTGCGCGACGAGTTCTCTGATGAGTTCCTGACCAAAGCCATCGCCGCAAACTCCATGTACGAGAACAAGTATCCGCTGCTTTCCGCCCTGTCTCGCCCGCTGCTTGCCAAGAAGCTTGTTGAGGTCGCCCACGAGTTTGGCGCGACCTACGTCGCCCACGGCTGCACCGGCAAGGGTAACGACCAGGTTCGTTTTGAGGCTGCCGTCAAGGCCCTCGACCCCGAGCTCAAGGTTATCGCCCCGGTTCGCGAGTGGGATCTGAAGTGCCGTCCCGACGAGGTCGCCTATGCTCACGCCCACAACGTGCCGGTTCCCGAGGGCGCCAACGACAACCCCTATTCCATCGACGACAACCTTTGGGGTCGTGCCATTGAGTGCGGTCACCTGGAGGATCCTTGGAATGAGCCGCTCGACGACGCTTGGGTTATGACCAAGAATCCCGAGGACACCCCGGACACCCCGACCTACACCGAGATTGAGTTTGAGGCCGGCAAGCCCGTCGCCGTCGACGGCAAGAAGATGAAGCTCTCTGAGATCGTCATCGCCCTCAACAAGATCTCCGGCGACAATGGCTTTGGCCGTCTCGATCTGGTCGAGGATCGCCTGGTGGGCCTTAAGAGCCGCGAGTGCTACGAGGTTCCCGGCGCCCTGACGCTCATCACCGCCCACAAGGCGCTCGAGGACATCTGCGTCGAGGGCGACCTGCTCAAGACCAAGATCAAGCTCGAGCAGGATTGGGCCACCGCCGTGTACAACGGCCAGTGGTACAGCCCGCTCAAAAACGCGCTCGATGCCTTTATGGCCGACACGCAAAAGTTCGTGACCGGCACTGTCCGTCTGAAGTTCTTTAAGGGCAACTGCCATGTCGTCGGCCGCAAGAGCCCCTTCAGCCTCTACGACTACGGTCTGGCTACCTACGACCGCGACACCACGTTTGACGAGAAGGCCAGCGCCGGCTTTATCGAGATCGATACGCTGTCGCTCAAGACGTGGGCAAAGGTCCAGGGCCCCAGCTCTGCTGCCGCCCAGGCCTAGCGCCTCCTTCCCTTGGTATCCGCGCGGCCCATCCGCGTGATACATAACGGGCGCACGGGGTCCCTACCTTTCGTTATGCTTGCTGACACTTCTTAACATCGGTGGCCCCTACGTTCCGCCCGCATATATGATGCCGCGTCTGCGGCTGAGTCCGAGCCCCGCCGGGGTTGTCCGGCGGGGCTCCTTCTATCAATTTGGCGGCTCTGCGCCTATATATATGAGGAGTATCCATTATGTTCAATGCTTTCGCGCATGCTTTACTTGCCCTCGCGCCCGAGTTCGATGCTGCAAAGGTCGAGGACGTTCCTATGAGCCTAAAGGCCTGGATCGATGGTTCGCAGGGCAACATCCGGAGGGAGACGTTGGGCGCCAAGTGCATGGCGCGTCACTTCTTTGCAAATTAGCTACATGGCTCCGCTCACGGTGGGGAATGTGTAAAACTAGCGGTTGAAAAATCGCTTTAGCGATATGGCGCATTGCTTTGGGCGCTTGTTTTGGTATTTGGAGAAAGGGGACGGTTCCATGGCTCTTTGGGGTGGTCGTTTTGAGGCAGGCGTGGCCGAGGTCACGCAGGAGTTTGGCGCGTCGCTGCCGGTCGACAAACATCTCTATAAACAGGATATCGCCGGCTCTAAGGCGCATGCCAAAATGCTGGCGGCCCAGGGCATCATCAGTGCCGAGGACGAGCAGGCGATTGCCAAGGGCCTGACCGGAATCGAACAGGATATCGATGCCGGCAACTTCACCTTCGACATCAACGACGAGGACATTCATATGTCCATCGAGAGCGAGCTGACGCGTCGCATCGGCGAGGCTGGCAAGCGCTTGCATACTGGGCGTTCGCGCAACGACCAGGTGGCGACCGATACGCGACTGGGCGTTAAGGCGCTGGCCAAGGAGCTCATGGAGGCCAATCTAGAGCTGCGCCATGTGCTGGTGGATGCGGCTAAGAAGTACGACAAGGTGATTTTGCCGGGCTACACACACATGCAGCACGCTCAGCCCGTGCTGCTGTCGCATCATCTGCTGGCGTATTCCTGGATGTTCGCGCGCGACTTTACGCGCCTGAAGGCCGCCTTTGATGCCGCCGACAACTGCCCGCTGGGTGCTGCCGCGCTTGCTGGTACGAGCTATCCGCTCGATCGCCAGATGACGGCTGCTGAACTTGGCTTTGCGGGCGTGATCCCCAACTCGCTCGATGCGGTTTCCGACCGTGATTTCCTGCTCGATCTGCATTACGCCGGCTCCGTCATGGCCATGCACCTGTCGCGTCTTTCCGAGGAGATCGTGCTGTGGTCGAGCTCCGAATTTGGCTTTATCACGCTTTCAGACTCCTACTCCACCGGCTCGTCTATCATGCCGCAGAAGAAGAATCCCGACTTTGCCGAGCTTATTCGCGGCAAGAGCGGCCGTGTGTATGGCAACCTGGTGCAGCTGCTCGTGACCATGAAGGGCCTGCCGCTTGCTTATAACAAGGATTTGCAGGAGGACAAGGAGGGCGCGCTCGATACCGCCCATACGCTCATGCAGTGCCTGTCGGTTATGGCCGGTATGATTTCGACTTGGGCCGTCAACGAGGATGCCATGGCGCGCGAGTGCGGCGTGGGTCACCTTGCCGCCACCGATGTTGCCGATTACCTGGCTAAGCGTGGTCTGCCGTTCCGCGAGGCTCATGCCGTGGTGGGGCATCTGGTTCTGATGTGCGAGAAGCGCGGCTGCAATCTTGAGGACCTGCCGTTTGAGGTGTTCCATGAGGCAAGCCCGCTCTTTGAGCGCGACATTACCGAGGCGCTCGACATCCCGTCGATTGTCGCCGCGCGCACGACCGAGGGCGGCACCGCCCCTGCCGCCGTTGCCGTGCAGCTTGATCGCGCCGAGGCACAGCTCGTGGCTGACGAGGGTGTGTTTGGGTCACTGACTAAGGTCGTCGAGATGGGCCACGGGGTAAAGTAGGGATTTGGCTGAAGCCGTTTTGGCCATTTATTGATAAATCGTTTTCACTTTACGGGCGCCTGCTGATGTGGGCGCCCGTATTTTGTTGCTATGGGGGAGGGGCTTGTCGAGAAGTTCTGTAGGACCTTTGGGCAGGTTGTGAAGGGGATACGTTCGCGGGCGGCAACCGACCGTCTGCTCTGCTCGATGCGGTTGATGGGCGGTCGGATGGTACTCTAATCGGGCTTCGAAACAGAAGTGACACATATGGAGCGCTTTAATAAATTGCAACGTTTCAATAAACAGCTTTTTGTTTAACTGCAGCTAAAACTCTGTTACGATGCAGTCCAGGCGGGTGCCGGAATGGGACTTGGGCACGCGCGAACCTACTTGAAAGGCTACTTTTATGGCTATCGAGAAGACCTTCATCATGATTAAGCCCGACGCCGTGCGCGACCGCAAGATCGGCGAGATCGTTGCTCGCATTGAGCGCAGCGGCCTTGTCATCGAGCGCATGGAGATGACCACGCTCGAGCGCGCTACCGTCGAGGCGCACTACGCCCATCTGGCCGACAAGCCCTTCTTTGGCGGTCTCTGCGACTTTATGACGAGCGGTCCGGTCGTCAAGATGGTCGTTTCCGGTCTCTCCGCTGTTGCTAAGATGCGCACCCTCATGGGCGCTACCAACCCGCTTGAGGCTGCTCCTGGTACCATCCGCGGCGACTTTGCCGTCGATGTCAACGCCAACGTGATCCACGGCTCCGACTGCCTGGAGAACGCCGAGATTGAGATCAAGCGCTTCTTTGGCTAAACCAGCTTTGACTCCTTAAAGCTGTTAGCGTGTGGCTTGGGCGCCGCGGAACTCCATCCGCGGCGCCCTTTTATTCCAAAATCTATGCAGGGGCCCGCTCGGACATGTGTTCCGAGCGGGCCCCTGCTGTTAGCTTGTGGCACTGAATAGTTTAGGCTTCGTCGACGATCTTAAGGGCGCGCGTGTGATCGATCTCGTTGAGGAGGTTAACGCGACGCTCGTGACGACCACCCTCAAACTCGGCGTCGAGCCACTCGTCGACGATCATCTTGGCGAGCTCGGAGCCCACGACGCGGGCGCCAAAAGCGAGCACGTTGGTATCTGTCTCTTATACACATCTCCGAGCCCACGAGACGCTCATGA
>URIK01000113.1 GCA_900547855.1 uncultured Collinsella sp. | reverse complement strand
TCTACACTCGACTAGTCGTCGGCAGCGTCAGATGTGTATAAGAGACAGCCGTCAGGCTCTGCAAAAAGCCGGCGGTGGAGGCAGAGGTGAGGCTGGATCCCAGACACATGCAGGTGAGCTCGGTTGCCATAATGGCGCCGATGATGGCGGCACGGACCATAAGGTCGCGGTTGATGCGCAACGCGTGCTTGTGGAAGAGCAGCAGGCAGGCCACAAAGGCGATGATGCAGCGTAGCGCGACGATGCTCGTGGCGTTCATGCTGTTCATGCCGATCTTCATGAGGGGATACGAAAAGCCCCATGCGACGGGAACGGAAAATGAGAGCGCGATTGCTTTTTTGCGATCCATGGGACTCCTTTTGTTACAGAACGGTTTCGTAAAAAGGATTCTGCTCCCAGATTTGGATGTAGTAAAGCGAATGTATCTTCAGTATGATTAAGAAATGCTAAAGTAGGCGCGAAAAGCGCTGACAAAACGTTTTACGGCTGCATTGATGTGGAGGCACGATGGCATCGCGGTATCAGATTGTTTGTATGGTGGTCGATCGCGGCAGTCTTAAGGGCGCGGCGGACGAGCTGGGCTATACGCAAAGTGCGGTGAGTCAGGCCGTCAAGGCGCTCGAGCGCGAGCTGGGTACCACGCTTATCGAGCGCGGAAAGCAGGGCGTTTCGCTTACGTGCGACGGTAAACAATATCTGCCGTATCTGCGCCAAATCGTGACCGCCGAGGCCGAGCTCGAGGGCAAGCGCCAGGAGCTGCTGGGGCTTTCGTCGACCGATATTCGTATCGCGACGTTTACCAACGTGAGTCGAACCGTGTTACCGCGCGTGATCCGCGACTTTGGTGCGCTGCACCCGGGCGTACGTTTTACCCTCAAGCAGGGCGATTACACGCGCAACGCCCAGTGGGTGCACGATGGCGTGGTTGATTTTTGTTTTACGGCGCGCGGATTTACCGCGGGGCTCGAGAAGCGCGTGGTCTATCACGATGAGTTGGTGGCGCTGTTGCCGGCCGCGCATCCGCTGACGGCAAAGGAAAAGGTGACGCTCGCCGACCTGGCGTCCGAGCCGTTTGTGCTGCTGGATGAGGGCGAACAGAGCCTGGTGCTCGATGCATTCGCGGCGCATGGACTGTCGCCGCACGTGACGAGTGAGGTGACCGACGACTACACCATCATGGCGATGGTGGAGGAGGGCCTAGGCGTGAGCATGCTCTACCGTCGTACTGTGGAGGGCATGCGGGCCGATATTCGCGTACGTCCCATCGTGCATGCCCCCTCGCGCGACGTGGTGGCCGCCTGGCGCAGCTGGGACACCATGCCTATCGCCACGAGGCGCTTTATCGACTATATGAGCTCGCATATTGTCAATTAATGACTGGCGTGGCGTTGAGCGCGGTGTTTAGCGGGCTGTCGCTTTGGCTTGGGTGGCGCGATAGGTGCGTGCCGGGTGGCAAAGTAGTACCGCCACGACCATAAAGAACGCCGTGGTGCCCAGGCTGATGGGGTAGACCATCATGATGTTCGCAAAGGTGCGGAAGTGCGGGAACACGCAGAACACCCAATAGAAGCGGATGCCGCAGACACAGATCATGGTGATGAGGGCGGGCGTGAGCGAGATACCAAAGCCGCGCAGGTAGCCGGACATGTTTTCGTAGAACATGCTAAAAGCGTACGCCGGGAAGATCGAACACACGCGAATATAGCCGATCGAGACGATGTTGGGGTCGCTGTTGAACAGCGATAGGATCTCGCGCCCCAGACCGACAATAACGATAATCGTGGTGAGCGCGACGATACCGCCTTCGACCAGGCAGACCTTGAGCGTTTTGGTGCAGCGGTCGATCTGGCGGGCACCGTGGTTTTGTCCCACAAAGGTGGTGCAAGCCTGGCTAAAGCTGTTGAGCAGGTTGTAACACACATACTCCAAGCTCATAGCGGCGCTCGATGCCGCCATGACTTCGGTGCCCAGGCTATTGATGGCGGATTGGATGATGATGTTGGCGACGGCAAAGACAGCGCTTTGGATGCCGGCGGGCAGGCCAATCTTGACGATGCGCTTGAGGGCGACGGGGTCGATAGCCAGGTCGCGTGGGGTGACGCGGACGACGGAGTCGGTCTTGAGTAGGCGGATAAAGAGCGTAGCGGCGCTGACGGTGTAAGCGATGGCGGTGGCGATGGCGACGCCCGCGACACCCCAGTGGAGTACAGGGACAAAGATGAGGTCCAGGCCAATGTTGAGGACGGTGGACACGGCAAGCGCCTGCAGCGGCATGCGGGTGATGCCGACGGAGCGGAAAATCGCGGCCTCAAAGTTGTAGAGCAAGATCGAGGGCAGGCTGAGCAAAAAGACGCGCAGGTAGAGCGAGGCGAGCGGCATGGTTTCGGCGGGAACGTTGAGCGCGGCGAGCATGGGTTCGGCAAAGATCTCGCCCAGTGCGATGACGACAAAGCCCACGAGCGCCATTAAAATTGAGGTATGGACGGCGCGTTTGACCATGTTCTGATCGTTGCGGCCGATGGCGTTGGCGATGACCACGTTGGAGCCAAGCGACATGCCAATAAACAGGTTGAGCATAAGACTGGTAAGCGGAACATTGGAGCCGACCGCCGCCATGGCGAGGGTTCCCTGGTTGCCCGAGAAGTTACCGATAATGACCGTGGCGATGAGGTTCGACAGCTGCTCCAAGATGCTCGTGGCGGCCACGGGGAAGGCGAACAGGGGAACATTGCGCCACAGCGAGCCGGTGGTCATGTCAATGTGCTTAGATGCGGTGTCAGCCATACGCTCTCAATCTCTAACATGCTATTTTGTGCTTATTTGCGCAGACGATGATACTCCTAATCGACTAGTCATGGGGAACGTTCTAAAACGACTAGTCATTCAAGAACGTCTCCAATGACTAGGTGGGGAAGGCGTGCGACAATGGTGGGCGTTGTGTAGTCCGCGCTAAGGAGTTGCCATGTTGTTGTGTCCCGTTTGCCATGAGCCGTTGGTGGATGACGAACGCGGTGCTGTGTGCGCGGGCGGACACCGGTTTGACCGTGCGCGCGAGGGCTATCTATATCTGCTGCGCTCGTCCAAGAGCGGCGACTCCATGGGCGATCCCAAGTCGCAGGCACGCAGCCGTCGCGACTTTCTGAACCGCGGTTACTATGCGCCGTTGCGCGATGCGATGGTCGAGCTGGTGCGCAAACATGTGTCTGGGCGTGCCGCGTCTATGAGCGGCCCCATAACGCTGCTCGATATTTGCTGCGGCGAGGGCTATTACACCAGCGCCATGGGCGCGGTGCCGGGCGTGGACTCTTACGGGTTCGACTTGGGCAAAGAGATGGTGCGTCTGGCCGCCAAGCGCGGCGATGCGACCTACTTCGTGGCCAACATGAAGGATATCCCCGTGGCAGATGGCGCCTTCGATATGGTGACCGAGCTCTTTGCTCCCTTTAACGAGCGCGAGTTTGCCCGCGTGCTGGCGCCCGAGGGCTCGCTCTACACCGTCGTGCCAGGTGCACGTCATCTGTTTGGGCTTAAGGAAGTGCTCTACGATACGCCGTACCTTAACGACGAGAAGCTGCCGCAGACCAGCGAGCTCGAGTTGGTCGGAACGCAGCGGGTGTCTGCGAATATTACGCTTCAGACCCAGGCCGACATCGAGGCGGTGTTCCAGATGACGCCGTACTACTACCGCACACGCCCCGCCGACAAAGAGCGCCTGGCAAACTTGGACACCCTTCAAACCGACATCGACTTCATCATCGCCGAGTACCGCCACAGCTAACAACCTGCCAAAAAGGGACAGGTTTATTTTGGTAGGTTTTATCTGGGAAAACGTAAAGGGCCGACCGCGGAGATGCGCGATCGGCCCTTTTTAGCTGCTTGATAGCAGGGGCTATGGGAGACAGGTGCCTACAGGCGGTCCTTGTTCTCGGCCTTAACGGCGTGTGCCTGCTGAACAAAGAACAGGTCGTAGACCACGATGACAAAGGCGCCATAGTTGATGGCGTCACCGCCAAACGCGGGAAGCGTGAGAACCGCCTTGGCAAGCGTGGCGACCGCGGCAACAATACCGAGCTTAAACGCACCGTCTACCTGCGAAGGCTTGTTGGCACCCTTGATGCCCGCAACACCTGCGGCAAGATCGACGAGGCCCTTGGCGATAATCACGACCGCGGCGAGCATGGCGTTCGACCCGTACGTGGAATCGAGGCCGCCGGTCGCGACGCCGGCGATTCCAGTGACGAGGTTGGCGATGCCCAAAACAAAATAGATGAGGGCAAGGATTTTGAGTGTCTTGCGCGCGGCGCTCATAGGTAGTCCTTTCAATGCGGGCGCTGCCAGTCTGGCGCGTCCCATATGCTGCACATATCGTGAAGCACATTGTAGTTCAACGTGACGGCGTGTGTGTCAGAAAGCGCTTCTCGTCTGTGCGGGGCAATCTTTCAAAAAGGAAAGCCAGCTGTAAGGCAAATCGATGGCAGCTCATGTGCGGCGCTGAGATGATGAGGCCGTAACAAGGAGCTGGTCTCAAGGAGGAGCCATGATGTACGGAACAGGGCAAGTGCGCGAGCCGCGGTCGTTGGGAAGGCGCATGGGTGATTCTGTGATCGCTGCCGTGTGCACGGGATTGATGGCGGTGCTTTGCATCGGGATGCTGTGGGCCATGTCGCATGTGGGACAATAGCGGACGGTTGGGTGCCGACATAAACGGCGCTCACGTATTCGTTTTGCTTGTTAAGGAGTGTCCATGGGCGTCGCCGATCCCTTTTTTGTTGCTCGGGCCGCGGGGCTTGAACTGACCGGGAAGCCCGAAGGCCTCACGCTCACCGACGGCACGATGGAGCTGCGCGCCGATTTCGGCCGCATGCTTCCACGGCTCAAGCAGGGCCGTCTGCAGCAAGAGCTGCTGGTAAAGGCTGCGCGCGCAAAAGGCATCGAGCGCCCATGGGCGATTGATGCCACGGCAGGCTTTGGCGAGGATTCCCTGCTGCTGGCAGCCGCGGGTTTTACCGTCGATCTGTATGAGCAGGATTGCGTGATCGCGGCGCTCCTCAAGGATGCCCTGGATCGCGCGGCAGATGATCCGGCGCTTGCGACAGCCGTGGCCCGCATGCGCTTACATGCGGGCGAGGACAGCATTGCCGGCCTTCGCCATACAGCTGAGCTGATCGGGCAGGGCGAGCTCGCGGCTCCCGACGTGGTATATCTGGACCCCATGTTTCCCGGGCGCACCAAGAGCGCGGCGGTGAAAAAGAAGTTCCAACTCTTGCATCATCTGGAACAGCCGTGCGCCGATGAGGAGACGCTGGTCGAAGCCGCGCTTGCGGTGCACCCGCGCAAGGTCGTTATCAAGCGGCCGGTGAAGGGGCCACTGCTTGCCGGCGTTAAGCCGAGCTATCAGCTTGCGGGCAAGGCCGTTCGTTACGATGTGTTGGTGCCGCCGCGTCCATAGCCCGTGCGTAATGGCCGGCATTGCGCCAATGGGGAGCCTATTTCCAAGGGTGCGACGTCAGGTGCCAGCCGCCGCAGTATTCGCATTTGTAGCAGGCCAAACCACGCCGTCCGCGGTTTTCGCAGTCGGCCATAACGGCTTCGGCCTCGGCGCGCGTGTCGTAACGGTTTTTGCGCTCGCACGACTTGTAGCGCCAGGCTTCATCTCGCTCGGCATCCAGGGCGCCGCGGCGCTCATCCTCGCGCGCAAACAGGTCGCTCATATCGCCGCCGGTGGCAGCGCCCAAAAACTCGCTTTTGGCCTTTGACCAGGCGGCTCGCTTTTTGCTTCCCATCTGCTTCGCGCCCCTCTCCAAACGTTGGTATCTGTCTCTTATACACATCTCCGAGCCCACGAGACGCTCATGAATCTC
>URIK01000112.1 GCA_900547855.1 uncultured Collinsella sp. | reverse complement strand
ATCTACACTCGACTAGTCGTCGGCAGCGTCAGATGTGTATAAGAGACAGCCGCAATTCCCTCCGCTTGGCGCCGATGGATATTCTCGCGCTCCACCTGCGCCACGTAGCTCAGCAGTTGCAGCACAATATCGGCAATCAGGGTGTTGGTCACATCCGGCGCGCCGCTGGCCCTGACGCGCGTGTTAAGCAATGGCATGTCCAACACCACAATGGCAACCCCGAGCTCCTTGGTAATGCGTCGCCATTCCTCAAGAATCTCGGAGTAATTACGGCCAAGTCGGTCGATAGAAAGCACCACCAGCACGTCCCCGTCTCCCAGGACGTGCAACAGCTCGCGATAACGCGGTCGATCGAAGTCCTTGCCGCTCGCATGGTCGGCATAAATATTCGCCGAGCCCACGCCATAGGCGCCCAGCGCATCCAGCTGCCGATTAAGGTTCTGATCGCGCGAACTCACGCGCGCATAACCGTACACCGTCGCCATCTCATCCCCGCTTTCTTGTAAACCTGCCAAAAAGGGACAGGTTTATTTTGGTAGGTTTTACCTCTCAAATAGCAGGTAAGCGGACGGCCGAGCAGACGGCAAGGTAGCCACGATTCAAATGCGGAGGGCGGTCCCGAAAGGCCGCCCTCCGCTCCCCCACCATCAGTCGGGATTTGGCTAATGGATAAGCTTGAAGTCCAAGTGCCCACGCGTGGTATTGACGCGCGAGACCTCGATGATCACGCGCTGCCCCAGCTCGTAACGGGTGCCCGTGTCGGCACCCGTGAGCGTTAGCGCGTCCTCGTCGAACTCGAACCACTCGTTGCCCAGGCTCTTGATCGAAACCAAGCCTTCGACCTGCGTTAGATCTAAGCGTACAAAGAGGCCCATGCTGCTAACCCACGAGACGGTTCCGGCATAGCGCTCGCCCAGACGGTCCTCATAGTACTGGGCAATCTTGATCTTTTGCGTCGCATGGCTGACGGCATCTGCCGCGCGCTCGGCATCGCTGCATGCGCGGCAGATCTGCGGCAGAATGCGCGGCAGCGACTCGCGCCCCTTGCCAATCAGCCGCGGCGTACGGACCAAGGCGTTCTTGCCGCCGAGTCGCTCATAGGCCAACTGCAGCTTGAGCACGCGGTGCACCACCAGATCGGGGTAGCGACGGATGGGACTCGTAAAGTGGCAGTAGCACGGCGCGGCGAGCGCAAAGTGGCCCTCGTTGCGCGGCTTGTACAGCGCGCGCTGCATGCTGCGCAGAAGCAGCGTGTTGACGAGCGGTGCGTTGGCCGTACCGGCGGCAGCATCAACTGCAGCCTGCAGCTCATCGGGGCTCCCCAGGGCAATACCGGCAGCACGGCGATCGTCGATGATGCCCAGCTGCGCCAGCGCAACGGCGGCACCGTGCAGGCTATCGGGGCTCGGATCCTCATGCACGCGATAACAGGCCTCGATATCACGGTCTGCCAGCCACTCTGCAACGCACTCGTTGGCGAGCAGCATGGCTTCCTCGATAAGCGACGTGGCACACGAACGCTCACGCGCCACAATCTGCACGGGCACTCCGTCCTCATCCAACAGAGCGCGAATCTCGGCCGTGTCAAAATCGACTGAGCCGCGGGCGCGACGAATACGACGGCGAAGTTCGGCGAGTTCGTTGGCGGCGACAAGGAAATCGCCGAGGTCGACATTGTAGCCGCGGGCGACTTCCTCGCACGCAAGACCGCGCTCAAGCGCTTCCTCGCGCGAGGCCTCAGCAGCCGCAACATCCTCAGCCGCGCCCTCCAGCACCGAATACTCAACCGCACCGGCACGCACCAGCAGCGCCTCGGCGCCGTCATAGTCCATACGCACACGCGAGCGAATCACGCTGGGGTACGGATCGTAATGCCGCACGCGACCCTGTGCATCGAGCTCAATGTCAACGGTAAACGCAAGACGGTCCTCGTCAGGGCGAAGCGAGCACAGGTCATTGGACAGGCGTTCGGGCAGCATGGGAAGCACGCGATCGGCCAGATACACCGATGTCGTGCGATGACGAGCCTCAAGATCGATATGCCCGTCCCAAGCCACATAGTGTGAAACGTCGGCGATATGCACACCCAGCTTGTAGCCACCCTCGGGCGTGCGCTCCAACGAAATGGCATCGTCAAAGTCGCGCGCGTCGACCGGGTCGATCGTGATGACAAAGCGGTCGCGCAGATCGCGGCGGAGCGGGTCCTTAAGCGCCGCGGACACATCGAGCGAAAGCCCCTCGGCCTCGTCCAGCGCGGCCTCGGGATAGCTATCGGTATAGCCATAACGCGCCATCACATATTGAACGCCCAAATCGGGCGCGTCATCTCCGCCAATGCGGCGTTCGATCGTCACAGTGCCCGATTCCAGGCGCGTCGGGTAGGTCAAAATGCGCGCGACAACGGCATCACCCGGGTGGACACCCAGACGATCCGCCGAGGTATCCTCGGGCAAAATGAAGAAGTCGGCCTTCAAGCGCGAATCGAGCGGCTCGATCACACCGAGCGGACCGGCGGTCTGGTACGTACCCACCACGCTTATGGCTGCGCGCTCAACCACGCCTTCGATCACGGCGCGCCGCTCACCGTGCGGGCTGTTCTTAATGCTCACGGCAACGGTATCGCCATCCATGATCTCGCGCTTACCGCGGCCCATGACCTTGTAGTCGCCGTTTTCGGTTACAACGTAGGCGCTATGCTCATGGAGCTGCACGCGCCCGGTCAGGCTCGGACGGCGTTCGCTGCGCACCGGCCCGCGCTGATTGCGAGCTCCACGCTTATGCTTGTTATTGCGCCCCATGGCGCCTCCTAACTATCGATTGCGAACTCCAAAGAGTCTACCCAAATGATTCGCTTTCCTGCCGTCCCCTAGGGATCAAAAAACGGGCCGCCCCATAAGAGACGACCCGTTGGAAGGGATGAATTCCAAGCATGCCTACACGCGCAGGTAGCGGCGCATGGCGATGGCAGAACCAAAGAGACCGATAATCACACCGACCAGAATCAGCGCAGCATAGGTCACCAGGTAGTACTGCATCGGCAGGGCAAACGACATCCAGCCGATGCTCTCCTGCAGACGCGGAATCATCAGATTGCGCAGCAGCTCCAGAACGCCGATGGAAAGCAGCGAGCCCAAAATGGCCTGCAGTACGCCCTCGGTGATAAACGGGCCGCGAATGAAGCCGTTGCTGGCACCGACCAGACGCATAATCGCAATCTCACGACGACGCGCCGTAATGGACAGGCGAATCGTGTTGTTGATGAAGATGAATGCGATAAAGGTCAGAAGGCCAACGAGCACCACGGCGGCGATGCGGATGTAGTTGGTCACCTGGAACAGGCGGCTCACTTCCTCCTGGCCGTACAGCACGCTCGCGTTGACGTCGCCGTCATCCGCGATCTTCTGGAAATCGGCATCCTTCTTGAGCTTCTCTGCCGTGCTCTCGACCTTGGACGGATCGTCCATCTCAATAGCGAAGGAAGCCGGCAGCGGGTTCTGGCCATCGAGCGCGCTCATGGTGGCGTCGGCGTTGCCCGACATCTTGCTCGTATACTCGGCCAGCGCGTCGTCCTTGTCCTTATAGGTCACGGACTTGACGTTATTCCACGTCTTAAGTTCGGCCTCAAAAGCCTGAACATCGGCCTGATCAGCGTCATCACTAATGAACGCGTTGATGACAACCTGATCCTCGACGGTGCCGATCACGGAGTTCAGCATCGCGGAGCCCATGATGAACAGGCCGATGATAAACAGCGAAAGGAAGATCGTGATGACGGCGCCGAGCGAGGTAGTCCAGTTACGGAAGAAGTGGCTGATTGCCTCTTTGAAGGAGTAGCCCACGTTAGTTGGTGCCATAGTTGCCGTAACCTCCCCTCTCCTGGTCGCGGATAACGTGGCCGCCCTCGAGGGCGATCACGCGACGGTGCATGCTATCGACCATCTCGCGGTCGTGCGTGGCGACGATCACGGTGGTGCCAGTGCGGTTAATACGCTCGAGCAGCTTCATGATGCCCAGTGAGATCGCCGGGTCGAGGTTGCCCGTCGGCTCGTCGCAGATCAGCAGCGGCGGACGGTTGACCATAGCGCGGGCGACGGCAACGCGCTGCTGCTCGCCACCGGAAAGCTGGTCGGGCAGCGAGTCCATCTGATCGGCCAGACCGACCAGACGCAGCACCTCGGGCACCTGGCTGCGAATGACGCCCTTGGGCTTGCCGATGCACTGAAGGGCAAACGCCACGTTTTCGTAGGCGGTCTTTTGCGGCAGAAGCTTAAAGTCCTGGAACACGGCACCAATCTGGCGGCGCAGAAACGGAACCTTGCGGTTCTTGATCTTCATGAGGTCCTGACCGGCAACCAGGATGCGGCCGCTCGTCGGCTTGACGTCGCGGTTGAGCGTCGACAGCAGCGTGGTCTTACCCGAACCGGAGTGACCGACCAGGAAGACGAACTCGCCCGGATAGATCTCGATGTTGATGTCGTCGAGTGCAGGCTTGTTGGGCTGTGCCGGATAGATCTTGGTGACATGCTCCATAAGGATGACGGGCTCGACACCGGCCTGCTTGGCCATCTTCTTGCGGCTGGCCTGCGGATCGATGGGCGCAAACACCGACGTGAAATCGGGGTTGTTGAGCGCGTTATCGAGGCTTGCGACCTCGGCGGCCTGATCGCTCTCGACCACCGGGGCAGCAGGCTGAGTGGGGTCGGGAATAGCGGCAAAGAGACCGGACTGCGCAGGCTGAGGAGCCGGCGTCGCAGGGGCCAAGGGGTCGGGAATGCCGGCCATGGTAGGCTGCGGCGTGGCGGCACCAGCCTGAGGCTGCTCCACGCGAGCGGTCACGGCCTGAACGGGCTCAAAACCCGCCGTGCCGGAAAGCGCGACATCGCTGGTGGGATTGTAGGCAAAGGGATCGGATGCCGGCTGTGCCTGATCTGCCGGCTGAGCGGGGGCCTGAGCAACAGGCTGGCCCTCTGAATCCGGAGTGGCGAAACGACTGCCCTGGACGCCTGCCTGCGTCTTGGGGGCATCATCGCCCGCACCGGAGGTACGGAAGTGGTTACCCACTGGTGCTCCTTATCGTCGTGCGTTTAAACTACATGAGCGCTTAATATTTTAGCAGCATTAGCTTTGCTGCACATAAGAAGCATGGCCGTGTTTGGGTCCCTCCGGCCGGACACAGGGTTACTTTCCAAATCGTCCTCGGACATGTCGGAGCCTCCGCTGCGCACTACGTGCGGCGGGGGCTCCTCCGTCCTGCAGAAAGATTTGGAAAGTAACCCTGTGCCCGGCCTGCGGTAACTAAGGGGTCGCTGCGTTTATCTTGGGGTGCTGCATATACAAAGTTGGAAGGGTCTGAATTGCACTTTGCTGATATGGGCCCGCTTCCCGGAGGAAGCCCTTGCTTGGTGCGAGCCTGTTTTGTTTGTTACCGAAAAAACAGGGACGCCCTCTTTGGGAACGCCCCTGTTCTGGCTTACATGTGGTTGTTGAGGCGATGTTTTGCCTCGTTTTGTCCTAGACCAAGAACTCCTTGGTGGTCGCCACGATGTTGGCGGCGTCCAGGCCATACTTGTGCAAGAGCTCGGCACCCGGGCCAGACTCACCGAAGGTGTCGTTGACGCCGATCTTCTTGAGCGACGTCGGGCACTGCTCGCACAGGACGTCGGCAACGGCGCTGCCCAGGCCACCGATCACAGAGTGCTCCTCGACGGTCACGACGTGACCGGTCTTGGTGGCGCTCTTGACGATCAGGTCGGCATCGATGGGCTTGATGGTGTGCATGTTGATGACCTCGGCGTCGATGCCCTCGGCAGCGAGCTGCTCGGCGGCCTCGAGAGCCTCGCCGACCATCAGGCCGCAGGCAATGATGGTCACATCGGCGCCCTCGCGCATGACAATGCCCTTACCC
>URIK01000111.1 GCA_900547855.1 uncultured Collinsella sp. | reverse complement strand
TCTACACTCGACTAGTCGTCGGCAGCGTCAGATGTGTATAAGAGACAGGCTCAAGGTTGGTATGACGCTCTATTACGCCGAGGGTCCCCAGATCGTCAAGACCTTTAAGGACCTGGGCTTTAAGGTCTTCCTTGACCTTAAGTTCCATGATATTCCGCATCAGGTTCGCGGTGCCGCCCGTTCGGCCTCGCTTGCCGGTGCCGACCTGCTCTCGGTTCACGGCTTGGGTTCGGGCGCCATGCTCGCTGCCTGCCGCGAGGGTGCCGAGGAGGCGCGCGAGGACCGCGCCATGCTCGTCGCCATCACCGTGCTCACGAGCATGAATCAGGATGCCTTGAGCGAGATCGGCGTCGAGTCGCCCGTGGCCGAGGAGGCCGCCCGCCTGGCAAAGCTCGCTCAGGCCAACGGCATCGATGGCATCGTGTGCTCGCCGATGGAGGCTCACGACATGCGTGAGCTGCTGGGCCCTGATGCCCTGATCGTGACTCCGGGTGTGCGTCCGGTGGGTGCCGCCCTTGGTGACCAGTCCCGCGTGGCGACGCCTTCCCAGGCTATCGAGCGCGGTGCGAGCCACATTGTGGTGGGCCGTCCCATCACCGGCGCCGACGATCCGGTTGCCGCCTTTGACGCCATTGTCGCCGAGCTGGTCGAAAACGTCGCGTAAAAGATTCCCCTAAGTCACCACTTTTGGGTCTCATTAGCACAAATTAGCCCCTGTGCCTGCGTAAACTTTCCCATCCTTTGTGTGGAATCGCAGGTCAGGGGCTTAACTTTGGGCGCAGTATATTGCACTTTTTGCGGGTATCGTCTAACCTATGGAGCCGCGATTGGGCATTTTGTACGTTCTACGTGCTAAAATGCCAATTATTGAATCAGATATAACCCAACTATTTGGAGGTACGAATGGCACTCCCTCAGCTTACCGATGAGCAGCGTAAGCAGGCTCTTGAGAAGGCTGCTGCCGCACGTCACGCCCGCGCTGAGCTTCGCGAGCAGATCAAGAAGGGCGAGAAGTCCCTCGAGTCCGTGCTCAACTCCGATGACCCCATCGCTTCCCGCATGAAGGTTTCCACCCTCATCGAGTCTCTTCCTGGTTATGGCAAGGCCAAGGCCGCCAAGATCATGGAGGAGCTTGGTATCTCCGCTACCCGTCGCGTCCAGGGCCTCGGCGTCCGTCAGCGCGAGCAGCTCCTCGAGCAGCTGACCAAATAAGTGAGCGCTCAGGATTCCAAGCTCTTTGTGATTTCTGGACCGTCAGGCGCAGGGAAGGGTACGCTCGTCACTCGTGTGCGCGAGCGCCGCTCGAACCTGGGCCTGACGGTTTCGGCTACCACGCGAGCACCACGCAAAGGTGAGGTCGACGGCGTCAACTACTTTTTTCTGACGCGCGAGGAGTTCGACCGCCGCGTGGCAAACGGTGAGTTTGTTGAGTGGGCCGAGGTCCACGGTAACTGCTACGGCACGTTGGTGAGCGAGGTCACATCCAAGCTCGCCTCTGGCGCATCTCTGATTTTGGAGATCGATGTCCAGGGCGCCCTGCAGGTGAAGGAGCGTTTCCCCGAGGCCGTGTTGATCTTTATCAAGCCGCCTTCGCTTGAGGTACTCCGCGAGCGCCTGGTCGGTCGCGGTACCGAGACGCCCGAGACGATTGAGCTGCGTATGGCAAACGCCGCCGATGAGCTTGCCCTTGCCGACCGCTACGACGACGTCGTGGTTAATGACGATCTCGACCGCGCGACCGATGAGCTCGTTCGCGTTCTCGATATGCATGAAAGGATCTGAGGTCCGTGTCCGTTGTAAAGCCTTGCATTGACGATCTTCTGGAGAAGACCGATCACAACCGCTTCCTGCTCGCTTCGCTTGCCTCCAAGCGCGCCTGCGACATTAACAGCATGCTGCGTGGCCAGCACAACCGCGTGCTTGCCGTCCAGGATGTCGATGACATCACCATCGGGCTTTCCGGTGCCGATACCATTTCGATGGCTATGGACGAGATTGTCGACGGCGACATCTCTTACGACGAGGCCCGTTACGAGAAGGCGCTCGGCCACAAGGTTGCTGAAGCCTAAATGGCGGCTCGCGTCTGCCTGGTCCACTATCACGAGGTTGGACTGAAGGGTAAGAACCGCGCACATTTTGAGCATATCCTCATGGATAACATCAAGGCGGCCTTGGCCGCCTTTTCCGTGAATGCCGTGTCTCGAATTTCCGGTTATATCCTCGTGACCTTTAACGAGCATCAGGCCGACGAGGCGGCGCGTGTCATTCGCACCGTTCCCGGCGTTGCCCGTGTGTCTTTGGCGTATCACACCAATCGCGACCCTCAGGAGTACTGTGCCGCCGCCGTGAAGGCGCTGCGCGAGTTTGGTTCCTTCGATTCGTTTAAGGTGCACGCCAAGCGCTCCAATACCGACTATGAGCTCACCTCGATTGACATCAACCGTCAGGTGGGCGAGGTGTTGTGTGAGGCCTTCCCCGATAAAAAGGTTCAAATGCACGACCCCGATGCGATGGTGCACGTGCTGGTGGTCCAGGGTAGCGTTTATGTGTACGCGCGCTCCGAGCGCGGCGTGGGCGGTCTGCCGGTTGGTTCTGCCGGCAAGGTCGTGACGCTGCTGTCATCGGGTATCGATTCTCCGGTGGCGACCTGGATGCTCGCGCGTCGCGGCGCGGTGTGCGTGCCGGTGCATTTCTCCGGTCGTCCGCAGACGCCCGATACGAGCGAGTATTTGGTGCAGGACATCATCCGTGCGCTTGAGCCGGGTGTCCAGATCGGCCGCCTGTACGTGGTGCCGTTTGGCGACTGTCAGCGTGAGATTTCGGTCACCTGTCCCAGCAACCTGCGCGTGATCATGTATCGCCGCATTATGTATTCGGTTGCCGAGCGCATTGCACACATCGAGGGCGCCAAGGCCATCGTGACGGGCGAATCGCTTGGACAGGTTGCCTCCCAAACGCTTGAGAATATCATGGCCGTTAACGAGGCCGTGAAGATCCCCGTGTTCCGTCCGCTCATCGGTTCGGACAAGCAGGAGATTATCGCGCGCGCCGAGGAGATTGGTACGTTCGATATCTCGACTGAGGCCGCTCCCGACTGCTGCACGCTGTTTATGCCGCGTCGTCCCGAGACGCACGCTAAACTCGATGCCGTGCATGAGGCCTGGGAGTTGTTCGATCACGAGGAGATGATCGAGCGCCTACTCAAGCAGACCGAGTACATCGACTTCGAAAGCAACACGTATAAGGCCCCTAAGACCTTAAAACGCAAACATTCGGAGCTTGCTCCGCGTGAGATTTACCAAGATCACGAGTAAATTTGTGCATAGACCGACGATGCTCTTGCATCGTCGGTCTTTTGCTATCTGGGCATTTTGCGGCTAAGTGTTCATTTGCTGACGTGTGCCTGAATAAATGGACAGATTTGTGCAAGGTTTTGGTCAGCTTTTGGTTTGACCGCGAAAACCGGTTTTGAAGCATGGCTGTTGCAGGGCTCTTTTCCTGACACGATGTTGTTGGGAGGTTTTGTTATGGCGCAGCGCGAACAACACGAACGGGTCAAAAAGATGGACCGCTGGGCAGGCAAGCTGCTCGGTCATAAGGCTGTGGTGGTGGCGATATTGGGCGTCATTGCGATGGCGAGCGGCTTGGCGATGGCGAACCTTGGCGGCGGTGCCGGCGGCGTGTCGTTTGAGCGCACTGATGGTACGGGCTCGTTAGTGGAGCCGGGATCCGGCGATGCTTCGAGCGGAAAGACATCCGAAGGCTCTTCGACTAAGGCTTCTGCCGCGGCAGAGGTCTATGTCGATGTCGATGCCGCCGTTGTGTCGCCCGGTGTATACAGACTCAAAGATGGGGCACGGGTATCCCAGGCGATCGATGCCGCCGGCGGGCTGGCGCCCGAGGCTGACGTTACGGGGCTTAATCGGGCATCTAAGGTCACTGATGGACAAAAAATCCATGTTCCAACGGTAGGGGAGCAGCAGGCGTCCATTGCGGAAGTCGGTGTTGATGGTGGGGCTTCCACATCATCGGGCGTGAGTGGCGCAACAGGCCTAGTAAACATCAATACGGCAAGCGCGGCAGAGCTGCAGACGCTCTCGGGCATCGGTCCCTCCATGGCCCAGTCGATTATCGATGAACGGACAAAGAACGGTGCTTTTGCCTCGGTTGACGATCTGATGCGTGTGTCGGGAATCGGCGAGAAGAAGCTTGCCAAAATCAAAGATTGCATCTGCGTATGAGTGCGACCGAGCGCGAGCGTGTGATGCCTCCGCGACCCCTGCTTCCGTGGACGATGGCCTTGTGTGCCGGCATGTGCATGAGCTGCGCCTTGGTGCTCAACGTGGCCGCTGATGCGCTGCTGAGGGAGCGGGCGCCGGCGGTCGGGCTGCTATGGGCCATTCCCGTTGCGGCGGCGGTATTCGTTGTGCTGGCTCAATCTTGTGCGCGGCTTGCCCCTTTGAAGTGGTGGTTGTATGCCGCGTCCGTCGGTCTCGTGGCGGGAGCGGTCGTCTCGGCGTGGTGTGCTGTGGGTGCGCTCAGCGCCTCGAAGGCGCTCGACGGTCGAGCGGCAAGCGGCCTCGAGTTTATCGTGCAGGGCGATCCATCCATAAACGACGACGTGTATTCCTATACCTGCGAGGCACGCGCGGACGGTAAGAACTTGGCAACGGTTCGCCTATCGTGCGACCGCGAGCTCAAGGTCGGGGCGCACGTGCGTGTTATCGGTCGCGTTTCACGTTTTGAGAACGATGCGTATGGACGATCGCGCGTGCTCCGAGGCGAGGTATGCAAGGTAAAAGCCGTTCGGATTGTGTCGGTCGATGAGGGCTCTCCGGGGCCGCTGCTTCGGCTGCGAAATGGGCTGCTTGCGTCCATCGCGCCTGCGACCGACCCGGCGCGTGCACTCATAGCCGGTGTCGTCTGCGGTCGTTCGGCCGAGCTGCGCGCCCAGTCGGCGGGCGATTGGTTTTCGGTGACGGGAACGGCGCATCTTATAGCCGTCTCCGGCAGCCATTTGGCTATCGTGGGGTTTGTAATCGAGGGTGTATTGCAAAAGACTCGCTGCTCACGTGGTCTTCAGCGGGCGATATTGGCGATAACGCTTGTGGGCTACGCTGTCTTTACGGGCGCGTCTCCCTCGGCCGTGCGCGCGTGCTGCATGGTGTTCGCGACGCTTGTTGTAAACGGCGCGGGGCGTCGCCGGCACGGCGCATCGGCACTCTTCGTAACCATGTCCATCTTTGTGCTACTGCGGCCGACGGTGCTGTTCGAGATGGGCTTTCAGCTTTCATGTGCCAGCGTCTTTGCCATTCTGTGCTTTTGCCCCTATGCGACCTTCGCTTTGGGTGAGCTGAGTGTGCCATCGGGCGTTGCAAGCATGCTTTCCGTCACGCTGTGCTCGCAACTGGCGACTCTTCCCATTACCATTCCCGCCTTCGGTACGTTCTCGCTCATTGCTCCGTTGGCAAATGCGGTCATCGGTCCGGTGGTGAGCGTACTGCTTGCTGTGTCCATCGTGCTGGTTCCCTTTTCGCTCGTGGCACCGTTGCGGACTTGGGCGCTCGTTGTGCCCATGATTGCCGCCCGTTGCGCGCTGTTTTTCGAGCAGCTGTTTGCCGCCGTGCCGGGTGCATCCGTGAGCGTGCCGCCCGATAGCATGTGGATTTACCTAGTGCCGTGTTTGCTGGCGGTTCTGCTGGTCTGGTGGCCGCGTCCCCGTGCACGTCCTATGGCGGTGGGGCTTGCATGCCTGGTGCTCTTGGCTGCGATTCCGTACGTCTACTGGGATCGATTCGCTCCGCCTTCGGTGACGGTGCTCGATGTGGGCCAGGCGGATGCGATTCTTATCCGCCAGGGCGGCGTAGTAGCGCTCGTCGACTGCGGGCTCGACGAGCGCGTGGTGGCGGCGTTGGTTCGCAATAACGTGCACCATATCGATGCCGTCTTTGTTACGCATTGGGATGAGGACCACTGGGGTGGTCTGCCTGCCGTGCTCGAACAGTTTTCGGTTGGAACGATTGCCGTGGCGGCTGATGCGCTGGAGGATGCTCCTGCCGAGGTATTGAACCGACCTGGCGTGGAGTATCGGCCTGTCTCTTATACACATCTGACGCTGCCGACGACTAGTCGAGTGTAG
>URIK01000110.1 GCA_900547855.1 uncultured Collinsella sp. | reverse complement strand
AGCCCGAGGTGATGACGTCGTTTTTGGAGTCCTGTGCCGTGGCGATGAGCGTCTCCGAGTCGATGCGGTCGCCCAGCGTGCGGTTGAACGCTGCCATCCAGAGCTTAACGAGCATGGACAGAACAAGGGCGGCCATGGAGAGCGCCGAATACACGGTGGGGGAAGGCTTGATGATCTTAGTGACCGACTCGAGGATCAGATTGATGCCGACGGCGCAAACCAGGACGGCGACGAACAGGCCGGCTAGGTACTCATAGCGACCGTGGCCATAGGGGTGGCCTTCGTCTGCCGGGCGGCTGGCAAGGCGGAACCCGAGCAGGCTCACGATGTTGCTCGAGGCATCGGAGAGGTTGTTGAAAGCGTCGGCGATGAGGGAGACGGAGCCGGCGAGCAGGCCCGCGATGCCCTTGGCCAGGCACAGGGTGATGTTGAGGCCAATGCAGACGAGGCTTGCGGAAAAGCCCGCGTTGGTGCGGCAAGATGCATCGACCGGCTCGCTCTCGCTGCCGGGAACAAGCGTATGTACCAGCCGATTTACAAATAGCATAGCGGTCGTCCTCACAATCATGTTTAAGGGGATAGTGTAGCTCGCGCGGGGGCGCCGTGCACCGATGCTCAGAAAATGCAGCAATAGTCTGCCGGTGCTAACGAGCGAGCCTTCTCGTCTGCCTGGGTGGTCCATTTTGGGCCACATGGGTATGGGCATGTGCCTGCTTGCTCGACATACTTAATGTCGACAGCCCCTGTGCAAAGGAGGACGTTTCCATGGACGAGATGTTTGCCATTAAATGTCAAAACTGCGGCGGCCCTATGTACTCGCACCAGGCTAAGCGCAGCTTTGAGTGCGCCTATTGCGGCACGGTCGTTCCGTGGCAGGCGGACGTCGGAGAGCCCAAGAGCGCCCTGGGCATTCGCCATACGCCGCTGACGGTGGTGGATGGACTGCTCAAGCTCACGCATGTGTCGCAACTCGAGCGCCCGGAGGACCCGGACTGGTATTTCTTCAATTCGCACTGGCGCAATCAGTCGGTCCTGGAACATCTGCTGTGGGAGGATCGCGGCACGGCGCAGGAGTTCCAAGAGGCCACGCATGTGAGTATTCCTTGCCCCTTCTGTGGTGCGTCCTTTGAGGGCGAGTCGACCCAGCGCGTGTTTGAGTGCCCGTCCTGCGGCAACAAGATCGGCATTGCCGACCTGCTCAAGCCGGGGACGTTTAGCAAGCGTCTGACCATGGGCGTGGGTGCGGAGTATGTGCCGGATCAGGGTATTCCCTGCGAAATCTCGCCGCAGCAGGCACGTGCCAACGCGCTGCAGCTGGTGCGCCAGTACCCGGATGCCTTTGCCGGGCACGACGTGGAAGATGCGATCCAAAACGACATGATGCTCTTCTATTTCCCCATGGCGCTGGCGGACCTGCGCATGATGGCGAGCTTCCCGGGCAAGGGCCTGAGCAAGGAAACCATGGTGTACTACGAGGTGCTCGACTGGGCAAACCCCAGGGCAAACTACCTGGACGTTCGCCTCATGGGCATTTTGGAGCCGTGGGACTTTGCCAAGGTTGGGCCGTTCGATCCCGCCATGCAGGAAGGTGACTTCCGCGTTGTCTCCGTCGATGCGTCTACCAAGGACCAGGTGGTCATTGATAAGTTGGCGCTCGACGTTGCGGGCAACGACGCCGAGGCTGTACTGGGGCTCAATAAAAAGAGCATCCGCACGTGGGCATGCAAGGCCCGCAAGCATAAGGACGGCCTGGTGATGGTGCCGGTCTACTATGTCGATCGTCCGGCGACAGACGGTCGCGATGGCGAGCAGGTGCGCATTGCCGTAAACGGCCAGACGGGCCGCGCGGCCGCGGTGGTATTTAGCGACAAGCGCGAGACGCATATCGTGGCGCCGCTCAACCCGAGCCTGCATCTGTCCGGCGAGAGCACCGTGCACGCAACGCCCGTCGAGGTCAAATATGTTAAATCGCCGTTCCTATACCAGATCGTGCGCCGTGGAGGCGGCGAGCAACCGCGCCAGGTTGCAGCGGTTGCCGAGGGTTCCTACCGAGAAGAAAAGCCCAAACGCCGCGGTCTGCTGGGTGCGCTATTTGGGAAGTAGGGGAGTGGTGCTGACTAGTTTTATGATGCGATAGCCAAGGGTATGGGGCAGCTCGCAGGAGCGCGGGCCGCCCCCGTTTTTGTGTTGCGGGGAAGTGCTGGGCACTTCATTAAAAGTCCTCGATCGGAACGTTAACGTTGAGCAATATCATGCTTGCCGATGTCTTCTAAAAGTGTCTGCCCGCGGTGGCAGTATCAAAAATAGAGGGGCTCTGAAACTGTTCTAGTAGACCGCTCCGGGTTCAGGCTTGATCTTGGACGGCCTGCCGGTTTTCAGGCACTTCTCTATCTCGGCGATAGGGTCGCGCATGCAGTAAGCGTGGCACCTCTCATGGAAGGTCTGCTCATACTCACGCATGAGGCGGTCCAGCTTTTCGCTGTCTTCCTTGCTGAGGTGGATGTACATGTCAGTCCCTTCCGGCTCGTCCGGCATCTTGTCGGATATCTTAGCCGATTACAGAAAAAAGAGCCCTATTTGTTCGGTGATGGAGGAGTTAACCGATGACCACAGTCTCTGGACACATTTCGCCAAAGAGTTGGTCGATATCATCGTAGGCGTCTGTCAGCTCTCCTTCGGTGGCTTTGCGAACGAACCAGTCACGCTCGGCAGGTTTGGTTATAGCAACCCATTTGAGTTGCTGGTAGCTGTATTTCGCGAACGCAATCCATTGCGGGTAGTTGATAGCCATGGGGTTCTCGGTGAAGACTAGCTTTCCGGCGTTCACGGCTGTGGCCACGCAATGGGCGGTGAAGAGCATCGTTGCAAGCTTGGGGTTCTTGCTGGGTTCGGTTGAGAACGGGATGGCATCCTTTATGGTCAGCCCTTCTTTTACCTTGCGGATCGTGTAACAGAGCCTGACCACGACTTCGACTATGGCGACGGGGACCGAGGTTGAACAGAAGTGAATGAAATCGTAGCCCTCGAAATACATGCCCTGGACAATCTCTGCAACCGTTTGTTCTTCTTCGCCTATGCTGCCAAACTGCATGATGTTGAACAGCTCCATGAGCGGTGCGGGCAGGCCCATGGAGGTTGTGATGTCCGACTTGAGATGGATGATCTGCTTTGCGATGGCGGCGAAAATATCGGCCTCCTTACGTCCTGTGTAACATTCCATCACTTGGGATACGATTTTGCCGTTTTTATCGATGGTGGTCATCCTGCCCGTGAGGATGTCCGATACGCCGAAGACGAAGCCAAGCAGTGGGTCGTGTCCAAGGGATAAGAGCCTGTGGTAGTAGGCCGAGAGGCCTTCCACCCGCGTGGCGGTGTTTCTGTTGTCCTGGGCGTCGTAGGGAACCTTGCTTACCTTGGAGTTCGCAAGCCTCTCCATCTCATTGGGCGGGAAACGCTTGTCGAAGTAGTCACGGATGTAATCGGAGAGCGGGCCCGCCTTCAGGCCGTCGTGGGTCTTCTGGGGGATTCCGACGAGTAGGATGTCCACGACCGCGGCTAGAAAGCCGGCGCTCGCGGCTATGGCCACGTCGACGGCGTCCATGCGATGGATCTGGTTGTACTGCTCGTTTAATGCCAGGACCTCCTCGCGGTTGGCTTGAAGTTCTTCTTCTGTGAAGAGGTCTTCGAGTTCGGCAGACCCGTTGCCCGCTTGCAGGGCTTCGTCGAGTATCTGATTCCATGTGGGGGCCATGAGCGGCTGGCCGGTGCGGACGGGCTTTGCGCCCTTGTTGCGTTGAGGGAGGTCGTAGCTGAGCGACGCCAGCAGCTTCTCGCTGCTGGCAATGTGGCCTTCGAGTTCTTCGGCCGATGGGAATGAAATCGACTTGATCTGGTCGTCTTGGTGGGCAAGGACGGCGTTGATCTCCTTCTCGCCGTTGGAGTATTCGTGCCTACTCATCTTGAATTGCCAGGTCGCTCTTGAGATCTCGCACCGCCCTTTCGAGCAGGACGTTGAGAGACTGTAGGTACTCGAGGCGCTCAACGCTTGTGTCTGACTCGTCCTTGAGCGCTTGGATAATCGCCTGGTGCTTGGCAAGCGCCTCTTTGTACAGGCGCTCCTTCTCCTGGCCCATTTGTTTGTTCTTAAGGTGGGACGCGACCGCGACGCCCGTACCGGCTGCGATGGCCACCGGCGCCGCGAGCACGAAGACGCCCGCGACCATGCCGCCGCCCACGATGCCACCGGCCGCCGCAAGACCTGACGTGATGCCTGCGGCGGAATGACCGACGGAGCCGAGGCCGTACAGCGCCATGAAGGAGCCGGCGCTTCCAACACCTGCGCCCAGGGCGCCAGCCACGACCTCGGGAATCGTGCTTTCCTCGATCGTACGGCTCTTGTCGTCAAGCGCCACCGCGGCATCGTTGATTACGTTTACGACGGGCTGAAGGGACCCAATCGTCGTGAAGTTATTTTTATGACTCTCTTGGTCCTCCTTGATCTGCTTAATCTGGTTTCCGGCATTCTCCAATGCCGACGATGCGCCCTCTTGGATACTCTTGGCAGTGCCACCGGCTACCAGACTGGCCTTTTCAGCGATGTCAACGGCTGCGGAGTCGGCTGCGTTGGCGACGTCGCCGATTATCTTTCCGATGGAGCCGGCTGCATCCCCGATTGCCTTGCCGGCAGAGTCGGCCGTTTTCTGAATTTCGGCCAATGGGTCGAAGCCTTTGTCGAAGAGTCTCACGGAAGCTCCTTCCGGATGGTTATCGTTTATATGGTCAACGCTGCTGGTTTTCCACCATTCTAGCGCGCCTCCTGAAATCGGCATTCAGCTTCCAACTGATTCGTGGTCGCTCTGGATGATGACCTGGATGATGAAGGCGGTGGCTGGGGTCGCTCCTGCTTGGGAACTTCGTGCATGGGGTCAATTTTGATGGTACTCATCGGAAGGGCAGGATGGCTAACGATATGGAGTTCATCCAGTGCGATTCCCGCAACTACACCGCCGGGGCAGCCGCATCTCAATAATCGTGGTTCGCTGAGCCGGCACTGAGGCGTCGGGGCGCAACAACCCGTTGTACTTCTCGCGCTCATTGGCAAGAGCTTCTGCCCGTTATTTCATTGATAAGGACGGCACACTGTGCGAATTGGTGAGCGAGGGTGGCGTTGCTCAGCTTGCCTTCGTTGGGCGTCCAGCCTGTGCTCGGATGGAATGGAGGTCGGGACAATACGCTTGTCGCGCTGATGGCGAGCATCCATAATCGCAGCGGTTCGCCTGCCGATGACGTAATCCGACGCTGTAGCGTGGCGGGCAAGCTGTACCCGTCGTCGTATGTAAACGCCTTAAAATGCTCGGCGCGCGCCGTGCTTGGGCTTATTCCGACGGAGTCTCCCTCGCCCTTTCGATGTGCTGGCGGCGTTCTGTATAATGACTTTTATTGTCGAAACGGGTGCTAGGAGCGCTTGAATGAGAATGAAACGCGCGTTGCTTGCCGTGCTGTGCGCCGTCGCTGCTCTATCGGTTACACTGCCCACAATCACACTGGCGGATGATTCAAGCAGCAACGGTTCCGAGGACAACAAGTACTACTACGACAAGGTTGTCAACACGGGCCTGGACAACGGCTATTCGGAATCCAACAGCATCAAAGAGGGGGACCCCCACTTTGGATGGAAGCTTGGCAGGTTCGTCGTCAGCGGCTTCACGAGCAGAGCGGGCGACGATGTCCCCGTGTTTCTTAAAAACAGTGGCGATCAGGTTGAGCTCAGCTTTCAGCTCGATCAGAGTATCGATTCCCTGAACGGGGACGACAAAAGAAAAATCTCCGGCGACGGAAACGGGTACGACGAGTATTTCGGCATTCCCAAGACCGATTTCGGCCACGGCGCCCTCATAACCAAGCACACCGATTACCAGAACGCCTCAACCGAGCCCACCGTCAGCACTGAATACCTTTCGAGCGTCAAAGTCGGCGCCAACACCCATATCGACATGTACGAGGAGGGTGATTACGAGGTGGCTCTCGACTACGAGATCGAGTCGCCAGGCCTCCTGCCGTTCAGGCCGGCCTACAATAACTACCGCATCTTCTTCAAGTTCAAGGTACGCAACAGCAACACCATGATGTTCCTCTTCGAC
>URIK01000109.1 GCA_900547855.1 uncultured Collinsella sp. | reverse complement strand
GAGCGTCTCGTGGGCTCGGAGATGTGTATAAGAGACAGGCCCAACCCGAGGCCTGGTCACAACCGACCGCACCGCCCGAAACTACCGTCACTCCCGCCTCAACCGCCACCTTCGCCGCAAGCTCTGCCACGGCAAGACCATACGGCGAGGCCTTTCGCGCACCGATGATGGAGAGCGCGGGCGTCGAAAGCGCCTCGGGGTTGCCGCGCACATAGAGCGTCTGAGGTACATCAGAAAGCTCCAAAACGGTCTCGGGATACAACGCGTCACCTGGATGCAGCTCGAAGGTCCCTTCAGCCATCATTGGTCCCTCCTTCCCTGGTACATCGCCGCCTCGAGCACGTGGTCCTGCGTCACCTGCTCGCTCTCGGCGACATCTGCGATCGTGCGCGCAATGCGAACAAGGCGCACGATGCCACGCCCTGTGAGATGCGTGCGCTTCGACAGGCCGAGCACACACTTCTCCGCCGCATCATCGAGCTCAAAGGTCGAAACGACGCCGTCAATGGACCGAGTCTCGTCATCCTCGGCCTCGGCATCCGCATCGTCCATGCGGGATTCGCGCCAAGCGCGAAAGGCGCGACCGCGCACAACGTAGTCACGTAACTCGGCCGACGACATGCCCTCCGCACCCTCGATAATCACCTGAGGGTCGGGACGGGTCACATCGATCATCATGTCGATACGGTCGGCCAAAGGACCGCGCAGTTTAGACCGATAGCGCTCGACCATCGCCGCCGAGCAGCGACACGGCACCTCGCGATCGCCCAAAAAGCCGCAGGGGCAGGGATTGCTCGCAGCCAGCAGCTGAAAGCGCGACGGGAAGGTAAAAGCCCCGTCGACGCGTACGATCCTCACGTAGCCGCGCTCGATAGGCTGTCTGAGCGTCTGCAGTACGCCCGTGGGAAACTCGGCAAGCTCGTCCAAAAAGAGCACGCCGCCATGAGCAAGGCTGATCTCACCCGGGTGCACCGGGCGTCCGCCGCCGATAAGGCCTGCGGTCGAAATACTGTGATGGGGACTGCGGAAGGGCCGGTGCCCCGCCAACAAGCCATCAATGTTCTCACCCAAAACCGAATGGATGCACAGTGCCTCCTGCTGATCCTCAACGGAAAGCTCGGGCAGGATGCCGGTCATACGGCGTGCGAGCATCGTCTTGCCCGATCCCGGAGACCCGATCATGAGCAAGCCGAGTTCTCCTGCCGCCGCAAGCGCCATGCCGCGTTTAGCGACTTCCTGCCCCAGCACGTCTGCATAGTCGAGCTCGGGCTCAAAGGTCGCCTCGACACCCTCGGAATCCAAGTAGTGCCGTGCGGCATCGCCCATGCCGTGAGCAAGCTGAGACAGATGGTCGATAAAGCCGCAATCCACGCCCGCGAGTGGCACATGCTGGTCGGACCTGCCGGCGATAAAAGACAGCCCCATGTCGCGAGCCAATAGCTGAAACGCCACCTCGCCTTTGACAGGAAGCACCGTGCCGTCCAAGCCGAGCTCGCCGGCGATAAGACAACGATCGAGGTTGTCGCGGGGAATCTGACCATCGGCCGCTAGAACCGCGATGGCGATGGGCAGATCAAAGCCGCTACCGGTCTTGCGAATATCGCCGGGCGCCAGATTGACCGTAATGCCCGAGCGCGGAATCTCAAAGCCGGCCGAGCGCATCGCACAGCGAATACGACCACGTGACTCCATCACCTCCATACTCGGGATGCCGAGCATCTGAATGCCCGGAACGCCGCCGGCAAGCGAGACCTCGACCGTGACGTGAATCGCCTCGACGCCGCGGATGCAGGCCGCGTGAACGGCAAACGTCTCGAACGCCATCACGACACCTGCCAATCGAACGCGTTGTACTGGTGCTCGATCTCGGCGATATGCCCGTCGCGGATGGTGACGCCCACGGCATCGAAGCGAATCGCCTTGAGCGGATAATGCTCCATGAGATAGCAACTTGCGATGCGGCGGTAGCGGCGTTGCTTTTGGGCGTCCACGGCCTCCTCGGGAAAGACCCGCGTGTTGCAATCCAGCGCAACGCGTCTGGTCTTGACCTCGGCCATCACCACGACATCGTCGAGCTCATCGAGCAGCACCAGATCGGCCTCGCCCTCGGTGCAACGATAACCCTGCTCCAGCAAGGTGTAGCCGCGCTCGTTAAAGTAGTCGATGGTGATCAGCTCGCCTAGCATGCCCAGCTCGCGGGGACTGAGTCCCTTGATAAACTCGGGCGTCATCGCCCCACAGTCGAGCTCGCCGTTTTCCCAACGCTCCTTGAGCTGCTGCGTCTTGCTCTTTTTGCTTGCGGCACTCATGGGGTCTCCTTTCCCGCACACTGCATTGCCCCGATGATGAGGGCACCTTTCATGCGGGTAAGTACCGGAAGCAAACCAAAAGCTGACCAAATGCCGACAAAAAACGGGCCGTACGCAGCAATGCTGCTGCATACGGCCCGCTACCAGCAGGTTTATAAAACCACAGAGGTCCCTGTCTCCACAATTGGCCTAGAAAAGGCGCTCAGTCTGCAGAAAGTTTCCGCAAAAGCTCACGCGGTGCAGCGGACAAAGTCCATGTTTGCGAATGGCCTCGATGTGCTCGGGGCTCGCATAGCCCTTCGACTCGGCCAGATGGTACTCGGGGTACTCGGCGTCGTACTCGACCATCATCTCGTCACGCGTGACCTTGGCCATGATGGACGCCGCGGCGATGCAGGCGATCTTGGCATCGCCCTTCACCACATCGCGCTCGTTAGGAACGGCGCCCAAGGGGTTGCCATCCATAAGCACGCAATCGGGCTCGAGCCCCGTATCGGCCACGGCGCCCGCAACGGCGGTACGGATAGCACGGGCCATGCCCATCTCATCGATATCCTTAGGCGCGATATGGCAAAAACCGATCGCCGTCGCCACCTCGGCAATCTTCACTGAGAGCAACTCGCGGCGCGCCGGCGTGAGCTTTTTGGAATCGTTGATGCCCCAGACGCGCGGCTCCATAGGAAGGCAGACAGCGCATACCGTCAAAGGACCGGCCACCGATCCGCGACCCACCTCGTCGACACCAACGACCACTCCATCACCGCCAAGCTCATGCATAAGCTCGTACATGTCATTGACGCGCTCGCGCTCGGCAAGTTCCTTAGCATGGCGTTTGAGGGCGCGTTCACAAGCCTTGATCACCTGCTGGCGCGGGTCCTCGCGATAATGCTCCACGAGGGCGGGGATCTCCTCAAACGTTGCGCTCGCTAGCTCTCCGGCAACCTGCGATGCCGAAACCGAGCTCGTCATATTGGCCATACCAGGCCCTCCTTGCATGCAAATCAGATAAAAAGAAGGGCCACCCGAAGGTGACCCTTGTGTCCAAACGAGTGGACAGACGCTGCGATCTTCTTAGCGCTTCTCGGGGATGCGAGCAGCCTTGCCCACCTTGTCGCGGAGGTAGTACAGCTTGGCGCGACGGACGCGACCATGACGAACGACCTCGAGCTTGGCGATCTTGGGGCTGTGAAGCGGGAAGGTACGCTCAACACCGACACCGAAGGACATCTTGCGGACGGTGAAGGTCTCGCGGGCACCGGCGCCGGCCATGCGGATGACGTCGCCCTGGAAGACCTGGATGCGCTCGCGGTCGCCTTCCTTAATGCGGTAGTGAACCTTGACGTTGTCGGCGACGCGAACCTGAGGAATGTCCTCGCGGATCTGCTGACGCTCGATTGCGCGGATGTAATCCATGTGCAATTCCTTACTCTTCTAGAGGTGCCGTACCACTCTGGCCGGCACGTAGTTGAACAAACGTATTCGAGTATACACGCGCGGGTTTCTGCTGCAAGAACAATTTTTTACGCAGACAAAAAGACAAAACCCGCACATGATAACCGTCCGCCTCACGAATGAGACGGACGGCATGAGGGGGGGCTACGTTAGGCGTCTGAACCCAAAACGTTACGCGGAGCGCTTCGCCTCGAGCTTGGCCTGGGCGGCAGCCAGGCGTGCGAGGGGCACGCGGTAGGGCGAGCAGGACACGTAGTCCACGTCGGCCACATTAAACAGGCCCTTGATGGACTTGGGGTCGCCGCCGTGCTCGCCACACACGCCAAAGTGCATGTCGGGGTTGGTGGCGCGACCCTTCTCCACGGCCATGCGCACGAGCTCCAGCACCGCCGCGTCGATGGTCTCGAAGGGGTTGTCCTTCAGAATTTTCTTATGCATGTACAGCGGGATGAACTTGGCCTCGGCATCGTCACGGGAGAAGCCGAAGGTGGTCTGGGTCAGGTCGTTGGTGCCAAAGCAGAAGAAGTCTGCGTGATGGGCAATCTCGTCAGCGACCATGCAGGCGCGCGGCAGCTCGAGCATCGTGCCCACGGGAATATTGAGCTCGACACCCTCTTCGTCGGAAACCTCGGCGATTACGCGCTCGATGACCTCGCGAGTCTGGACATGCTCAGCCGTGATGGAGACGAGCGGAACCATGATCTCGGGATGCGGGTCGACGCCCTCCTTGATAAGGCGGGCAGCGGCCGTGGCGACGGCGCGAACCTGCATGAGCGGCAGATCGCTAAAGACGACGGACAGGCGAACGCCGCGCAGGCCGAGCATGGGGTTCGACTCGACCATGCCGTCGATACGACGCAGGCGGGCGCGCAGGGCTGCAAGCTCTTCCTCGCTGGCGCCGGCGGCTTCCTTCTTGGTGATGGCAACCTCGAGCTCGCGAGGATTATCCAGGAACTCATGAAGCGGCGGATCGAGCAGGCGGACGACCACATCGCGACCGGACATGGTCTTGAACATCGCCAGGAAGTCCTCGGTCTGAACCTTGAGCAGGTCGGCCAGGGCCTGCTGCTTCACGGCCTCATCGTCAGACAGGATAAAGCTCTGGATGATGTTCTTGCGATCGCCCAGGAACATGTGCTCGGTGCGGCACAGGCCAATAGCCTCGGCGCCAAACTCGAGGGCGAGCTCGGCATCCTCGGGATTGTCGGCGTTGACGCGCACATGGTTGGCATGGCCACAGATCTCGTCCAGGCGAATCTCGTCGGCCCAGGACAGGATGGTGTCCAGGTCGCCGGTGAGCTCGGCCGAAACCAGATCAACGGCGCCGTCGACGACGATGCCCTGGGTGCCGTCGATGGAGATGACATCGCCCTCGTGCAATACGCGGTCGCTGCCCTCGATGCGCACGACCTTCTCGGCGGCGTCGATGTGGAAGCGCTCAACGCCGCAGACGCAGGGCGTACCCATGCCGCGGGCGATAACGGCGGCATGGCTCGTCTTGCCACCGTGGCTGGTCAGGATGCCCTCGGCGGCGACCATGCCCTTCAGGTCGTCGGGGTTGGTCTCCCAACGAACCAGAATGACCTTGTGGCCCTCGTTGGCGCGCGCGACGGCGTCGTCGCTCGAGAACACGACCTCGCCCACGGCGGCACCGGGGCTGGCATTAAGACCGCTGGCGAGAGCCTCGTACTTCTTGGAGGCGTCAAACTGCGGGTGAAGGAGCTGGTCGAGCTGCGCGGGATCGATGCGGCTCACGGCCTCTTCGCGGGTGATCAGGCCTTCCTCGACCATTTCGATGGCGATGCGCAGGGCGGCGGTGGCGGTACGCTTGCCCACGCGGGTCTGGAGCATCCAGAGCTTGCCCTGCTCGATGGTGAACTCGATATCGCACATATCGCGGTAATGATCCTCGAGCGTCAGGAACACGCGCTCGAGCTCCTCACCTGCGGACTCGAGGCCCGGGGTGGTCTTGAGGTCGGCGATGGGCTCGGTGTTGCGGATACCGGCGACGACGTCCTCGCCCTGGGCATTAACCAAAAAGTCACCGTAGAACTCCTTGGTGCCGTCGGCCGGATTACGCGTAAAGGCGACGCCTGTCGCAGAGGTCTCGCCCTTGTTGCCAAAGGCCATGGCCTGCACGTTGACGGCGGTGCCGAGGTCGTCGGAAATGCCATGCTGCTTGCGGTAGATGCAGGCACGCTCGTTCATCCAGCTGCCAAAGACGGCCTGAATTGCAAGGCGTAGCTGAAGCTCCGGGTCGTGCGGGAAAACGGGCTTGCCGTCAGCGACCTCGAGCTCGGGATACAGGGAGGCATCGACGTTCTCGGAGAAGATGCCCTTAAAGCTGTCTCTTATACACATCTGACGCTGCCGACGACTAGTCGAGTGTAG
>URIK01000108.1 GCA_900547855.1 uncultured Collinsella sp. | reverse complement strand
ACGATATTCATGAGCGTCTCGTGGGCTCGGAGATGTGTATAAGAGACAGGGCTTCTTTTTTCTGGCTTTGTGACGTGGACATGCGCTCTCCAATCGTTTGCGTGCCCACCATTATATAAAAGAGCTGCCCGCGAGTGGTTGCTTTGCGGGCGGCTGGGTATAAGCACGGTCGTACTGAGTTTTACGCGGCCGAGCCGCGTCGCATTATGGAGGTCACCATGGCTGACATTAATCAGATTACCCCCGAGAACTTCGATTCCATCGTTAACGACAGTCTGCCCGTGCTGGTCGATTTTTGGGCACCGTGGTGCGGGCCCTGTCGATCCCTCTCGCCCATCGTTGACGAGGTTGCCGATGAGCTGGCGGGCAAGCTTGCCGTTGCCAAATGCAACGTCGACGACAACCAGGACCTGGCCATGAAGTATGGCGTCATGAGCATCCCCACGCTGGTTGTGTTTAAGAACGGCGAGGAGATTGACCGATCGGTTGGCGCTCTGCCCAAGGCGAGGCTGCAGGCGCTGCTGGAGAAGCATCTGTAATACGCTTGTTACATGTTGCCGTCTGCCTGCCGTCCATGAGCGCTTTTACGCCGCTCGCCGGACTTCTGAATGCACCGAGTGCAACCACGGATAGTATGGTAGTCACAAACAGCCCCCAGTGAACGGGTGCGGGTCGCACAGACTCGTACCCGTTTTCTTATGCAGCTGCGCGCAGAGCGGGCGTAGTAAAATCTGAACCACTGAACTGCCCCATACAAAAGGAGATTTCCCATGCATGACGTCGGAATGAACATGAGCCAGCTTGCCATGAGCGTCAAGCAGGTCGACGACACCATCGAGCTCGCTCACGAGTGGAGCCATCAGCTGCTGCATGCGACCGAGAATTTTGACATGGAGCGCATCGGCGCCAAGCTCGAGGCCGCCATGGCCGCGCTCCACGAGGCGCATGACGCGCTCGAGGGCTACGAGGAAGCCATCGAGGCCGACCACAACTCCGTCGGCTCCGTGAAGCTGGTGTAAGGTGGCCGAACACGAGCACTGCTGCGAGTACGAGCACGAGCATCCGCACGGGGCGGACGGTGACGCGGGCTGCCACTGTAGTGGCTCCGGCTCCGAGCTGGTCCGTTTTTCGGTTACCGCACCCGACGACCTGCTGCGCCGTTTTGACGAGCAGATCGCGCGCCGCGGCGACGTGGCCAACCGCTCCGAGGCCGTGCGCGATTTGATTCGCGCCTCGATCGCCAAAGAGCAGATGCGCACGCCCGATGAGCACGTTATCGGGTCGCTCACCATGATCTACGACCATCACACCGGCGATCTGACGCGCCGCCTGGACGAGGTGCAGCACGACTACACCGACGAGATCGTATCGACGATGCACGTGCATTTGGATCACCACAACTGCTTGGAAATCCTGGCACTCAAGGGTCGCGGCGAGCGCGTCTACGAACTAGCCGACCGCCTGCTGGGCCTGCGCGGCGTTAAGCACGGCGAGCTCACGTGCGCCGCCACCAAGCAGAGCCTGGGGCTGTAGCGGGATTTCCCGCAGCGCACCTGCCAAATAGGGACAGGTTTGTTTTGGCAGGTTTAGAAGTTTTACCTACCAAAATAAACCTGTCCCTTTTTGGTCGGTTTTGATGAGGGGTGTCGCATGCGGCATGTGCATATTCATGTGACGGGCATTGTGCAGGGCGTTGGCATGCGACCGTTTGTGTATCGCGAGGCCATGGCACATGGCATTTGTGGATGGGTGCTCAATGCGGGCGACGGCGTGCATATCGAGGCGCACGCTTTGGCCGATGCGGTCGATGCTTTTGTTGCCGCGCTTTCTGAGCATGCGCCTGCGGCAGCTCGCGTTGAGCGAGTCGATATTGCGGATTTGGAGCCTGGCGGCTGGAGCGCTGCCGATGAGCAGGGCTTTCACATTGTGGCGTCGCAGGACCAGACCGCGCACACGACGCTCGTCTCGCCCGATATCGCCACCTGTGACGATTGCCTGCGCGAGTTGTTCGATCCCGCCGACCGACGCTATCACTACCCCTTTATCAACTGCACTAACTGCGGCCCACGCTTTACCATCATCCGATCGCTGCCTTATGACCGAGCGGCCACGTCGATGGATTGTTTTCCCATGTGTCCCAAGTGCGCTGCGGAGTATGTCGACCCACTCGACCGGCGTTTTCACGCGCAGCCCGATGCCTGCTTTGATTGCGGGCCGCATATTACGTGGCGCGAGGCGGGCGTGGGCAATGAGCAGAGCGAAGCCGCCGCGTCGCCGGCCGTCGGCACCACGCGCGAGACCAGCGACGCCATTATCGACCGCTGTGTTGAGCTGCTGGCCAACGGCGGTATCGTCGCTATCAAGGGTCTGGGCGGATTTCACTTGGCATGCGACGCCTCCAACGAGCAGGCGGTAGCCGAGCTTCGCCGCCGCAAACGCCGCAGCAACAAACCGCTTGCCGTTATGGTACGCGACCTTGCCGACGCTGAACGCCTGTGCCATGTCAACGACGTTGAGCGCGGCTTGCTGGCCGGCAGTATTCGTCCCATTGTGCTGCTGCGCCGACGTGCTGTTTGCGAGAGCGGCGGTTCCCCCAACGCCCTCGCGCTCGCGCTGTCCGTCGCACACGACCTTCCCGAACTCGGTGTTATGCTTCCCTACACCCCGCTTCAGCATCTGTTGCTTGCCGCGGCAGAAACCCGCGGCATGCACGCGCTCGTCATGACCAGCGGAAACCTGAGCGAAGAACCCATCGAGACCGACGACGACCTTGCCTGGGAACACCTCGTTGCCGCCGGCATCGCCGACGCGTTGCTCGGTAACGACCGCGCGATTCTCTCGCGCTATGACGATTCCGTGGTGCGCGTGGTCGACGGCGCCGTTATGCCCGTGCGCCGCGCTCGGGGATATGCACCCCAGCCGCTGCCGTTGCCGGCGCTCGACGGCGCTCCGTCCTGCGTGCTCGCCTGCGGGCCACAACAAAAGGCCACGATTGCGCTCACACGTGAAGGGACGAACGGCGAGGCGCCCTGTTTTGTGTCGCAGCATATCGGCGATGTTGAAAACGGCGGGACCTTCGATGCCTGGAACGCCGCGCGCACGCGCTTGGAAGATCTCTTTGATTTGGCGCCCGCCGCCTTGGCCTGCGATGTACACCCCAGCTATCTATCGGGCCAGTGGGCGCGCGAGCAGGCGCGAAAATGCAATCTGCCGCTCGTCGAGGTGCAGCACCATCATGCGCATATCGCGAGCGTAATGGCCGAGGCCATCGCCGCGGGCCAGCTTACAACCGACGCGCGCGTCCTTGGCATCGCCTTTGACGGCACCGGCGCCGGCACCGATGGGACCATTTGGGGCGGCGAGTTTCTTGTTGCCAGCCTTGGCGGCTTTGAACGCGCCGCGCATTTGCGCACCTGGGCGCTCCCCGGCGGGGCGGCCTCCGTGCGCGACGCCCGCCGCAACGCCTTTGCCCTGCTCAGTGAGCTCAGTCTGCTCGAGCACCCAGGTGCCGCTCGGCTTTTGGACAGCCTCGACGAGCAAACGCGCAGCGTGACAGCCACCATGATCGAGCGCGGCATCAACAGCCCGCGTACCAGCAGCATGGGGCGTCTCTTTGATGCCGCGGCAGCAATTCTGGGCATCTGCGACAAGGCAACCTACGAGGGCGAACCCGCCATCGAGCTTGAGGCTGCCGCCTGGCGCGCACTCAGCAGTGAAAGTGCCTGCCCCGCCGGCAATATAGCCGGCTTTTCCGTAACCGAATCATCCCGTCCGGACGCCTGCCATGTTCTAAACTCCAGATCGCTTATTGAGGCGCTTTTGGAGGGAACCAGGGCCGGCACTGCGGCCTACAGGCTCGCGCTCGACTTCCATATCGCCATCGCGCGCTCTTCGGCACGAATCGCACGCGAAATCTGCGCGCGCGAAGGCATCGATACCGTCGCGCTCTCGGGCGGCGTGTTCATGAACCGACTTTTGCTCCAGTTCCTCACCCGCGAGCTCAAAAGCATGGGTCTCACTGTCTTGATTCCCCAAACCGTGCCCGTTAACGACGGCTGCATCGCCTACGGTCAGGCGGCAGTCGCAAGCGCTCGTCTTGCGCAGGTTGCATCGCAGTAGGCTGTTCGGCCAGCCCGCAAGCCGCCGTCTCACAGGTGTAGCGCGTTTGCCCGCAGCGCCCGCGAGCGCTACCATCAACTGATGGATTATTGAGCGCCCGTCCAGCGCAAAGCGTATAAAAGGGGAACAATATGTGCCTTGCCGTTCCCGGTAAAGTAGTCAAACGCGACGACGACCTCAAGGCCACCGTCGACATGATGGGCATCGAGCGCCCCGTGTCGCTGCGACTCGTGCCGACGGCGCAGGTTGGCGACTATATTCTCGTACACGCCGGCTTTGGCATCCAGATTGTCGACGAGCAGGAAGCACAGGAAACGCTCGAGCTTGTTAATGCCATGTCCGAGCTGGTCGAAGAAGACCAGCTGACCACCAACCCGGCGGAGGCTTACTAGTGGCGCCCGAGCAGCCGGCGCGCTCCGGTATCGATTTCTCGGCATTCCGCGATCCCAAGCTGGCTCGCGAGCTCATCGAGCGCATTCATGAGCTTGTCGGCGACCGCACCATCAACCTTATGGAAGTCTGCGGCACGCATACCGTGAGCATCGGGCGCTATGGCTTTCGCTCCATTATGCCGGCCGGGCTCAAGCTGCTGAGCGGCCCGGGCTGCCCCGTCTGCGTCACCGCCAACCGCGACATCGACCACGCAATCGCGCTCGCCAACATAGACGGCGCCATCATCACCACCTTTGGCGACATGATGCGCGTGCCCGGATCATCCACCTCGCTCGCTGCGCAAAAGGCGGCGGGGCGCGATATCCGCATCGTCTATTCCCCGCTCGACGCGCTCGACATTGCCGAGCAAAACCCTGATCGCCCGGTCATTTTTATGGGCGTGGGCTTTGAGACTACGACGCCCACCATCGCCGCCGCCATCTTGGAGGCCGAGGCGCGCGGGCTTTTGAACTTCTCGGTCTATTGCGCCCACAAGACCACGCCGCCGGCGCTGCGCGCCATCGCCAACGATCCCGAGACCACTATCGACGGCTTTATCCTTCCGGGGCACGTCGCCACCATCACAGGCCTGGCACCCTTTGGGTTTTTAGTCGACGAGTTCGAGACCCCCGGCGTGGTCACGGGATTTGAGCCGGTCGATATTCTGCAGGGCATCTGCATGCTGGTCCAGATGGTTGTCGAGGACAGGCCGGCGATTGACAACGCCTACCGCCGTGGCGTCAACGCAGACGGCAATCCCGTGGCGCGCCAGCTGGTCGAGCAGGTGTTTGAACCATGCGACACCACGTGGCGCGGGCTGGGGCCGATTGCGGCTTCGGGACTCGCCATTCATCCCGAATTCTCGCGCTTTGATGCCCGCACCCGCTTTGATGTGCCCGTTGAGGCGACAGTCGAGCCGCGCGGGTGCCGCTGCGGCGACGTGCTGCGCGGGGCCATTACGCCGAGCGACTGCCCGCTCTTTGGCCGCACCTGCACGCCCGAGCACCCCGTCGGCCCGTGCATGGTGAGCTCCGAGGGCAGCTGCGCGGCGTACTACCGCTACCGCAACTAGCCCGGACACACCCGCACACCGGCACCACCCACGATTGGAGTTTTCGATATGTCCCATAGCGTTACCGATAGCACCGTCCTGCTGGGCCACGGCTCCGGCGGCCAGATGATGAAACGCATCATCGATGAGGTCTTTTTGGATGCCTTTGGGTCGCCCGAGCTGCTCGAAGGCAACGATGCCGGCGTCGCCGCGCTGCCCGCGAGCGGGCGCATCGCCATGTCGACCGACAGCTTTGTAGTCTCGCCGCAGTTCTTCCCCGGTGGCAACATCGGCCGCCTCGCCGTGTGCGGAACCGTCAACGACGTCGCGACCTCGGGCGCCAACGTGCGCTACCTGTCGTGCGGCTTTATCCTCGAAGAGGGCTATCCCATGGATAGGCTCCGCCAGATTGTGCAGACGATGGCCGAGACGGCGCACGAGGCGGGCGTGTCCATAATCACGGGCGACACCAAGGTGGTCGAGCGCGGCGGGGCCGACGGCGTCTATATCCTGTCTCTTATACACATCTGACGCTGCCGACGACTAGGCGAGTGTAGATCTCGG
>URIK01000107.1 GCA_900547855.1 uncultured Collinsella sp. | reverse complement strand
TCTACACTCGACTAGTCGTCGGCAGCGTCAGATGTGTATAAGAGACAGCTGTGCATCATTGTCACCAGCAGCGACATCGTCCCCGGTTTCGCCAATCAGGACACGCTCGGTCGGCTGCTCGGCTTCTTCGGCAGCGGAAAGCTTGCACTCAGCGTCGGCCGCGGGAGCCTTCACCTTGTTAAAGAGTTTCTGCACGGCACCTGCCGCAGAATCAGTCACGCTCGACACAGCATTGCTGGCCTCGGCCATGCTGCCCGTAACCTCGGAAATGTCGCGAACCACGGCTTCGACCTCTACGAGATTGGAGGTAAGGGCATCAACTGCCGTCTTGCTCGACTTAAGCAGCGGCTCCATCTGGGCAAGCGCCGGCGTAAGCTCATCGACAGCGCCATCTAGCTTTGCCACCACAGGCTGAGCCTCGGCGATGGTGTTGTTGAGGTCGTTCACGGTCTTATCGAGCGAGTCGACAACGGTGCGGGTCTTGCGCAGGGTAAGCGCGAGCTCAACGATGGCCCACACGCCGGCAACGGCGAGCAGCAGCAGGGCAATCTGAATGGGACTCATACAAGCCTCCCAAAGGAATCGATATACAGACGGTTTCCATGGTACCCCAAAGGGGACCGAACATGCCAAGAGCAGCAACGTGGGACAAAATTATCAGCAGCTACTTCGGTGCATTCCCGCTGCGGTCACGTTCACTTTGCTCTACGCGCCATTCTTCCCAACCGCGGCCGGCAGGCTGCCAGAACGCGCCGCGCTCCAGTCCCTCGGGCAAATAGCGCTGATCGACCCAGCCTTCGGGATAATCATGTGGATACTTATACATACCGTATTCATCGCTGCCCGGGCGATGGCGATCGCGCAGATAACTCGGCACCTCGCGAAGCCCACTAGAATGGATATCGGCCAGCGCCGCATCGATCGAAGCCTCGCACGCGTTGGATTTTGGCGCCAAGCACACATAGAGAGCGGCCTGAGCCAGGTTAATGCGGCACTCGGGATAGCCAATGACCTCGGCAGACTTAAACGCGGCATGTGCCACCAAAAGCGCCTGCGGGTCGGCGTTCCCAACGTCCTCAGAAGCATGAATCATAATACGGCGTGCAATAAACTTAGGATCCTCCCCTGCATCGATCATGCGCGCAAGCCAGTAGACCGTGGCATCGGGGTCGCTACCGCGCATGGACTTGATGAACGCACTGATGATGTCGTAGTGCATGTCACCGTTTTTGTCATACGTAAAGCCGCGACGCGGGTTGGCAATCTTTACGTCATCCACGGTGATGGGATAACGCTCCCCCGCCGCCGGCGCTGGCGTCCCCTCGGTATCGGGACGCGTAACGGCAATCTCGCTCGCCAGCTCAAGTGTCGTCAGGGCCGAGCGTGCATCACCCGCAGCCAGCGTACAAATGGTCTTGACCGTATCAACATCGGCCGAGAACTTTCCATTCAAGCCCTGCGGTGCCTCAAGCGCACGTTCAATAAGCGTGGCGATATCCTCATCCTTCAGATGCTCAAGCTCCACCACACGCCCACGCGACAACAGTGCCGAGTTAACCTCGAAGTACGGATTCTCCGTCGTAGCGCCAATCATAATGACGGTACGGTTCTCAACTGCATGCAGCAGGGCATCCTGCTGCGACTTAGAGAAGCGGTGAATCTCATCGATGAATAGAATGGTGCGGCGGTCGTAGGTATTCAGGCGCGTCTTGGCCTCGTCAATCACGCGACGCAGGTCCTTCACAGTACCCGTGACGGCGCTGACTTCGACAAACTCGCTCTTGGTATGGTTGGCGATAATGTGGGCCAGCGTCGTCTTACCCGTACCGGCCGGCCCGTACAGAATCACGCTCGAAAGCACGTCGTGCTCGATCGCGGCACGCAACCATGAGCCCTTACCGACGGCCTTTTGCTGGCCCACATACTCGTCGAGCGAATTGGGGCGCATGCGCACCGCAAGCGGCGCATTTTTAAAGGAACGCTCGCGCGTCGAGGCAGAAAAAAGGTCGTCCATAGCCATCCCGTGCATCCATCAAAATCGTTGTTCCTCAACAGTATACCGAAAATATACGAACTACCGTTCGTTAATATAGGTACGATGCGGAAACTTCAGCCCCGGGAACAGCTTGCTCGTTAGCTCACAGAAATAGCCGTCCGTCATGCTCGAAATGTAATCCACTACGGTCTGATCTTTATCATCCTGCCATGCATAGGTGCGATTGTAGTAGGAAAGCTGCCGCTCAATGCGCGAAATGTGATGCTTAAAGATATACGAAGACTCGTCGCCTTCGTTTATATCCTGCAGGCAACGGTCATAGAGCTTTTCGAATGCCTCGCGCAGCTCCGTTTCGGAGTCGCCCTCGATGCCGCCCTTGCTATAGATCTTCTCGTAGTTCTCGCGCTTAGCGCGGCGGATTTCCTCGAACAGGTCCTCGCTCATCTCGATGCGCGGCTTGCCATAGCTGTGCTCGACGATATCGATAGAGGCATGCGTGAGAATCCAGCTGTTGTATGCTCCGCCAAGCCCATCGTCAAAAGCGTCGGGTGACAGCAGGCCCGCCGCAATGGCGTCTTGGCGATCACGCCCCGCATAGGCAAGAATATCCGAGATGCGAACGACACAGCCCTCAAGCGTCATGGGGCGCAAGTGCTCAATTGCGCTATAGCCTGTGGCAATGCAATCCTCGACGGTTCGATCGAACTGGTCAAAGGAACCCATGTCCGAGAGCTCGAACACACGCTGCTCGTACTCGCCATTGTGGCAGAGCACGCCATCGAGCGTCTGAAGCGACACGTTTCGACCGTACAGCGCATCGAGCACGCGGACCGACTGCACGTTATGGAAAAAATAACGACCCGTGCGCTCGTGATAGATATCGTTGAGGAATCGCTCGCCCGCATGGCCAAAAGGCGTGTGTCCCAAGTCGTGGCCCAGGCCAATCGCCTCGATCAAATCGCAGTTGAGCCCCAGGGCGCGACCGATATCGCGCGCAATGCGCGAGACGAGCTGCACGTGTAGACCACGACGCGACAAGTCGTCGTTGCTTCGAAAGCTAAAAACCTGCGTTTTGCCTGCATAACGGGTGTACGCCGGTAGATGGAGGATTTTTTCGGTATCGCGCATAAACGCCGGACGCATAAGCGTGCCTTTGTCCGCATCGCGATCGACACGACGAATGACCTGGTCGTCGTTGCAACGATACGGATTGACAGTGCCCGAAGCACGATTGGCGGCAATGCGCTCGACGAGCTCGGGCGACAACGCCGAAGGAATACGGTCCATACGCGCCTTGATGGCGGCCGTTTCTTGATTAGTTGCCATGGCATGCTCCTTAAGAACGATGCGCAATCGGTTACAGAGTGCAGCCCACGACCTCGATTATGGCAAAAATCGGCACTAAAAACGGGAGCAATGGCAGGGAGCGCGATTTTGTGAAGAGGCAGGAGAGGGCCAGGGCCAGGAGTGCGACGGCAAATGCCACGATGCCACCCATAGGGTCGAGCGTGCAAAGCGCGAAGAGTGCTTTGGCGTCCCCCATGCCAATCCCCGGGGCTTGACGAAGGCGCCGCCAGAGCGACTCAGTAAGCACAAGGGCAAGGTAGACGATGACCGCAAGACCGGCATGATCAAGTGCAGTGTTAACGCCCCTGTCGAGCCAAACGCCTGCTAACGCCGCCACGGCACACACGCCGGCAAGTTCATTGGGAAACCGCCGCTCACGGGCATCAATCGCCGCGCCAACAAAGATGCAAATCCAAAACGGGATATAGATTATCGAACACCTCCTTGGGCAGCAGCTCAAACGCAAAAACCACCACAAAGGTACTGTCCCTTTGTGGTGGTTTAGATCGTAGTTATTTGGCGCCTTGCATGACCTCGTCGAGGGTAACGCTTACGGCGTGCTGCGTCGGCACCCAGTCGACCTTCAGGAACAGAGCAGCCACCGTGATGGGGATATAGCTGAACATAAAGATCGGGAAGGTAAACAGGTTGGTCACCAGACGCCACTTTTGCGCACAGTGAATGTGCTTGTACTCAAAGATGGTCGTAAGCAGCGCCAGGATAAAGAAGGTCTGATACATCATGGCGAAGGTCATAATGAGCGAAGCGGCGCACGCCTGCATCTCGACTTCGGTAGCCAGGAAGCCGTGCGAAAGACCGCCCACGACGAGAAACGTGGCATTGGCGAGCATCGAGATCAGCGATAGCAGCATACCCGGGGCGATCGTCATAAACATGTCGTAGGCGGCAAAGCGATGATAGCGGAAGGTCGATTTGACAAGATGCTTACCATACGTAAAGAACACCTGGTAGAAGCCCTTAGTCCAACGCATGCGCTGTTTCCAGGACGCCTTAAACGTCACGGGCTGTTCGTCAAAGAACTCCGCCGGCGCATAGCCAATGCGAATGCCGTGGATAGCGCAGAACGTGGTGAACTGAATGTCCTCAGTCAGCGTGTGGAACTGCCAGCCGTGCATGCCCTCTATAACACTGGCAGAAATGAGATAGCCCGAACCCGATACAGCGCAAGACGTCTTGCAGATGTTGCGCGCGTTGTTGAGGAAGCGCGCCTCGCGCAGATACCACGTGGCGTTAGCCGCCGAGATCCAGGAACTCCCGAAATTCTTGGAATTGCGATAGCTCGTGACCACATGGAAGCCCTGGTCAAAGGCATCGTTCATCTTGGACACGTAATCACGGGAAATGACGTTATCGGCATCGAAGATAAAATAGCCTTCAAACGTATCGGGATACTCGTTAAGGATGCGGTCGAAGCCAAAGTCCATGACCCAGCTCTTGCCCTTGCGGGCAAGGTCATTGCGCTCATAAACGACAGCGCCCGCCTCGCGCGCGAGCTGCGCCGTGTTGTCGGTGCAGGCGTCGGCGACCACAAAGACCTCGATAAGCTCGGACGGATAATCCTGGTCCTTGATGGAGCGAACGAGGTTGGCGATCACAGCCTCCTCGTTATGCGCCGCGATAAAGAAGGCATAGCGGTGGAGTTTTTTGGCCTTGGGAGGCGCGACCTCGCCACGAAGAGCGCCGATGACAAAGAAGACCACCTGGTACAGAAAGCAGACCGTGAGCAGCGTGACGACAATCTGGTTGAAGATCACGATGGGTGTGTTGGTTTGTAAAAAGGCGAGCATGCAGGCTCCCAGCAACGCGTTACGTAAACAATCGTATATCTTACCGCAGGCTTACCGAGTTCAAGAAACCACCTAATACTGGCTAGGCTTCGAGCAGACCGAGCTGCGGGACGATTTCGTCACCGGCGGCAGTGCGGCCGAGCGAACGCGGGGCCAGGTCATCCAGAACCGCGGCAAGGTCCCACGGCAGCTCATCACGGCACTCAATGCGCTCTCCCGTCACGGGATGGTCGAACGCCACACGCCAGGAATGGAGGAACTGCCTGGTCAGACCCTGATCGGCGCGCGCGTCGCACTTGCCGTAGAGCGGATCGCCCACGCAGGCGTGGTTGATATGGCGCATGTGCACGCGAATCTGATGCGTGCGGCCCGTAAACAAGTGGCACTCGACGAGCGTATAGCCGTCGTCAAAACGCGTGGAATCAAAGCGCTCGAGCACCTTAAAAGTCGTGATGGCCTGGCGCGCAAAGGGGTCATCGGAAACCGCCATCTTCACGCGGTCGCGCGTCGATCGGGCAATACCAGTGTTGATAGTGCCCTCGTCCATGGCGATGTGCCCGTGAACGAGCGTGATATAGCGACGGTCGAGCGTGCGCGTGCGGATGAGATTTTGGAGTGCGCGCTGGGTGTCGTCGTCTTTTGCCGCGAGCATAAGGCCCGAGGTATCGCGATCCAGGCGATGCACGATACCGGGGCGGTCCTCACCCTGCACGGTACCCAGATGATCGATACCGCAGTGGTAGACCAGGGCGTTCGCAAGCGTGCCGCTCTCGTGGCCGTGGGCAGGATGGCACACCAGGCCGCGCTGCTTGGAGAGCACGATGAGGTAGTCGTCCTCATAGCGGATATCGAGGGGAATGGCCTCGGGAATCACGTCGGTCGGATCGTGCGGCTCGGGCAAGTCGACCGAGATACGGTCGCCGGAGCGCACAGTATATTTTTTTGATAGGCAGGTATCGCCGTTGACGGCAACGGCGCTTCCCTCGATCAGATGCGCGCAGGCCTGTCTCTTATACACATCTCCGAGCCC
>URIK01000106.1 GCA_900547855.1 uncultured Collinsella sp. | reverse complement strand
AGATTCATGAGCGTCTCGTGGGCTCGGAGATGTGTATAAGAGACAGTCGCAAAACTGGGTAGAAGAAAGCCAAAACGCAACGGTAGGAGGTCATCATGACTGTAGAAGATAAGGCGAAAAATGCTGGCAAGGTCGCGCTCGTCCTGGAGGGCGGTAGTTTTCGCGGGCAATTTACCGCAGGCGTGCTCGACGTTCTCATGGAGGCCGGTGTCGAGATCCCGGCGGTATATGGCGTATCGGCCGGTGCCCTCAACGGCGTGAACTACAAGTCGCACCAGATCGGCCGTGCCAACCGCATCAACTTGGCTTTTTGCAACGACAGCCGCTACATGGGTGCCGCATCGTTTGCGTCCACGGGCTCCATCGTCGGCTACGACTTTATTTTCAACGACGTGCAGGATCGCCTAGACCCCTTCGATAACGAGAGCTTCGACGCGAGCCCCATCGAAATGTATGCTGTCGCGACGGACATGTTATTTGGCACCGCTGCCTACCTGCCCGTCAAAAACGCCATGCTCGATATCGATTGCGTGCGTGCCTCGACCTCGTTGCCGCTGGTGACGCCGCCGGTCGAGATTGATGGCCACAAGTACGTCGACGGCGGTGTGGCAGATTCGGTGCCTGTCGAGCACGTGCTGGAAGAGGCCGGATACGATCGCGCGGTCGTCATCGTCACGCAGGACCGCTCGTACGAGAAAAAGCCCTACGAGTTTTTGCCGGCCGCGCGCGCCCGCTATGCCGACTACCCCTATCTGCTCGAGGCCATCGAGACGCGCCACGACCGTTACAACATCCAGCGCATGCACCTGTGGAAGTATGAGCGCGAGGGCCGTGCGTTGGTCGTTGCTCCGCAAAAGCCGGTCGAGGTCGGCCATGTCGAACACGATCCGGCCAAGTTGCTCGACTTGTATATCCAGGGCCGCCAAGAGGCAAAGCGCCTGCTCGCGCAAATACAGCAGTTCGTTGAGCGCTAAGACGACTGACCCGCAAAAGGCGACAAAAGACAGGGGCCCAGAGAACCATTCGCACGCCGAGGGATTTCTGGGCCCTGTCTCGTGAAGGCACCTGGCATGGACGACATGTGCAGAAACTCTGGTCGGAGCCAAAATACCTGTTGACTCGGGCGACGAGCGGGGTAATATGGACGGGTTACTTGCAGAGCCCCGTGAATCTCTGTAACAACACGTACTGTACATGGAGGAGTCTAAGTGATTTCGAAATCGACTCACTACGCCAAGCAGGGCGAGGTCCAGCGCAACTGGGTTCTCGTCGACGCCGATGGTGCTGTCCTGGGCCGTCTTGCCACCCAGATCGCAATGATCCTGCGCGGTAAGAACAAGCCCCAGTTCACGCCCAACAGCGACTGCGGCGACTTCGTTGTCGTCATCAACGCCGATAAGGTCCAGCTTACCGGTAACAAGGCCGACACGAAGACCTATTATCGCCACAGCGGCTACAACGGCGGCCTCAAGGCTGAGAGCTTCCGCCAGGCTATGGAGAAGCACCCGGAGAAGGTCATCGAGCGCGCCGTTCGCGGTATGCTGCCCAAGACCACCCTCGGCCGTGCCCAGATGACCAAGCTTAAGGTCTACGCTGGTGCCGAGCATCCGCATGCTGCGCAGAACCCCACGAAGATTGAGCTGGAGGCTTAAAGATGGCTGAGAACACCGTTGTCTACCAGGGTACCGGCCGTCGTAAGAACGCCGTCGCCCGCGTCCGTCTCGTCCCCGGCACCGGCAAGGTGACCATCAACAAGCGTGACGCCGAGCAGTATTTCGGCCGTCATCAGCTCGTTGAGAACGCCCTTGCTCCCTTCAAGGTGACCGACACCGCCGGTCAGTTCGACGTTATCGCTCTGTGCGATGGCGGCGGCATCTCCGGTCAGTCCGGCGCTCTGCGCCTGGGCATCGCTCGCGCTCTTCTGAACGCTGGCGACTACCGTGCTGACCTCAAGAAGGCCGGTTTCCTTACGCGCGATGCTCGCGTGGTCGAGCGCAAGAAGTACGGCCTCAAGAAGGCCCGCCGCGCTCCCCAGTTCTCCAAGCGCTAAGGTTTTATCTCCTTTCGAGATACAATGTACAAGCGGGGCCTGCCGATTCCTCGGCGGGTCCCGCTTTTCTTTTTCGACTAGGGTGGGCGGTTGCATATCGCCTGCTAGGGAAGGAGCAATCCTATGCCCCAGAACATCTTCGGTACCGATGGCGTCCGTGGCGTCGCCAATGCCGACCTCTCGTGCGACCTCGCGTTTCGTCTGGGTCGCGCGGCGACCAAGTTTCTTGGTCCGGATATCTGCATCGGCCGTGATACGCGCCTTTCGGGCACCATGCTCGAGAGCGCTCTGACCGCCGGCATCATGGCCGAGGGCGGCCGTCCGCACTGCTGCGGCGTCATTCCTACGCCGGCCGTGGCGCTGCTCACTGTTCAGAACGAGCTCGATGGCGGCATTGTCATCTCCGCTTCGCACAATCCGCCGGAGTTCAACGGCATCAAGTTCTTTAGCCGCAAGGGCATGAAGCTTCCCGATGCTGTCGAGGAAGAGATCAGCGCCTGGGTCATGTCCGAGGAAGCCATGGCTGCCGACACGCTGCCGACCGGTGCCGGCGTGGGCCACATCATCAAGATGAAGGACGCTCGCAAGGCATACGTCGACCACGCCATCGATACGCTTGATGGCCTGAGGCTCGACGGCCTGGTCGTTGCCGTCGACTGCGGCCACGGTGCTTCTTGCCAGACCACGCCCGCCGCGCTGCAGCGCCTGGGCGCCACGGTCCATGCCATCAACACCGATTACTGCGGCACTGACATTAACGTTGAGTGCGGCTCTACGCACCTTGAGCCCCTGCGCGAGCTCGTGCTGCGCACCCATGCTGACATCGGTCTGGCCCACGACGGCGACGCCGACCGCGTACTGTTCGTGGACAGCGAGGGCAATGAGATCGACGGTGACTACATCCTGGCTATCTGCGGTTCTGACCTCGCCGCTCGCGGCAAGCTCGCCAACTCCGAGATCGTTTCGACCGTCATGTGCAACCTGGGCTTCTCCATCGCTATGAAGGAGCAGGGCTTCGAGATGGTCCAGACCGCCGTGGGCGACCGTTACGTTCTGGAGCGCATGCTCGCGGACGGCGCCGTCATCGGCGGCGAGCAGTCCGGCCACATCATCTTCCTGGAGTACAACACCACCGGTGACGGCCTGGTGACGGCTCTGCAGCTGCTGGCCGTGCTCAAGCGCACCGGTCGTACCCTCACCGACCTTGCTGGCATCATGAAGAAGTACCCGCAGGTACTCGTCAACGTGCATTCCGACAACAAGGCTGGTCTGGACGATTGCCAGCCCATCTGGGATGCCGTCGCTGCTGCCGAGAAGGAGCTTGACGACCGCGGCCGCATTCTGGTGCGCCCGAGCGGTACCGAGCCGCTGGTCCGCGTGATGGCCGAGGCCGAGACGCACGAGCTGACCCAGCGCGTTGTCGACGACATCGTCGAGGTTGTCAAGTGCGAACTTCCCTAATGGTCAAAAACCGTTGCCAAGTGGTAAACTGTTAAGGTTATTTTGATTGATTGGTATGTCCGAGGGGGAGCATGTTCACTAAAGTCCTAAGGTCTTTTGGTATGCGTGGTCGAGTCCTTACGCTGGATGCTCCCATCTCGGGCGACGTCATTCCGCTTTCCGAGGTAAACGACCAGACGTTTGCCACCGGCCTTTTGGGCCAGGGCGTGGCGATTCGGCCCACCGGAACGCGTGTGATTGCACCGGCTGATGCCAAGGTCGAGGCCATTTTTCCCACGGGACACGCTGTTGCGCTTAACACGGTCGATGGCTTGGACGTGCTCATCCACGTTGGTTTGGACACTGTTCAGCTCGAGGGCAAGCACTTTACCGTACATGCGCAAGTGGGTGACATCGTCCATAAGGGCGATGTACTCATTGAGTTCGATCGCGAGGCAATTGCTGCCGAGGGCTACGATGTGACGGTTCCCATCTTGGTGTGCAACTCCGTTGAGTTCTCGAGTATCAAGGGCTCCGTTGGCGTGCATGTCGAAGAGATGGACCAGCTCATCGTTGCTCGCGAGCGCTAGCAAGTGCACGTGGCCATTAGCCTACAATTCAAACACGTTTACGGAGGGCGCCCTTGAAAGAGGACGCCCTCCGTGGCAAGATGGGAAACGTCCGAGGCTAAACAGCTTCGGGTCACCGTGGACGGGCAGGGGCCTCGACGCGGCTAGACACGAGACACATACATTACGCGACCTCGCCCTGGTGGCCGCACACGTTGGTTGCGGCCGACGCGGGCCGCGGGCAAGTGCTTGTAAGGGAGCCTTGCCTCTCTTGTACGAGAAAGGACGCGTAATGAAGATCATTAAAGCTAAAGACTACGAGGATATGAGCCGCAAGGCCGCCAATATTATCTCGGCGCAGGTTATCCTCAAGCCCGACTGTGTGCTGGGTCTTGCCACCGGCTCCACTCCGATCGGTGCCTACAAGCAGCTCGCTGCTTGGTACAAGAAGGGCGACGTCGACTTTGCCGAGGTCAGCACCTACAACCTGGACGAGTATCGCGGCCTTTCGCACGACGATCCCCAGAGCTATCACTACTTCATGCGTGAGAACTTCTTCGATCACATCAACATCGACCTGAACAACACGCATGTGCCCGACGGTTCCAACCCCGACGCCGCCGCTGCCTGCTCTGAGTACGACAAGATTGTCGCCGACGCCGGTTACCCGGATCTGCAGCTGCTCGGCATTGGCAACAACGGCCACATCGGCTTCAACGAGCCCGATGACCACTTCTCCAAGGGTACGCACTGTGTCGACCTTACCGAGAGCACTATTCAGGCCAACAGCCGCCTGTTCGACAGCATCGACGATGTTCCCCGTCAGGCCTACACCATGGGCACTCAGACCATCATGTATGCGCGCATGATCCTGGTTGTCGCTAACGGCGAGGCCAAGGCTCAGGCCGTGCACGATATGTGCTATGGTCCGGTTACGCCCAAGTGCCCGGCTTCGATCCTGCAGCTGCACACCAACTGCGTTGTCGTTGCCGACGAGGCCGCCCTTTCGCTCTGCGAGTAGCGCGAATCCTGCAGCTCGACATAGCCTTGCCTAAGGCCTCCGCTTTGCGGGGGCCTTTTTGCTATCCCTGTCCGCCCACTTGACCAAAATCTTGTCGCAAGCTTGACGAACGCCAGATGCCCAACAGCTTGATTCATTCCATACCAGATTCTATGCAAAAATGCCACTAGAAGGTCGTAGACGGTAGCGGGTGCTAGGCGAGTTGAATGACATGGCTGAACCTAGTTCATCTGCGTTACACTGCCGCTTAGATGGGACAAGCTGACAAGCTCATTTACCTGCTTAAAGACCGATTAGTCGGGGGATTAATAACAATCGGCCCTCGCTGTACAAAAACTTGCCGCTTGCGTACCAAAAGACAACCTAAAACACAAGGTCGCTCTATTCATAGCGCGGCTTGTATGGTCTTGCGGCTACAGTGTCCATACGGTCGAGTTGAGGAGCGGGCATGGTAAACGATTTGAGCGGTATAGACGACCTCGAGCTGATGCCGCTGGGCGGAGGCTATATGGTGCGACGCGAACGCTTGATGAATGAGCTTATCGCCAAGGGCCGAAAGGCCGGCATCGTGGTTCTTTATGCGCCCGACGGGTTTGGGAAGACCTCGGTGCTGCTGCAGTACACCCATGAGGTTAAATGCGACCCGACGCGAGGCCCCGTGCGGATTATCGAGGCGGATCGCGCCATTGGGCGCGAGGTGTTTATGCAGCTCGAGGTGGTTACCGAAGAACTCAAAGACAAACCGCACTCCCTTATCGCGATTGATAATGTGCCAAACCTCGATCAGCACGATACCGAAGACCTCATCGACAGGATTCGCGGCCTGCGCGCTATGGGGGTAGGGGTCTTTATCTCCTGCCGTCCTTCAAATCGTCAGCTGATTCATGGGCTGGGCGATTCGGTTAAGATCAATGCGCAGATGCTTAAGGTGCATGCCTATGAGTATTCGGCGTGGGCATCGGCGTTTTCGATCAGCACATCGCTCGACTTTTATCAGCTCACGCAGGGCGTGCCCGAGCTCGTTTCGGCATTGCAGACGGGTCTGTATGGCCAAGGTGACGTAGCCGGTCTGCTCGAAAACGAGATTGTCAACGTATATGGCGCGGCACTTGCCGATCTGGCTTCGCTCGACAATAATGCGCTGTTTTGCGTGGCATGTCTCATGGCTGTCTCTTATACACATCTGACGCTGCCGACGACTAGTCGAGTGTAGA
>URIK01000105.1 GCA_900547855.1 uncultured Collinsella sp. | reverse complement strand
TCTACACTCGACTAGTCGTCGGCAGCGTCAGATGTGTATAAGAGACAGGAACACATTCACCTTGCCGCGCACGTCACCCAGACGGCCAAACGGCAACATGGCCACGCATGTCGCAAGCAGGTACACCGAGCTCACCAGCTGAATGCGATCGAGGCCCACGCCCAGCTCCTTTTGCATCACGGGCAGCGCCACGGTCACGACGGTCGAATCCAAACAAACCATAAACGTCATGATGAGCACGGTAAACAGAATCGCCCACTTGTTCTTGCCATGGGTGTCGCCCTCTAGGGCAATGTGCTCGCGGCGCAGCCGCTCTGCGGTTTTCTCCATATCCATCCTTTCGAGTGGCACAACGCAAAAACGGGGCCCCGATCGCCTGCGAACAGTCGCGATTGGAGTCCCGCCTACGGAATCGGAACTAAAGGTCGCCGAAGCTTTCTGCCAGCATCGGCGCCTTATGCGAACGCTAGCCTAGCACTGCTCGAGCGCCTGCTCAAGGTCGGCAATCAGATCGGCCGTGTCCTCGAGGCCGCACGACAGGCGCACCATGTCGGCGGAGATGCCACAGGCGATGAGCTCCTCATCGTTCATCTGGCGATGCGTGGCGTTAGCGGGATGCAGGCAGCAAGTGCGGGCGTCGGCCACATGCGTGGCAATCTGGGCGAGCTTAAGGCTCTTCATAAAGGTCTCGGCCGCCGCACGGCCACCGTTAAAGCCAAAGCTCACGACGCCGCAGGTACCGTTGGGCATGTACTTCTGAGCGATGTCATAGTACTTGTCGCCCTCCAGACCCGGATAGCTCACGAAGCGTACCTTGGGATGGCTCTGCAGGAACTTGGCAACGGCCAGGCCGTTCTCGCAATGACGCGGCATGCGCACATGCAGGCTCTCGAGCGAGCTGTTCAAGAAGAACGCCGCCTGCGGGTTCTGCATGGGGCCAAGATCGCGCATGAGCTGCGCGGTGGCCTTGGTAATGAAGGCACCCTCACGACCGAACTTCTCGGCATAGGTCACGCCGTGATAGCTCTCGTCGGGCGTGGTGAGACCCGGGAACTTATCCGCATGGGCCATCCAGTCAAACTGGCCATGGTCGACGATCACGCCGCCCAGGTAGGCAGCATGTCCATCCATGTACTTGGTGGTGGAGTGCGTAACGATATCGGCGCCCCACTCAAAGGGACGGCACATCACGGGAGTCGGGAAGGTGTTGTCGACCATCAGCGGCACGCCGTGGTCATGTGCGGCCTTGGCAAAGCGCTCAATATCGAGCACGGCAAGGGCGGGGTTTGCGATCGTCTCGCCAAAGACGAGCTTTGTGTTGGGCTGAAAGGCAGCCTCCAGCTCCTCATCGGTGCAGTCGGGGGCGACGAACGTGCAGGTCACGCCCATGCGGCCCATGGTGTGGGCGAGCAGGTTATACGTACCGCCGTAAATGGCAGAGCTTGCGACCACGTGATCGCCGGCACCGGCAACGTTAAAGATCGCGAGGAAGTTCGCAGCCATGCCCGAACTCGTGAGCATCGCTGCGGTGCCGCCCTCCATCTCGCAGATCTTGGCGGCAACCAAATCGCACGTGGGGTTCTGCAGACGGCTGTAGAAGTAGCCCGACTCCTCCAGGTCAAACAGCTTGCCCATGTGCTCGGACGTGTCGTACTTCCACGTGGTGGACTGGTAGATGGGCACCTGGCGCGGCTCGGCATCTCCCGGGTGATAGCCGCCCTGAACACATGTGGTACCGATGGTCTGCTCGCTCATATCTAGCTCCCTTGCCTGGGTTACGTTTCATTCGGTTCACGATACCGCTACCCTGCACCCCTCTCAACCCATCCCCAAGGTAGGTTATAGGACAAATTGATCAGGGGTATTTATCTCAAACCTTGGGCATTTGCTCGATAGATAAAAATGAGGCATCCATGAAGCTCTCGATGATTACATGCACCGTCACGGGTACCATAGGCGGGTACACCGTGACCAAGGAGACAACGATGAAGCAAATCGATACTGCCCAGCTCGACATCACCGCCTGTCAGGCTCAGGCTGCCGAATACCACGCCCGTGGCTTTAACTGCGCCCAGGCCGTCGCCTGCACGCTCGCACCTGCCGTCGGGCTCGACCCCCAGGTCGCCTTTACCCTCACCGAGGGCTTTGGCGCCGGCATGGGCGGCATGACCGAAACCTGCGGCGCCATCTCGGGCGCCGTGGCCATCATGGGGTTTGTAATGAGCGACGGCATGGAAAACCCCAAGACTAAGGGCCAGACCTACAAGCTGTCGCGCGAAATCGCCAAGCGCTTTGGCGAGAAGAACACGACGACCGTCTGCGGCACGCTCAAGGGCATCGGATCGGGCAAGGGTCCGCTCCGCAGCTGCCCCGGCTGCATCGACGATGCCGTCGAAATCGCCTGTGATGTGCTAAAGCAGCTCGCCGAGTAAACGACAGCAACAGAAAAGCGACGGCCGGCGCACTTGGAATCCATCCAAAAGCACGCCGGCCGTCGCCGTTAGAATTCGGCAAACTCGGGAGCGCCGACCTCAATCTCCTCGCGCCCCGCCATAAGCTCGCGCATCTTGGCGCAAAACGACTCCTGCTCCCCTGCCTTAAACACCAAGTGAAGTGTCACGGTATCCGCGTAATCGGTATCCGAAACCTTGGCACCCGAATCCTGGGCCAAACGAAGCACCTGCTCATACTGTGGATAGGCCACATGCACATCAACCGGCACGACGCTCGTCATCTCGACGATCTGCCCAGCCTCCCGAGCAGCCGCCACCGCCGTCTGCGTCGCCGCGGTATAGGCGCGCACCAAGCCACCAGGCCCCAACAGCGTGCCACCAAAATAGCGCGTCACTACGCAGCAAACATTTTTGAGCCCCGCGCCGCGCAACACCTCGAGCGTCGGCATACCGCTCGTGCGGCTCGGCTCACCATCATCGCTCTGGCGCTCGCGTCCATCGACCAAAATCCACGCGGGAACATTGTGTCGAGCGTCGTAATGACGCTTGCGAACCATCTCGATAAAGGCATTCGCCTCATCCTCGGACTCAATATGGACCAGCTGGGCAATAAACCGACTCTTGCGGTCCACAAACTCGCCCGAAGCCTCAATATTCGATTGCAGAGTAAAATAGCTGTCCAACAAAGCCCCTCAACAAAATAAAGCGCAGCAACAAACAGCCTAAATAATACGGCAAAGAACGTACCGTTAATCCCGGTAAATAGAACGGCAACACCGATGATTCCGTAAACGAAAGCGAGAACCCGTCAGCGCGAGCAAGGTGCCTTGAAAGACGAGGGCATTGACCTTATGGTCATGCCCGAAGGCTTGAAAGGCAGATTGCCGCGCTGACGGGTTCGCAGCGTCAACAAAGTGCCGAGTGGGCTTGTAAGCCGGGTTCTGTCGTGAACGGTCATTTATCTTGTCTGCACGTTACCGTGCAGCTCCACGCACGCTACCCGAACGCGGACCGGGCCGGCCCATAGCGTTCCTATTCGCGCTTGCTCCGGATGGGGCTTGCCAAGCCGCCGTGTTGCCACGACGCTGGTGGTCTCTTACACCACCGTTTCAGCTTTTCCCTTTACGCCTTGCGGCGCAGGTGGGAGTCTTCTTTTCTGCGGCGCTTTCCGTCGGATCACTCCGCCCGGCCGTTAGCCGGCATCCCGCCCTCTGGAGCCCGGACTTTCCTCACGCGTACTGCAAGCAGCACATCGCGCGACCGTCTGGCCCACTCAGCAGTGCAAGAGTGTAGCACACAGTCACCACAGGCAATGGCACAACACAAGCGTTCGACACGATAAACCAAGAACCACGCCATGCAGTACAATAGGGTTGTCGATGGGCAACGTCGTCAGTCGAGACGCGACCGCGCTCCGCACCCCTCCGTCTACTCGGTGCGTTCCCGCCTCCTCCCCGAGGCGGGATGTCGGCATTTTTCACGCACCGACAACCCAATAGCCTGTGGACAGCACGGGCAGCATCGTGCACGGATAGCATCGCGCACCTCAGCAGCAAATGCAAAAAGGGACCCGTCCATTGCGGACGGATCCCTTAAAACAAGTGATCGTCAAACCGATTTACTCGGCGTCGGTCTCCTCGTCCTTCTTCTCGGAAGGCAGCGGGGTAACCTCGATCTCAACGCCCAGAGTCTCAGCAGCAGACTTCATGGACAGGGAGATACGACGACGGTCGAGGTCGATCTCCATGACCTTGACCTGAACCTTGTCACCCACGTGGGTGACCTGAGAAGGCTGATCGACGTGCTTGTTGGCCATCTCGGAGATGTGTACCAGGCCCTCGATGCCCTCGCCCAGGTCGACGAAAGCGCCGAACGGGACAAGCTTGGTCACAGTGCCCTCGACGATAGCGCCGACGGGGTACTTCTTGACCAGTGCGCGCCACGGATCCTCGGTGGTCTGCTTGAGACCCAGGGAAATGCGCTCGCGGTTGAGATCGACGTCGAGAACCTCGACCTCGACCTCCTGGCCGACCTTGACAACCTCGGAAGGATGGTTGACGTGGTTCCAGGAGAGCTCGGAAATGTGGATGAGGCCGTCGATACCGCCGAGGTCGACGAAGGCGCCGAAGTCGACGATGGAGGAAACGGTGCCCTGGAGACGCATGCCAGACTTGAGCTTGGACAGGATCTCGGAGCGCTCGGCCTTACGGGACTCCTCGAGCACGACGCGACGGGAGAGGACGACGTTGTTGCGGTTGCGGTCCATCTCGATGACGCGAGCCTCGATGCGGGTGCCCATGTAGGAGGTGAGGTCCTTGACGCGACGGAGGTCGACGAGGGAAGCGGGCAGGAAGCCGCGCAGGCCGATGTCGAGGATCAGGCCGCCCTTGACAACCTCGATAACCTCGCCCTCGACGTTCTCGCCGGAGTTGAACTTCTCCTCGATGCGGTTCCAAGCACGCTCGTACTCGGCACGCTTCTTGGACAGGACCAGACGACCGTCCTTGTCCTCCTTCTGGAGTACCAGAGCCTCGATGGGATCACCGAGTGCAACGATGTCTGCAGGGTTAGCGTCCTTGCGGATGGACAGCTCGCGGACCGGGATAACGCCCTCGGACTTAAATCCGATGTCAACGAGCACCTCGTCATGCTCGATCTTAACGACAGTGCCGTTAACGAGATCGCCCTCATCAAAGTCGGTAATCGTACCGTCGATGAGGTTGTTCATCTCCTCCTCATTGACATCGTCAAGAGAGAAAATGGACGAGTTCTGAATCTCACTCAAAGGTGGACCCCTTTCGAACTACGGGGCCCCGATTGCTAGGACCTACAGAAGGGTGCGACAAGCACACAACGTTTAGGAACACTCGGGAGCCGACAGATACTAATGTGACGCTTATGCAATCACGTTCGTATAGATTACGGGGAAATGAGTTCGATTTCAAGCGTGAACTGCGATTTTTTACTCGTGTGGAGACTTTTTCGTAATCTTATGAACACACGTCTCCGCAACTTGACGATAACCAGCCAGGCAATTGGCTTTGGGGTAAAGTATCCGGAACCAACGACTCTAGATCAAATTTACGAGAAAGGTGCCCGCGTGCTCAAAGCAGTCGTTTTCGATATGGACGAAACGCTTCTTAGCATCAACCTCAACGCGTTCATCCTTCGCTATTTTAAGGATGTCTCATCGATGCTCGCGGATATCGGGCGCCGCAGCCGCGGTGGCACGATGGCGCGCCTCGGCACCATCCTGGTCGACCTCAACGCCAATCGCCGCAGCGGCACGGACAACCGCACCAATCTTGAGTTTTACCAAGAAGAGGTCGAGCGCCGATGCGGGATCTGTCTCTCCGATCCCCTCATCTACGAGGCGTTTACCTACTATGACCATGAAGTTCTTCCGTACAAGAACGACGATGTCATTAACGCTCACGCTATGCCGGGCGCGCACGCCGCGCTCCAGGCCGTACAGGACGCTGGACTGCGTTGCGCGCTCTTTACCAACCCCAGCTTTCCCCAGGGGGCCATCGAGTGCCGCATGGGCTGGGGCGACCTGGCCGACGCCCCCTTTGAACTCGTCACGCACATGGGAAACACCACCCGCTGCAAGCCCGATGCCACCTACTATCTTGAACAGCTTCAGGTGATGGGACTCGAGCCGCACGAGGTCCTTATGGTGGGCAACGATCCCAAACGCGACTTCCCGTCCCCCGATTGCGGCATCCAAACCGCCTATGTGGGCCAGGGCAAGCCCAGCCGAGCCACCTGGCGCGGAACCATGGAAGACTTCGCCCGCGACTTCAACGCCGTAGTAGAAGCCTTCTACGAGCACCAGGTAGCCGACGAACTGTCGTAAGGGTTAGTCGTTGGGGACGTTCTAAAAAAACTAGCCAAACAAGAACGTCCCCAACGACTACTCCGGCAACGCCGATGTTTTGGCAACGACAGCGAGCGGGTCGCATTTGAGACAAG
>URIK01000104.1 GCA_900547855.1 uncultured Collinsella sp. | reverse complement strand
CGGTTCCACCGGGCCGCGCGGCAAGGAGATATATTGCCAGACCGGAGGGGCCCCGGGGGCGGGAATTCCACTCTTCACAAGTCCTACACAATACATCGCTTCCTATATAAGTCATAGAAAGGCTGGTGCAGAAATACTGCACGTATCAGATGATGACCCTTCGGTTAAGAGATATATAAAGATCGGTCACCTGTAAGTGTTTATCTACCCGCGCTTTTAGCAATGTAAACCAGCGCTTTCGATAAAAAAGGGGAGCGCCGCGCACAACGCGACACTCCCCTAGCGATTCAAGAGAATCTATTAGGCCTCGAGAGCCTTCTTGGCAATGGTAGCCAGCTCGTTGAAGGACTCGATGTCCTCGTAAGCCATCTGAGCCAGGACCTTGCGGTCGAGCTCGATGCCGGCAACCTTCAGGCCGTGCATGAACTGAGAGTAAGAGATGTCGTTCAGACGAGCAGCAGCGTTGATACGAGTGATCCAGAGAGAACGGATCTCGCGCTTCTTGTTGCGGCGATCACGATACTGATACTGCAGGGAGTGCTGGACCTGCTCTTTAGCATGCTTGTAAGTACGCGAAGCGGCACCGTAGTAACCCTTCGCACGGTGCATAACGGTACGGCGCTTCTTCTTGGCGGCAACAGCGCGCTTAATACGTGCCATGTTCTATCAACTCCTAGACGGTAAAACGAAAAACGGGAAAACGAACTTAGGCGAGACGCGACTTGATGACCTTGCGGTCGGCAGCGGCGATCTCGGTCTCCTGACGGAAGCCACGCTTACGCTTGGTGGACTTCTTGCTCAGGATGTGGCTCTTGAAAGCCTTGGCGCGCATAAGCTTGCCGGTACCAGTCTTGCGGAAACGCTTCTTGGTGCCGCTGTGGGACTTCATCTTAGGCATGAAATACTCCTTAATCGGTTACAGAACACTAGTTACTTGGTATCGCTTGCCGCTTTATCCTCATCGAAGGCGCCCTTAATCGGGGCGAGCAGCATAAGCATGTTACGGCCTTCCATCTTAGGCTTGGACTCGACCGTAGCGTAAGGCTTGAGATCCTCGGCGAGGCGCTCGAGAACGTTAAGGCCCTGCTCCGGGTGAGCCATCTCACGGCCGCGGAACATGATGGTGATCTTAACGCGTGCGCCCTTCTTGAGGAAACGCAGAACGTGGCCCTTCTTGGTCTCGTAGTCGCCAACGTCGATCTTGGGTCGGAACTTCATTTCCTTGACCTCGACCTTGGACTGGTTCTTACGAGCAGCCTTGGCCTTCATGGCCTGCTGGTACTTGAACTTACCGTAGTCCATGACCTTGCAGACCGGCGGCTCCGCGTTGGGAGCGATCTCGACCAGGTCGAGACCCTGATCGTCGGCGACGCGCTGGGCATCGCGGATGGCGAACAGGCCGAGCTGAGAGCCATCGACGCCAATCAAACGGCACGAAGATGCAGTAATCTCGTCGTTGATGCGGGTGTCATCAGACTTAGCTATTTTCCCTACCTCCATTCATAAAAAAATAACCCGGCGCTTCTCAGCAACCAGGTCGTACACATAGACATCCTCGATTTGAGGAAGGAAATCTAAGTTGTATGACCAGTCAGCTGCTCATTGGCGCCAAAAGGTGGGAACCCTCGGGTTCCTCTTTAGGGCATTGCGGGAACAACGCCTTGCGAATAATAACACGTACAGCGCGTTATCACATTACGTACACGAAAAAGGGGCCTTGACCCCCTTGAACGCTCGCTTGCATGTATGGTGCCCGAGGCGAGACTCGAAGGGCCTTCGCTTCGCGAAGCCCCGGGCTTCGGGCGCGTGGCGCCCTCGCCACGCTCCGCTACAGACAGGCCACAGGCCTGTTTGCTTAACGCTTCGCGCGCTCACGCGAGTTCGGCACGAAAAAGGGGGGGGGCCGCAACCCCCCTTGAACGCTCACTTGCATGTATGGTGCCCGAGGCGAGACTCGAACTCGCACGTTGTTGCCAACGGTGGATTTTGAGTCCACTGCGTCTGCCAATTCCGCCACTCGGGCACGCAATGCGTGAGTTAGTTTATCACAGCTTTCTGTTGATTAGTCCGAAAATGGAACTTCGAGCATTTCGATGAGTTCGACCGTGCGGAGCATCTCGCGCTGACGGCATCCGCGACCGTCGACCGAAGCCTCACCCATCTGGTTATCGTAAGGGTCCTCGCGCATGCCGTCGAAAGAGGGCTCAAACTCTGCCTGGAATCGATTGTTGGCCACCATACGCCACGGGTCGAGATTGCCAAAGTAGTGACGGCGGCGCCACTCCTCCCCCATCCTGCGAGCAGAAGATCCAAATGACACGTCGGCGTTGAGCCAACCGGTCTGCGGCGTATAGAACTCTGCCCAGTCGTGCGACCCCACCGAATCGGGCGCAACATACAGGCCGCTCTGCCAACGGGCAGGCACGCCCGCGATACGGCACATGGTGATAAACGTGAGCGCCATAACGCCGCAATCGCCGCGGAGCGAATGCGCACAGTCATCGGCAATAGATCCCAAAAGCAAGTACGGCGGCTGATAGCGATAGTCAATATACTGCGTCAGGTAATCATAGATAGCACGGGCGCGATCGAGCGGATCCTCGAGTCCGTCAACAACACCGGCCGTCAGCTGCTGCAGATACGGTGTGAATGCAATGTGCGGACGGTCCTCGGAAATATCCTCGGGCAGAGGCGCGTCCATACGCGGATGAACCGGAAGTGTGCCACCGTAGACATCACAATAAGCAGCATCGATGTGATAACGATAGGTCACCGAGAATGAGCGTTCACTCGAAGAAGACCACGAGGCGGTACGCGCCGAAGCGTTCGCGGGAGCAACAGCACCCTCCGGCGTCATGTCGAGAATCTCGACACGAGACTGCTGGTGGCAGGTGGCGGCAACGGGAAGCCAAGCGCGAACGGTCTCCCCCTCTAGAGCGCCGGGGACAGACACAGATGCTTTAAGCGTAATGACGCGAGCCAATCCGTTTTGCGACCCCATCTCCTTGAGCATTTCGTTGCGCAGTGCAATTCCGTCCGTAGGATCGGGACGCATGCCGGGAACCTCTTTGGGATATACGCGAAGCGAATCGAGGAAGTTGTCGAGAACGAACAGCTCGCCGTCGATAAAGCGCCAGTCAATACGCTTACGGTCAATCAGATCGTTAAACTGCTCCTCGGTAAACTCAGGCCACTCCTCGCGAATCATCGCAATAGCTCGATCGCGCGACACCGAAAAATGAAGCGGCGTCTCAAGCATGCGATACCGCTCGGCACGAACGCAGGCGGCAAGCGAGGGATCGGGATTTTGGGCAAGTAGGCGGTCGCAAGCCTCAATAGCCTGCGAAAGATACCCCGCGTCCTTTAAACGCAGAATCTCGGGTGGCAAGCCAACATCTAGAAAACGGAAGTCATCATTGCAAACATCAATAGAGCAACCAACAGGACCCTCGTCAATAACCTTCCCATCCGAAGGCAGCACATTAATAACAGCCATACCAAACTCCAAGTCATTAGAACTCTCGAAGCCCATTGTAGCGAGATAAAAAAGAAAGCCCCAATAAAGGAACCCTCAACACCGATAAACGGTACCTCTAAAAATGAATTCAGCCCAGTAACCCTGTAGCGAGTTAACAAAGGAGGCCCCGTTCACCCGGAGCTGATTCCGTCGCGCGACTTCTAGCGAAGCCAGTAGCCACCTTAATTCAGACTCGTAACCCTGCGGCGTTAAACGAAGGAAGCCCCGTCTCCCGGAACTGTTTCCTTGGCGCGACTTCTGGCAAAGCCAGCGACCATTTTAATTCAGCCCAGTAACCCTGTAGCGAGTTAACGAAGGAGGCCCCGTTCACCCGAAGCTTTTCCCATTGCGCGACTTCTGGCAAAGCCAGGTGAGCGCAAGGGAAAAGCGTAGGGTGAACGGGGCCTCCGGCGGGAAGTTAAACCGCTACTTACGCCTTGTTGACGGAGCCAAACTCCTCCATGAGCTCCTTGGTGCGGGCAACGATGTTGTCGCGACCAGGCTTGAGGAGCTTGCGGGGGTCAAAGCCCTTGCCCTGCTGATCCTTGCCAGCCTCGATGTACTCGCGAACGCCCTTGGCGAAGACGAGCTGCAGGTCGGTGTTGACGTTGATCTTGGAGATACCCAGGGAGATGGCCTTCTTGATCTGATCCTCGGGGATGCCGGTGCCACCGTGCAGAACGAGGGGCAGGTCGCCGGTCTCGGCCTTGATCTCGCCCAGACGCTCGAAGGAAAGGCCAGCCCAGTCGGCGGGATACACGCCGTGGATGTTGCCGATACCGCAGGCGAGGAAGTCGACGCCCAGGTCAGCAATCTGCTTGCACTCAGCGGGGTCAGCGAGCTCGCCGTTGGAGGTCACGCCGTCCTCGGTGCCGCCGATGCCGCCGACCTCGGCCTCGATGGACATGCCCTTGGAGTGGGCAAGCTCAACGAGTTCCTTGGTGCGGTCGAGGTTAAGCTGGAAGGTCTCCTCGTGAGAGCCGTCATACATGATGGACGTGAAGCCGGCCTCGATGCACTTGAAGCAGTCCTCGTAAGAACCGTGATCGAGGTGAAGGGCGACGGGGACGGTAACGCCCGTGGCCTCGACGGCAGCCTTGACCATGTCGGCGCAGACCTTGAAACCGCCCATCCACTTAGCGGCACCAGCGGTGCACTGAAGGATCAGCGGAGACTTGGCCTCCTCGGCGGCCTGGAGAATAGCCAGGGTCCACTCGAGGTTGTTGGTGTTGAAGGCACCGAGAGCGTACTTGCCGGCCTCGGCCTTCTTGAGCATGTCTGCTGCGTTGACGAGCATAAAAGAAACCTCCTGTAAGGTTGCTCCGATAACGCCTGAGATTTTACCACGACATACCCGAGCATAAACGTTCGTTTGTTCACGAATACCATCCGATTGGACAAATTTTGACCGTTTGCCCCACAGAATCGACCCACTGGGGAAAATAGCTTGACGATTGAGCGGTCTTCGTGATTCGAAAGACGGCTTCGAGCCTACATCTGCATAAACGGATTCTGCATAAGTTCGCGCGCCATCGTGGTCGAATCGCCATGGCCCGTCAAGCAAACGGTATCGGGCGGAAGCGTCTTGGCAAGTTTGGAGAGCGAGCGCATAATCGCCGCCTCGTCACCGCCGGAAAGATCGGTACGACCGTGGCTGCCCGGGAAAAGCGTGTCGCCCACAAAGGCGATGTTCCCCTGCTCGGTCGCGGCGAACAGGACGATGCCGCCCGGCGTATGCCCCGGCGTCTCGATCACCTGCAAGCAGATATCGCCCAATTCAATCGTATCGCCCTCGGCAAGCAGCCGCGTCGGCTCGCCCGGATCGGGCGTCTCAATACCCCACATGGCGCGCTGCTCCTCGATATTTGCGCGAGGCACCGTCACGTCCTTAGCGCACAACTCATATAGTGCGCTGTCGCCAACGACAGCTCGAACCCCGGCGACCCCGCCAACATGGTCGGCATGACCGTGCGTGCAGACAGAGCCGAGTACGCGAACTTCGGGATGCGCGGTGCGGATATGCTCCACAAGACGCTCGCCCTCCCACGCCGGATCGACGATTAAGCACTCGTCATTCGAAATCACGGCGTAACTGTTGGTCTGAATCGGGCCGTTGACGAGTGCCTCAATCGAAGCTGCACCTCGGGGTGTCAGGTCCAAAGTCATATCGCCCATGCGCATACCCTCCTTCTAAAATACGTTCGAGGCACCAAACGATGCCTCGAACGTAACCAATATCTATGATGCTGAGAGGCTCTCGCACCTACACACGGCGCTTGAGCTGAGCTCCGCCTTCGCCGGGCATAAGACGGCGAGCGTCGTAGACCGAATCGACACTGCTGATGGAAGCCAGCAGCGGATCCAGACCGCTCGCGTCCGAGATCTCGACCATAAAGCGCAGGGTTGCAATACCCTCGCGGTTGGTCGACGTGGCGGCAGAAAGGATATTACCGCCCGCATCGCCAATGGCAATGGTGACATCCTTGAGCAGGCCCATACGGTCCAAGCACTCGACCACGATCTCGACCTGGAAGAGGGTGTCGGCAGCGCCGTCCCACTCCACATCGATCATGCGCTCGGGATGTTCCATGAGACCCTTGACGTTAGGGCAGTTGGCGCGATGCACCGAAACGCCGCGACCGCGCGTGATGAAGCCGACGATGTCGTCGCCCGTCACGGGGTTGCAGCAATGAGCCAGACGGACCAGCAGGCCGCTGTTGCTCTCGCCCTTGACGATAATGCCGTTACTGGCGCTCTTGCCGCGCTTTTGCGGCTTGCGGTTGGAGCCGCGAGCGGGCTGCTTCACGACCTCGGCGATAGCCTCGGCCTTGGTGAGCTGTTCCTCGGGCTTGGGGTCCAAGATTTGCTCGACCTTATTGCCCACAGCTGTCTCTTATACACATCTGACGCTG
>URIK01000103.1 GCA_900547855.1 uncultured Collinsella sp. | reverse complement strand
TACACTCGACTAGTCGTCGGCAGCGTCAGATGTGTATAAGAGACAGGGTCTTGGTGGCGGCGCTTATTTCGCAGACGACAGGCTTTGACCTCGACGGCTGGGCAGGCCTGGGTGTGGGCATCTTCATCTGCATCAGCGGCATGGGCCTAGTGCGCGACGCCATCAGCCCGTTGCTGGGGCAAGCGCCCGACCCCAAGCTCGTCCAGGCAATCCGCGACAAGATCATGTCCTATCCGCAGGTTTTGGGCACACACGACCTGATGGTGCACGACTACGGCCCCGGTCGTCAGTTTGCCAGCGCCCACGTGGAGATGCCCGGCGAGGGCGACGCATTTGAGCACCACGAGATTCTGGACACCATCGAGCACGACATCAAGCGCCAGATGGGCATCGATATCACGCTGCACTGCGACCCCATCGCGACAACCGGCGACGACCTGCGCGGCTGGGTCAAGCGCGGCGTCATGCAGATCGATCCCGCGCTCTCCATCCACGACCTGCACGAGCACGACGGGTTCGTTTCGTTTGACCTTGTGCGTCCCGACGGCTTTGACATATCCGACGAGGATCTGCTGGAGCTCGTCACGCGCATCGTGCACGAGCGCCGGCCCGACGTCTCATGCGTCGTCACGTTTGATTCGGGCTTTAGCTCGCCCGACCGTCCAGCAGAGCAGCTGTAGCCCCGCTCCGCTCGTCCGCTAGTTTCCCTGCGCGCCCGAGATGCCGTTTTGCAGGGCGTTCCAGGCATCCGTCGCCATGTCGCCCAAGTTCTGCGCGGTGTCGCCCAGGTTCTGGGCCGTATCGCCCAGCTCTTGCGCCTTGTCTCCCAACTCCTGTGCCTTGTTGCTCAAGTCCTCCAGCGTATTGGAGCTCGAGCTGTCGGTACCGCTTTGGCCGTCGGACGAGTTGCCCGAGCTGTTCTTGTGCGTGAGTTGAATTTCGAGGTTGCCGTTGTCGTTATAGTAGGCAGAAGTAACGACCCAGTTGGCATCGACGACGGGCGTTGAGCCATCATCGGTCAGGACCACGGCATTCGAAAGATCGGCGCCGCGCGACTTGAGAAGCTTCTTGGCGTTGGACCAGTACTGCCCCGGGATATCGCTCAAATCGACGGTGCTAGACGAGGCGGACTCGGTTTGCTCGGCAGCGGTATCGGCCGTTGAGCTCCCCCGCTTGTTGAGCATGCCCGACACGATGGCAAACACAACCGACAGCGCAAAGAAGATCGCCAGCACGATGAGGATCTTCTTGATCACGCTCGACGAACGCGACGGCCTCTTCTCCTCGTCCTCGCCATATTGCGGAATCGACTTGGGGTACTCGCGATACGGCTCGCGCGACTCGTAACGAGGCTGAGCCGTGCGAGGCAAATACGTCGTCTGCTGAGGCTGCGGAATGGGATTCTGCGGCAGGTCATCATAGGGATTCGGCGTCGAGGCGGCATAAGAATCCTGCGGCGCGTAATCAAACGGATCCGGAGCTGCGTTGCCATAGGGGCCTTGCGAAGATGCAGCGTAAGAATCCTGCGCCGTGTCGCCATAGCCCATAACCCGGGTGGGCTCGGCAGAAGGCTGCGTCGCGGCGGGGTCGGTATAACCGGGGTTGGGAACAACGCGGGTCGCATCGGCGCTATCGCCAGCCTGCGCGGAACCGTAGCCGCCCATCACGGTTGTCTTGTCCTGATCCATGCAACGATTCCTTTCCGTCGCGCGTGAGCCTCAAGTTATCCATGCATTCTACCCGCGCAAAAGCCTATGACGGGCAGAGTCCGTCGGTATCTACAAGACATGCGCGGGCCTAAGGATCAAAAAGCCCCGCCGTGCCTTGTGGGCGCGGCGGGGCGGGCTAGCAGCTATGGACAGCAGGCTTAGAACAGGCCGGTGATGTTGCCGTCGTTGTCGACGTCGATGTTTTCGGCCGCGGGCACCTTGGGCAGGCCCGGCATGGTCAGAACGCTGCCGGTCAGCGCGACCACAAAGTGGGCGCCGGCAGAAACCTTGAGCTCACGCACGGTGATGCGGAAGTTCTCGGGAGCGCCCAGGACCTTGGCGTTGTCGCTAAAGCTGTACTGCGTCTTGGCGACGCACACCGGCAGGTTGCCAAAGCCGTTCTCGCGCAGCTCGGCGAGCTGGCGCTTGGCGGCCGGCGTAAAGTCAACGCCGTCGGCGCGGTAGACCTTGGTGGCAACGGCCTCGAGGGCATCAGCGGCATCAGCGCCGTCCTCATAGGCAAACTTGAGCTCGCTCGGCTGCTCAATCAGACGCATGACCTCATCGGCCAGCTCGAGCGCGCCCTCGCCGCCCTTGGCCCAGACCTCGGAAAGCTTAACGTTGACGCCGAGCTTCTGGCACTCGGACTCGATGAGTGCAAGCTCAGCCTCGGTGTCCGTCGGGAAGCGGTTGATGGCGACCACGCAGGGCAGACCATAAACGTTCTGGATGTTGTCGACATGACGCAGCAAGTTGGGCATGCCAGCCTTGAGTGCCTCGAGGTTCTCCTCGTTGAGGTCGGCCTTGGCGACGCCACCGTTGTACTTCAGCGCACGAGCGGTCGCGACGACCACGACGGCGCTGGGGCGAACGCCCGTCATGCGGCACTTAATGTCGAGGAACTTCTCGGCACCCAGATCGGCACCGAAGCCGGCCTCGGTAATGGCGACATCGCCAAAGCGCATCGCCATACGCGTGGCCATGATAGAGTTGCAGCCGTGGGCAATGTTGGCGAAGGGGCCGCCGTGGACAAACGCGGGCGTGCCCTCGAGTGTTTGCACCAAGTTGGGCTTGAGCGCATCCTTAAGCAGCGCAGCCATAGCGCCCTGAGCCTTGAGGTCGCGGGCGCGGACGGGCTCGCCGGCATAGCTGTAGCCGACGACGATCTCGCCCAAGCGCTCCTTGAGATCGTTGATGCTCGTGGACAGGCACAGGATTGCCATGACCTCGGAGGCAACGGTGATATCGAAGCCGTCCTCGCGCGGCACGCCCTGGGCCTTACCGCCAATGCCGTCGATGACGTGGCGCAGCTGACGGTCGTTCATATCGACGACGCGCTTCCAAGTGATGCGCTTAACGTCAATACCGAGCTGATTGCCCTGCTGGATGTGGTTGTCGAGCATGGCGGCCAGCAGGTTGTTGGCAGCACCGATGGCATGGAAGTCACCGGTAAAGTGCAGGTTGATATCCTCCATGGGGATGACCTGAGCCCAGCCGCCGCCGGCAGCACCGCCCTTAACGCCAAAGACGGGGCCGAGCGAAGGCTCGCGCAGGGCCACGGCACTCTTGACGCCGCGACGACGCAGGCCATCGGCCAGACCGATGGTCGTGGTGGTCTTGCCCTCGCCCGCAGGCGTTGGGTTGATAGCGGTCACGAGGACGAGCTTGGCCTGGTGATCGGTCGGCTCGTTGAGCAGTGAATAGTCAACCTTAGCCTTGTCGAAGCCGTACGGAATCAGGTGCTTTACGTCGACGCCGGCGTTCTTAGCCACCTCGGTAATGGGCAGCGGCGTGACGGAACGTGCGATTTCGATGTCAGTAGGCATGGGCGGTCCTTTCGTTACCGAATGAGAAAAAGACCAATTCAGCATAGCACGGGCGCGCAATAGTAAAACACCCGTAACCGATGAATGGCGATATGTTTATCCAATGCTCAGTGATAGCCTACAGACCAGCCAAAACAAAGCGCCCTAAACGGTAGGTTCAATCCCCAGGTGCTCAAAGGTGCGAAGCGTTGCCTGACGACCCTGCGGCGTACGAATCATCAACCCGCACTGCAGCAAATAGGGCTCATAGACATCCTCGAGCGTGCCCGGGTCCTCGCCCACCGCGCTGGCAAGGGTCGTAAGTCCCACGGCACGGCCGGAGAACGTCTTGGCGAGCGTCTCCAAAATGCGAATATCCATCCAGTCCAGACCGAGTTCGTCGATCTCGAAGAACTCAAGCGCCTGGCGACAGATATCGAGCTCAATGGGACCGTTGCCGCGCACCTGCGCATAGTCGCGCACGCGCTTGAGCAGGCGGTTGGCAAGACGTGGCGTGCCGCGCGAACGCGAGCCGATCTCGAGTGCACTGGGATGGTCGATCGTCACGCCCAGGATAGTCGCCGAGCGCGTCACAATCTGCGCGAGCTCCTCGACCGTGTAGTAATCCAGGCGATACGAAATGCCAAAGCGGTCGCGCAACGGGCCGGTCAACATGCCTGAGCGGGTCGTTGCCGCTACCAGCGTAAACTTAGGAATATCCAGGCGAATCGAGCGCGCCGCCGGACCCTTGCCAATCACGATATCGAGCGCAAAGTCCTCCATCGCGGGGTACAGGACCTCCTCGACCGAACGGTTGAGGCGGTGGATCTCGTCGATAAACAGCACATCACCCGGCTGCAAGTTAGTAAGGATGGCCGCCAGGTCGCCCGTGCGCGCGATGGCAGGGCCACTCGTGGTCTTGATCTGAGCGCCCAGCTCGTTGGCGATAACGGTGGCCAGCGTGGTCTTGCCCAGGCCCGGAGGACCCGAGAAAATCACGTGGTCGAGCGTCTCGCCACGGCTCTGCGCCGCTTCGATCAACACGCGCAGGCTCTGCTTGATGTGCTCCTGGCCGCAGTAGTCGTCCAGGCGCTGGGGGCGCAAAGTGCGGTCGACATCGAGGTCCTCGGCCGTCAGCTCCGAGCCCACCATGCGCTCGCCGTGCGCCATGGATGCCGCCGGCGAGTTGCCGGGCGTCGCCCACAGGTCCTGAGAGTCATCGGCTTCCCACATCACGCATCCATTCCAAGTCGCTTAAGCGCCGCGCCGAGCAGATCCTCGACACGCATATTCTGCCCATCATACCCGCTCAGGGCAACATCGGTCTCCTGCGGGCTAAAGCCCATGGAAAGGAGCGCCGCACGGGCGTCATCGATCGCCGAAGGAGCGGCGGCGGGAACCGGCATCGCAACCTGGCCGGGAATCACGTCGACCGGCACAAAGCCCTTATCCTTGGCAAAGGTGCTCTTGAGTTCCAGGATCAGGCGCTGAGCTGTCTTTTTGCCCACACCGGGTACCTTGGCCATGCCCTTGTCGTCCTCGGCCATCACCAGCGAATACAGCTGCCCCACGGTATAGGTGGAAAGCACGGCAAGCGCCAGGCGCGGGCCAACGCCCGAAACGGACACGAGCCGATCGAACATCGTGCGCTCATCCTTAGAGGAAAAACCGAAAAGTGTCATGGCGTCCTCGCGCACCTGCATACGCGTGTAGAGGCGGACCTCGCCCCCGGGCGTCGGCAACGTGGCCGCAGTGCTGCCCGAAATACCGAGCTCAAAGCCAACGCCCGACACATCGACGACAGCAGAGCTCATCGTGGCCTCGACAAGCGTTCCGTGGAGCTGGGAAATCATCAGTATCCGGTTCCTCTCTGTTGATAGAACTCGCCACCGGTAAGGGCGCGGGTGCGGCTGAGGTTTACGTGGCAGATGGCGCAGGCCAGGGCATCGGCGGCATGGTCGGGATGCGGGTCGTGGTCGAGCTGTGTGAGCGTGCGTACCATATAGGCGACCTGCCGCTTGTCCGCGGCGCCGGTGCCCACCACAGCCTGTTTGATCTGCATGGGCGTGTACTCGCCAATCTCGAGCGCGCATTCCGAAAGCGCTACGAGTGCAGCACCGCGGGCATGCGCCGTAGGGATGGCCGAACGAACGTTGGCGCCAAAGTAGATACTCTCGACAGCAGCCGTGTCGGGTCGATAACGCTCGACGACATCCTTAAGGTCACGGGCGATATGCGACAGGCGCACCGCGAGCGGACTTCCGGCACTGGTCTCGATGCAGCCATAGGCACGGCAGCGAACCTCGCCGCGCCGCTCCTCGATAATCCCCCAACCCGTATGGGCCAAACCGGGGTCGATGCCCAAGATAACCAAGCCAACCTCCCCTCGCCACAAGCACAGCGCAAGATAAGGCCCCGCGCATCATTCACGAACGTCTGTTCTAGAATAACACAACGGGGCCAAGATGCTTAGTTGAAGTGTCAGGGTTGGAAGCGAATCCTATCCCATAGTTAGTTCTGCGAGAAAAAGGGGAACTGCCTCGGATCAACCGGCGGGTGCGGCATCGGTCCGCCCTGGGACCCGCCCTGCGGGCCGCCCTGACCGCCCATCATCTTATCGATGGCGTCCTGGACCTCGCCCTCAAACTTCTTCATGCCCTCATGCAAGCGACGCTGGCCGTCCTCGGAGCGCAGCTCCTCCATCTGCTCGGGCGAAATACCCAACAGGTCACCCAGTATGCCCATCATCTCACCACGCATGCGTTCGCTTGTATCCTCGTCGGCAAAACGACGCACCTCAGCGCGCGCCAGCGCATCGACCGTCATGCGTTCCTTGCCGCTCAACCCCAGGTCGGACCATGCGAGCATGTACGGCCAAGCGCGCTCGACCTGTCTCTTATACACATCTCCGAGCCCACGAGACGCTCATGAATCTCG
>URIK01000102.1 GCA_900547855.1 uncultured Collinsella sp. | reverse complement strand
GAGATTCATGAGCGTCTCGTGGGCTCGGAGATGTGTATAAGAGACAGCTGCTGGAGACGCAGGGCTTACGGGTAACCTAGGCACTATCTATACGGGCGCTTCCGAAACCGGCACGTTTGCCCGTCTCGATGACGACGGTGCCGAGTTTAAGGGCTCGGGCTCTAAAGAAGATTATTACGATTTTGGCTTGAACTACGGCAGCGATTCCTCGTCGAGCTCGACCTCGAACGGCCTGGTTCGCCATCGTCATCGCAAGGGCGAGCGCAAGAACCGCCGCGTTGCAGCCGTTGTCGCTGCCATCGTCGTGGTGATTCTTGTCGCTTTTGGCGTGAGTGGCTTCATGCTGTTTAACTCGGCAAAAACCGTGAAGAGCCAGGCAAAGGAAGCTGTCGAGATCGTCGGTGGCCTTAAGGACAAGGTCACGTCGGGCGATTTTTCGACCCTGCCCGACGATGCGAAAAAGATCGACGAGCTCTGCAGCAGCATGAAGAAGGAGACCTCGAGCCCGGTGTGGACGATGGCCTCGTTCATTCCGGTGTACGGCGGCGACATTAATGCCGCCCGTACCATGGTCGACGCTCTGTCCGATGTTTCGAGCGGCGCGCTGGTCCCCATGGCCGATAATCTCGCTCAGGCAACGCCCGGCAAGCTGTTCCAGGACGGGACAATCAACGTGTCCGCGCTGCAGGCGGTCGCCGATTCGCTCTCCGATAGCTCGAAGGCGTTCAAGAGCGCCAACAAAAAGGTGCAGAGTATTGGCGATACGCATATCGCCCAGGTGACCGAGCTGGTCGATAAGGCAAAGGACGGCTTTGCCACCCTGAACGGTGCGGTCGACGCGGCGGAGAAAGTCGCCCCCGTTCTACCCCAGATGCTCGGCGCCAACGGCCAGACGCGCAACTATCTTGTGTATGCCATGAACAACGTCGAGATTCGTGCTTGCGGCGGTTTTGGTGGTTCGCAAGGTTTGATTTCAGTCACCGACGGCCAGATGTCGATCGGTGACTTTGTTCCATGTATTGCGCGCAGCAAAGACGAGGCGGTTGAGAGCGTCGACGAAGAGGACGAGGCACTGTTTGGTGACCACAGCAACCTGTACAACTCTGGTAACGCGTATTCGCCCGATTGGCCCCGCAACTCGCAGCGTGTTGCCGCGCTGTGGAAGTCCCAGTATGGCCAGGACGTTGACGGCGTCGTGGGTATCGACCCGGTGTTCCTGCAGTATCTGCTGGGCCTGGTCGGTAACGTGTCACTGCCCGACGGAACGGTCGTCGACGGCACCAACGCCGCAAAGGTCCTCATGCACGATGTGTACTGGAACTATCCGGTCGAGGAGTCGGACGGCATCTTTGCATCCGTCGCCAGCGCTGCCTTCGACAAGATCCTTGGCGGTATCGGCGATGTCGATGTTACGAAGCTTGTCAGCGTTGTTGAGCGCGGTGCCGAAGAGGGCCGTCTGATTGCTTGGATGAGAAACGATGATGAGCAGAATGCCATCAAGGAGACAGGCATTGACGCTTCGCTGCCCGATCCGGATGATCCGAGTGCCGATCCCGTTGCCGGCGTTTACTTTAACAACCTGAGCTTCTCCAAGCTCGACTGGTATCTGAACGCCGACACGCAGATTGGCCAGGGCGTGAAGAACGGCGACGGCACGTGCTCCTATCGCATCACCGTTACCCTGACGAACATCATGACGCAGGAGGAGGCTGGCAAGCTGCCCGACTACGTTGCGGCGAGCGCACCCGGTGCCGCGCGTGACGACGAACGCCTGAATGTCTCAGTGTTTGCCCCGACGGGCGGCAACATCAGTGACCTTACGGTTGAGGGCACCCAGTTTGGTCTTGGCGCCGCCACGTGGCATGGAATCCCCTTCTATTCGGGCACCGTTGACCTGCATGCTGGTGAGACGACGACGATCACGTATACGCTGACCACGTCGGCCGAGACGGGGGACAAGCCGCTTACGCTGCGTCAGACTCCTACATGCCAGGCGGCTCGCGACAGCGCGTCGGCGTAGGGTTTTTCTGGTAGCGCAGATAATCGAGTACCATTTTGGGGCGGACAGGCAATCTGTTCGCCCCTATTTTGTAAGGAGAGCGCATGAAGTACTTTGGCACCGATGGCTTTCGCGGTGAGGCCAACGTTGGGCTGACGGTAGAGCACGCTTATAAGATCGGCCGCTTTGTGGGCTGGTATTACGGTGCCAACCGCGGGACCAAGGCACGCGTGATCGTGGGCAAGGACACGCGTCGCTCGAGCTATATGTTCGAGGCGGCGCTGGTGAGCGGCTTGGTCGCGAGCGGCGCGGACGCCTACATGCTGCACGTGATCCCGACGCCGGGCGTGGCGCATCAGACCGTGGAGGGCTGCTTCGATTGCGGCATCATGATCAGCGCGAGCCACAACCCGTTTTGCGATAACGGCATTAAGCTCGTCAATAGCGATGGCTTTAAGATGGACGAGGACGTGCTGGAGCTCATCGAGGACTACATCGATGGCAAGAGAGAGGTGCCGCTGGCAACGGGCAACCACATCGGTGCCACGGTGGACTACATGCAGGGTCGCAACCGCTATATCGCCTCGCTCATTGCGAGTTCGAACTTTTCGCTACAGGGCGTCAAGATCGGTCTCGACTGCGCCAACGGCTCGGCGTCCTCGGTGGCCAAGCCGGTGTTCGACGCGCTGGGCGCCGACGTGCGCGTGATCAACGCCGCGCCCGACGGCTTTAACATCAACGTCGATTGCGGCTCCACGCATATGGAGCGCCTGCAGCGCCACGTGGTGGAGCAGGGCCTGGACGTGGGCTTTGCCTACGACGGCGATGCCGACCGCTGCTTGGCCGTGGACGAGCGCGGCCGCGTGGTCGATGGCGACCAGATTCTGTACGTGTGCGGCGTGTACCTGAACAAGCACGGTCGCCTTTCGGGCGGTACCGTGGTGCCGACAATCGCCAGCAACTTTGGCCTGATCAGGTCGCTGGAGCTTGCCGGTCTGAGCGCCGTGACCAGCGGCGTGGGCGACCGTCACGTGTATACAAAGATGCGCGAGGGCGGCTACAGCCTGGGCGGAGAGCAGACGGGCCACACGATCTTTGGCGATATCGAGCGCACGGGCGACGGCATTATGACCTCGCTGCGTGTGATGGAAGTGATTCGCGCCGAGCGCGAGACGCTCTCGCAGCTCACGGCTCCGTGCAAGCTGCTGCCGCAGGCGCAGGTTGCCGTGCGCGTGGCGGATAAAGACGCCGCGCTGGGCAACATGGGCGTGCAGGCCGCCATCGCCGAGGCCGAGGCATCGCTGGCGGGTGAGGGCCGCGTACTGGTGCGCAAGAGCGGAACCGAGTCGGTGATTCGCGTTTTGGCCAAAGCCCCCGACCAAGCCGCCGCCGACACCGCCATGAAGCGCATCGCCAATGCGCTGGAAGCTCTGTAGTTACGCGGTTTTACCAAACCGCGTAACTACTCGACGCTGCAAACGGCCCCAAGTGCCGGGTCTCTGGCTTAGATGAAAAAAGGGGGCGCCGCGGATAGATTCTGCGGCGCCCCCTTTGCGTTGGCGTGTTGCCTAAGCTTTACAGCTCGTAGAGCGTGGTGAACTTGTCCTGCAGGTAGCTGCAGTAGTAGCGGGCATCGAATGCCATGCCGCACGCGCCCTTGATGAGCTCCGGCGCGTCCTTGGCGCGGCCCCACTGCCAAATGTGCTCGCCCAGCCAGGCGCGGACAGGCGCCAGATCGCCGCTCGCACAGGCGCCATTGAGGTCGACGCCGTCGCGGCACATGGCCGGCACAAACATGGCATCGTAGGCGCTACCCAGCGCATACGTGGGGAAGTAGCCAAACGAGCCGCCGCTCCAGTGCGTATCTTGCAGGCAGCCGCGTGTGTCGTCGGGAACGGGAATGCCCAGGTACTCGTCCATAAAGCGATTCCAAAGCGCGGGGATGTCCTTGGCCGTGGCCTCGCCGGCAAACAGCATGCGCTCAATCTCGTAACGCACCATGATATGCAGCGGGTAGGTGAGCTCGTCGGCCTCGGTACGGATCAGCGACGGCTGAGCGATGTTCACGGCGCGGTAGAGCGTGTCCTCGTCCACGTTGCCGTAGACCTCGGGCGCGTGGCGGCGCAGCACCTCGAGCAGCGGTCCCATAAAGGCGCGGCTGCGGCCCACGGTGTTCTCGAAAAAGCGGCTCTGGCTCTCGTGGATGCCCATGGAGGTGCCGCCCTCCAGGCACGTGCGCGCGTAGGCGGGGTTCACGCCCAGCTCGTACATGGCGTGGCCGGCCTCGTGGATGATGCTGTAGACGTTGGAGATGCAATCGTCCTCGTAGATGTGTGTCGCGATGCGCGCGTCACCTACGGCAAAGCCCTCGCTAAACGGGTGCTCGGTAAAGGCAAGCGTGGTGTCGTCCAGGTTCAGGCCGACGAGCTTCATCAGGTCGAAGCTCATGGCGCGCTGGGCGGCCTCGGGCACGCGGGCGTGCAAAAAGTCGGCATCGGGCTGCTGGCCGCGCTCGCCGATGGCGTGCACGAGCGGCACGACCGTGGCCTTGACCTCCTCGCAAAACGCGTCGAAGCTCTCGGCAGAAAGGCCGCGCTCGTACTGGTCGAGCCAAACGTCGTATGGGTCGCGCTTGGGGTCCATGAGTTCGGCCTGATGCTTAAGTTGGGCGACGATTCTATCCACATAGGGCTCAAAGCTCGCCCAGTCGTTGGCCGCTTTGGCCTTGTGCCACACGGCGTCGGCCTCGCAGGTGAGCCTGGTCCAGGCCTCGGCCTCCTCGGTGGGGATGACGCTTGCCTCGCGCTGGTCGCGGCCGAGCACGCGAATCTCGTCAAGCAGCTGCGGGTCGTCTACGTGTCCGCCTGCAACCGTCTCGCGCGCTAACGAGCGTACGAGCTCAACGGACTTCTCGCTGGTCAGCAGCTTGTGATGCTCGCCGGCAAGCGTGCCCATGGCGTCGGCACGGGCGGCAGCGCCGTTGGCAGGAGCAATCGTCGCTCCATCGAACTCGGCAATCTTGAGCAGGTACTCGCGAGTCCACAGCTTGCCCTCGAGTTTGCGGAACTTTTTGACGGCCTTGTCGACTTTAGCGGCCTTGACGCCCTTGGCGGCCTTTGCCACGGCGGCCTTGGCCTTCTTATCGAGTTTCTTTCCCATACCGTATCCTTAATCTCGCAGGCCGAGCGCCGCAGGCGGGTGCGCGGCCAGTTTGCACAGCTACCTGCCTTGTACCCAGCGCGAACAAAACGGAACGCGGCGATGCGCTCGCGAAATGTGTTATCCTATAGCCCAATGCGTTGACGGAGAGGGTTTTGCCCGCCGCGTCGCCGGCAAGAGAGGGAAGGTCATGGGCTGCAAGCCTTCCTGCGGTGGCAAGGGCCAAGCGTTCACTCCCGAGCAGCGACCTCAACGGGCACGCGGCCAGTGGCAGCAAAGTCCCAGTAGGGAAGCCGTGAGCCTCGCGACAAGAGGCACAGAGTGGGCGCGGCGGGCCAGACATCCGCCGTGTCAAACAAGGTGGTACCGCGGAATTCAACCGTCCTTGGGCAATGTACATGCCCGAGGGCGGTTTTTTTGTTACCGAACCGGGCCGCGCATCCGCAACATCGGGCGGCGTCAGCCGTCCCGGAGCGCGGATGTGCGAGAGACGAAAGGGAAGACATGAGTCTGATTGATGATCTGGTCAAACTCGAGGAAGAGGCCAAGGAGCTCGTCACTAGCGCTGACGACGCCGCCAAGCTCGAGGCCGCGCGCGTTGAGCTGCTCGGCCGCAAGGGCCGTATCACCGGCCTGATGCGCATGATGGGCAAGCTCGCTCCCGAGGATCGTCCCATGATGGGCAAACGCGCCAACGAGATGCGCCAGCTGATCGAGGGCATGCTCGACGAGCGCACCACCGAGATGAAGGCCGCCGCCCTCAAGCACGCACTCGAGCACGAGGCCGTCGACATCACGCTGCCGGGCATCCGTCCGCAGATCGGTCACCAGCACCTGATCAAGCAGATCATCGAGGAGGCCGAGGACATCTTCTGCGGCATCGGCTACACCGTCGAGTCCGGCCCCATGGTCGATACCTCCTACTACAACTTCACCGCGCTCAACGCGCCCATGGATCACCCGAGCCGCTCGGCTCGCGACACGTTCTATGTGGTCGACAACAACCCCGGCAGCGTCGCGCATCCCGAGGCTCACGCTCACGGCGAGTCCGACGTGCTGCTGCGCACCCAGACCTCGGGCGTGCAGATCCACACCATGGAGTCGCAGAAGCCGCCCATCTACATGATCTGCCCGGGCACCGTCTACCGTCCCGACACGGCCGATGCCTGCCACCTGCCGCAGTTCAACCAGATCGAAGGCCTGGTCGTCGACGAGGGCATCACCTTTGGCGATCTTAAGGGCACGCTCGACTACTTTGTTAAGTGCATGTTTGGCGAGGATCGCAAGACGCGCTATCGCCCACACTCTGTCTCTTATACACATCTGACGCTGCCGACGACTAGTCGAGTGTAGATC
>URIK01000101.1 GCA_900547855.1 uncultured Collinsella sp. | reverse complement strand
ATCTACACTCGACTAGTCGTCGGCAGCGTCAGATGTGTATAAGAGACAGGCTGGTCTCCGACCCCGTTCGCGCCTACAAGGAGCAGGCCCAGTCCCTCTCCGCTCGCCTTGGCGCCCTGCGCGATGTCGAGCTCAAGCGTGACGATCGCCATGTGCCCGACGAGTCTGTTGAACCGATTCTCTCGGTCCGTGACTTCTGCATTCAGTTTGAGCATCACGGTGATATCAACGTCGTCGACCATGTCAACTTTGACGTCCGTCCTGGTCAGACCATGGGCCTGGTGGGCGAGTCCGGTTGCGGTAAGTCCATCACCACGCTGGCCATCATGGGCCTGACCGATGAGGACGAGCACCTTTCCGGCGAGGTCCTCTGGGAGGGCCGTGACCTGCTCAAGATGAGCAAGAAGGAGTGGTTCGGCCTGCGCGGTACCGATATCGCTATGGTCTATCAGGACGCCCTGTCCTCGCTCAACCCCTCCATGCTCATCTCTGCCCAGATGAAGCAGCTCACCAAGCGCGGCGGAACCCGCAGCGCCGAGGAGCTCCTGGAGCTCGTCGGCCTCGATCCCAAGCGCACGCTCGAGAGCTATCCGCACGAGCTTTCCGGCGGCCAGCGTCAGCGTGTCCTGATCGCTATGGCCCTTACCCGCGACCCCAAGCTGGTCATCTGCGACGAGCCCACGACCGCTCTGGACGTTACCGTCCAGAAGCAGGTTATCAAGCTGCTCAACGACCTTCAGGCCAAGCTCGGCTTTGCCATGATCTTCGTTTCGCACGACCTGGCGCTGGTCGCCGAGGTCGCCCACAACATCACGGTTATGTACGCTGGCCAGGTTATCGAGCAGGCGCCCACCAAGGAGCTGCTCACCAACCCGATTCACGAGTACACCCGCGGCCTTCTGGGTTCCGTCCTGTCCATCGAGAGCGGTTCGGGCCGCCTGCACCAGGTGCCCGGCGCCGTTCCGAGTCCGCGCGATTTCCCCAAGGGCGATCGCTTCGCGCCCCGCTCGAGCCATCCGCGTATTGGCCTGGACACCCGTCCGGTCTTCAAGCGCGTGCCCGGCACCGAGCACTTCTATTCCGAGCTCCCCGACGAGGTGCTCAACGCAAATGGTTTGACCCCTCACGCGGAGGTGATGTAGATGAGCGAGACCGCAGTCAACGGCGTCGAGCCGATCATCTTCCTTGATGACGTCCACGTCACCTTTAGGACCCGTACCGGCTCGATTCTGCACCCCAACCTGGTTCACGCCGTCCAGGGTGTAACGATTAAGCTCATGCCCGGTCAGACGATCGGCATCGTCGGCGAGTCCGGTTGCGGTAAGTCCACCACCGCTAACGTCATGTGCGGCCTGCAGGCCCCCACGAGCGGCAAGGTCTACTTTAAGGGCAAGGACGTTACCAAACGTACCGCCGAGGACCGTCGCCACATGGGTCGCGTCATCTCGGTCGTGTTCCAGAACCCGGCCACGGCGCTCAACCCCCGCATGGTCGTTCGCGAGCAGCTGCTCGACCCCATGCGCGTCCACAACCTGGGTACCGAGGCCGAGCAGGAGAAGCGCGTCAAGGAACTCTTGGAGCTCACCGGTCTGCCCAGCTCCGCTGCCGAGGTTCTTCCCGGCCAGCTTTCGGGCGGCCAGCGCCAGCGCGTCGCAATTGCCCGTGCCCTTTCGCTGAACCCCGATGCCATCATCGCCGACGAGCCCACCTCGGCTCTGGACGTTTCGGTCCGCGCGCAGATTCTGAACCTGCTGACCGACCTTAAGAAGGAACTCGGCCTGGCCATGGTGTTCATCAGCCATGACATCCAGACGGTCCGCTATATCTCTGACGACATCATCGTTATGAATGGCGGCAGGATCGTCGAGCAGGGCGAGGCCAAGCAGGTCTTCCAGCACCCCCAGGACCCCTACACCAAGATGCTGCTCGGCGCTGCGCCGTCGCTGCTGCACCCCAAGCTCGGCGAGTAGCCTCGCTTTCCCTCCCGTGCGCCCGGTTCCCTTGCCGGGCGCACCTCCGTTGCGATTTCGAAAGGTTGGGTTCACGAGCCATGCCAAGTGCTCAGGAGCTACAACATCAATTTGGTGAATATCGAGGCGCCATGCCCCGTCCATCAGATTTCGATCTCTTTTGGAAGGATCGCATGGCCGAGGCCGACGCCGTCGGGCTTGACTATGCGATCGAGACGGCATCGGTCAACGATGCCGCGACCTGCCAGCTTTTCGACCTCTGGTATACCGGCATGTGTGGCGCTCGCCTGCATGCCAAGTACCTTAAGCCCGTCTCGGACGAGCCCGTGCCATTGGTGCTTCAGTTCCATGGGTATCCGGGTGCAAGCCGCAGCTGGTTTGAGCAGGCGTCGTTTGCGGGCATGGGCATGGCACTCATCGCCCTCGACTGCCCCGGCCAAGGAGGTCCCTCCGAGGACATTGGTGGATTTGAGGGCACAACGGTTGCCGGGCATATCGTCGCCGGTATCGACGGCGACCCGGCCAACCTCTACTATGTCCGCTTGCACCAAGATATTCGCATCCTGTGCCGCATCGTTCGCGAGCTCGAGGGCATCGATCTTGCGCGTGTGTTTGTGAACGGCGCGTCGCAGGGCGGCGGTTTGGGCATTGCGACCTGTGCGCTTAACAGCGAGCTTATCAATCGCGCCGCCATCCTCTATCCCTTCCTGTCAGATTTCCGCCTGGTCTGGGATTTGGATGCCGACGACATTGCCTACGAGGGCCTGCGCTATTGGTCTCGCTGGTTTGACGAGGACTCGACTCGTATTGACGAAGCCTATGCCAAGCTGGCGTACTTCGATTCCAAGAACTTTGCCCCTATGGTCAAATGCCCCATGCTGTTTGGCACCGGCACAGCCGATATCGTCTGTCCGCCAGCGACGCAGTTTGCGGTCTATAACAACCTGACCTGCGAAAAGCGTCATGAGTTCTTTGAAGGCTTTGGCCACGAGGAGATTCAGGATTTTGACGATCTGATCATTCCGTTTTTCTGCAAGGGAGGGGAGGCTCATGTCTAAGTGCGAGAGCAATGTTGACGAGCTGATTGTCCCCGGGCTCGTGGGAATTCCTGGAACGGTTTCGTCAAGGCTCGCTGAATATCGGGACTGGCGCGGTGATGTCCAAGCAGATGTTTCTGATTTAGAGACATGCGCTTCGAATCTTGAGATTCAAGGCCTGGCCATTACGGCGATTGACTTTGTTAACCCCTGCGCCCGTTACTCGGAGGTCTCCTTTGAGCTCGGCGACGATGCGATTCACGCTCGTTTGATCGAGCCTGTCGGTCGTGCCCGAGTATCTGAGCGCGTGCCGTTGTGCCTGATGTTCCACGACATCGATCGGCCTGTGCGTGGCTGGCATCACATGACGAGATTTGCCGCCATGGGGTATGCCGTCCTCGCGCTGGATGACGATGTTGCTGGTGCGGACGACCTGCAGCGGGGGATTTCTTCGCCCGCTTTTGTCGAGCACGTCCGTTGGGGTTGCGCGCTGGCGAAGGTGGCGCGCAATCTTGATGGCATGGACCCCGACCGCATCTTTGCATGGGGCGAGGGTCTTGGCGGCGGAGTCGCGCTGGCGGTTTCTGCTCTGGACGAGCGGGGCCTCGCCTGCACGGCGGTTGCCAATCCGCTTCCTGGCGGCCTCGAGGCGCTGTCGTCTCGGGTGCGCGGATCGGTGCTCATGGGCACATCGCTTATGGATACCGTGAGCGATCCCAAGGATCAGTTTGCCGTATTCAACGGTCTTGAGTGTGACCGGAGGCATATCATCTATGCAAAATACGCTCACGAGCGCATCAATGCGTTCGAAAACGAAGTCGTCGACTTCTTTAACCAAACGTTCTACCCGTGTTCTTTGGCCTAGACGGCCTGGACACTGCCAACAAGAGTGGGCGGCATAGGGCTGCCCGCCAGACAACTAAGGAGATTCTTGTGGCAACTCAGAAATTCACCGGCGTTATCCCTCCCGTCGTTGTTCCCGATACCGAAGACCACCAGCTCGATGTTGCCTCCTTTGAGCGCAGCATCAACCGCATGATCGATGCCGGCGTCGATGGCCTGTTCTTCTTGGGATCCTCGGGCGAGGTCGTCTTCTCCACCGACGAGCGCCGTCGCCAGATTATCGCCGAGGCCGTTCGTATCGTCGACCACCGCGTTCCCGTTCTGGTCGGCATCATCGACACCGAGACCGAGCGCATGATCGAGCACGGTAAGGTCGCTCAGGAGCTGGGCGCCGATGCGCTTGTCGCCACCTGCCCGTTCTATGCCCTGCAGGGCATGACCGAGGTCGAGGAGCACTTCCGCATCCTGCATGAGGAACTCGACCTGCCCATCTTTGCCTATGACATTCCCGTCTGCGTTCACACCAAGCTCCCCTGGAAGCTCCTTGCCAAGCTCGGTGCCGAGGGCGTTCTGGCCGGCGTCAAGGATTCCTCGGGTGATGACATCTCGTTCCGCTACCTCGTTCAGGAGAACGAGAAGAACGGCCATCCGATGAGCATTCTCACCGGTCACGAGGTTGTTGTCGACGGCGCCTACCTCGGTGGCGCCGACGGTTCCGTCCCGGGTCTCGCCAACGTTGAGCCCGAGGGCTACGTGCGTCAGTGGAAGGCCGCTCAGGCTGGTGACTGGGCTACCGTCAAGGCCGAGCAGGATCGCCTCAATGAGATTTCGCACATCTGGGATGTCACCTCGGGCGTCCAGGGCTATGCCGGTGGCGTCGGCGCCTTCAAGACCGCTATGAACCTCATGGGCATCTTCGACAGCCCGACCATGCCGCGCCCGGTGAAGGCCATGACCGGCGAGAACGTCGAGGCTATTAAGAAGGTCCTCCAGGACAACGGTCTCCTGTAAAGCTTCCCCGGGCACCCGATCTTGGGGCTCAAGTGGTCGAGCGTGACCCATTAGGTCAACGCCCGACCGCTTTCACTCCAACCTCGGGCACCCGGGAAACCTTTACCAAGCTGCGGCGATAACGCAGCCTTCATTTCCTGTAGTTGTTTTTTATCTCCTAAGGAGAGCGACATGGAGAACAAGTACGTCTGCTCTGTCGATATCGGCGGAACTAAGATCGCGACTGCCATCATGGAGTACCCGGCTGACGGCAGTGTGCCCCATCCCGTTTTTGAGGCCGAGGTTCCCACCGAGGCTCAAGAGGGCGGCGAGGCCGTCTTCCAGCGTATCGAAGCGTCCATCAAGGCTGCTCTCGAGGCGAATCCCGATGTCGAGGTCCTTGGCGTCGGCATTGGTGCCGCCGGCGTCGTCGATCCCAAGACGGGCGCCATCGCGTATGCCAACGAGATCATGCCCGGCTGGTCCGGCGTCCAGTTGGGGCCGCGTCTGCGCGAGGACCTCGGTCTTCCCGTTGCCGTTGTAGGCGACGTGCAGGCTCATGCTCTGGGCGAGGCCCACTGGGGCGTCGGCAAGGGCAAGTTCTCCGTCTTGTGTCTTGGCATCGGTACGGGCATCGGCGGCGCATATGTCGAGAACGGCCGCGTGATGCAAGGCTTCCATGGTGCTGCTGGCCATATGGGCCACATCGAGTGCTCGGCTGCCGCCGGCATTCCCTGCGCCTGTGGGCGTTCCGGCCATCTGGAGTCGGTTGCTTCGGGCACTTCCATTGGTCGAATGTACGATGAGCGCTTTGGTCGCGTCGACCCCAGCCGTCCTTCGGTCGGTCGCGATGTGAACGACCTGTGCCGCGCGGGCGACGCAAAGGCGACCGAGGTCATCCATGACGCCGGCTTTGCGCTGGGTGCCAGCTTGGGCTCGCTCGCTAACATCCTGGACCCCGAGGTCATCGTGCTTTCGGGCGGCGTGATTCACCAAGGTCCCGATTGGCGTTCACAGACGTGGAAGGATTCGGTGCACGAGGGCTATGCCAGCCAGGCGCTCGATCCGCTTCAGGACACGCCGATCCTCATCGGTTCTCTGGAGGGCGATGCTCCGCTCATCGGTGCCGCTGAGCATCTTCTTGCCTCGTTGAAGTAAACGTATCTTCTGTAGGAGCCTCCCGAGACAACACGCCTCGGGAGGCTGTTCTGAGAAAGGTTACAGCCTTATGACCGTCGATCCATTGATTCAATCCCTGAAGGGCAAGCTCGTCGTGAGCGTTCAGGCGTATATGGGCGAGCCGCTTCGTACGCCCGAGACCATGGCTCAAATGTCTCGTGCTTGCGAGCTCGGCGGCGCCGCCGCCATTCGCTGCCAGGGCCTTGCCGACATTGCCGCCATTAAGGGTCGCTGTGAGGTTCCCGTCATCGGCCTGTGGAAGGATGGGCACGAGGGCGTTTACATCACGCCGACGCTGCGCCACGCTCGCGCCTGCGTTGCTGCGGGTGCCGATATCGTGGCGATCGACGCCACCGATCGTCCGCGCCCCGATGGCAAGACGGTCGAGGATACCTTCCGTCCGCTGCACGAGGAGGGTGTGCTCCTGATGGCGGATTGTGCCACCATCGAGGATATTCGCCGTGCTGTTGATATGGGCTTTGACCTGGTATCCACCACGCTTTCTCACGGCGTCGCCGCCATCGACTGCACCACTGTCTCTTATACACATCTGACGCTGCCGACGACTAGTCGAGTGTAGA
>URIK01000100.1 GCA_900547855.1 uncultured Collinsella sp. | reverse complement strand
TCTCGTGGGCTCGGAGATGTGTATAAGAGACAGAAGTCCATGAGCGGCTCGGCCGCGTCGATGCGCGCCTGCAGCTCCTGGCCGCCGTGCGCCGTAATAAACTCCATAGGGTCGTTGCCGTCGGGCAGTACCACGCAGCGCAGGTCCATCGAATCCTGCTCGATAAACTGAATCGCGCGGCGGGCGGCCTTCTGGCCCGCGGCATCGCCATCGAACATATACACGATGCGCTTGGCAAAGCGAGTGAGCGTCTTGACGTGATGCTCCGTGAGCGCGGTGCCCAGCGTGGCGACAACGTTTTTAATCCCCGCCTCCCAGCAGGCGATGCAATCGGTATAGCCCTCCACCACGATGGCGGTATCCTGCGCGACGATAAACTCCTTGGCCCAATTAAAACCGTAGAGGTTTCGCTTTTTATGAAACACGCTCGTCTCGGCGGTGTTGAGATACTTAGGCTGGCCGTCGCCCATAATGCGACCGCCAAAGGCAATGTTGTGACCCTGCTCGTCAAAGATGGAAAACATCACACGGTCGTAGAAGCGGTCGGCGAGCTGCCCGCGCCCGCGGCTCACGGCAACGTTGGCGTCGATCATCTCCTGCGGGGTAAAACCCGCCTGAGACAGGTGCGACACCAGCATATTGCGGCCCGGTGCAAAGCCCAGGCAGTAGCGGCGGCAGACGTCGCCACCCATGCCGCGGCTGGCAAAGTACTCGCGCGGACGACCGTCCTTACCGCGCATAAGCATGGTGTGGTAGAACTGGGCGGTCTCGGCGCACAGATCGTAGATGCGGGCACGCTTAGTACCGCGCTCGCGGCGATCTCCGGTGTCGTGCAGCTCAATACCTGCGCGATCGGCCAAATAACGGATTGACTCGGGAAAGCTCAGGTTCTCGCGCTTCATGATATAGGTGAAGACGTCGCCACCCTCGCCGCAGCCAAAGCAATGCCACACCTGCGTGGCGGGAATAATGTGGAAGGACGGCGTCTTTTCGCCATGGAAGGGGCAGCAGCCCCAAAACTCATGGCCGCGGGGCTTGAGCTCAACCGTTTCCTGCACGATGGCAACCAGGTCAGACGCAGCGCGTACCTGGTCTTTTTCCTCATCGCTAATCACGGATGCTCACCCCCTGCTTGCCCAAGTTGTGACGAATGTCCTCGATATTACCCTCGACGGTCGCGATCAACTCATCCAGCGAATCGAACACACGCGAGGGACGCAGCCAGCGCGTAAACGCCAGCGAAACGAAAGCGCCGTACAGGTCGCCCGTATAACCAATTAAGTTGGCCTCGAGATGCGCCGAAGCGGCATCGTCGGCATACGTTGGCGGCAGGCCGACGTTCACGGCAGCGGGCCACGCGGTGTCATCGACCAGCACCAGACCCTCATACACGCCATCGGCTGGCACCTGAATGCCGTCGGGAACCTGCAAGTTTGCCGTGGGAAAGCCCATGCCAGAACCCTCGTGACGGCCACGAATAACACCGCCACGCACCATATACGGACGGCCGAGCAACTCAGCAGCAAGCTCCACATGGCCCTGTCCCAGCTCATGACGAATGCGGGTGGCACAAATGGCCTCACCGCCCTCGCAAAGCAGGTCGTGACCATACACGTCAACGCCGCGCTCGGCACCCCAGGTGCGCATCTCGGCAACACCAGATGCACCGCCACGACCCAGCCTAAAGTCACTGCCAACGCGAATCGATCGAATGTCGACCAGACGCGACACCAGCGAGAGAAAATCAACATGGTCAAGCGCCGCAACCTCAGGCGTAAAGGGAACGGCCACCACCGCATCGACCCCGGTTTGAGCCAGGGCATGCAGACGATCGGCCGTCGTCATCAATTTTTGAGCGGGCGAAGGGCTTACCACGACGTCCGGGTCAGGATCGAAGGTAACTACGACCGCCTTGCAGCCATGGGCACGGGCATCACGGACAAGCGCTTCGATGAGTTCCTGGTGTCCAAGGTGAACGCCATCGAACACGCCGATGGCAATCGATGCGGCACCCAAGTGCTCGCACTCATCAAACGCATCGGCAGCAACGATGCGAGCCTCGTCCGACTCGCCCGCGAAAAAGACGCGCGCGAGCTCGCGAGCGGACAACATCATCGAACACCGCCGATTGCCTGCGGAAACACGTGCTCCATGACAAAGCGGCCACTCTCAATGCGGGCGAGCGCCTTGAGTCCCCCATCGAGCACCAGCGCAAACAGCGCCTTCGAGATATCGAAATCGGCAAGCGCACGCTCAACGGGAATGCGACGGCCGCAGAGCAGGTCGTCGGCAAGATTGCCCGGCAAGTCAACACGCGTGGCGCCCAAGGCCGCAATGGGATCCAGGGCAAAGCCAGCCGCGGACTCGGGAGAAAGCTCCTCGACCGAATGACAAGCGCCAATGGAAACAACACCGGAGGCCGTGCGGCGCAGCGCGGAAATGTGCGCGGCGCTCTCGCAGGCGCGGCCCAAGTCGCGGGCAAGAGCCCGGATATAGGTGCCCTTGCTGACCGAGAACGCCACGGTCCACACACACGTATCACCTTCGCCGCCCACGGCGATCAGGTCGGCGGCATAGACCTCGACGGGGCGCGGAGGTAGGTCCACCGCATTGCCCTCGCGAGCAGACTTGTAGGCGCGAACGCCATTGACCGAGATAGCCGAAAACGCCGGCGGCACCTGCATCTGCGGACCCAGCATGGCGGCCAAGTGCTCACGGGCATAGGCAGGATCGCGGAGCTCGTTGGCAACAGCCACTGTGCGGACCGCCTCGCCCTCCGCATCATCGGTATTGGTCTCGGCACCAAACGAGATGTCGGCGACATAGCTTTTGGTATCGAGGGTTAGCATGCCCAGCAGACGAGTAGCCTGGCCCACGCCCACCACCATGACGCCGGATGCCATGGGGTCGAGCGTGCCGGCATGGCCGACGCGCCGCTCATGGAGGGCGCGTCGGCATTGCGAGACCACATCGTGGGACGTACAGCCCACCGGCTTATCGACGGCGAGCAGCATATTCAATTGAGAAGGCGTTCGACGAGCCATGTACCATCCAAAATGTTAGAGCTCGACGGTCACCGAAGCGGGATCCTCCCCCACCAGCTCGGCCAGCATAGGAAGTGCCACGGCGAGCGTCTCGCGAATCGTTCCGTTGTTGAAAAAGCCGGCGGCGGCATGATGCCCGCCACCGCCAAAGTTGGCAGCGATCTCGGACACATCAAGGTCACCCTTGGAGCGCAGGTTGCCGCGTACCTTGGTATCGCCCTCAATGCCCTTCAGAAACAGGCAGACCTCCACACCCATAACCGAACGCACCACATCGACCAGGCCGTCGCACTCATCCGAAGTGACGCCGCAGGCCTCGAGGTCGCTCTGGTACGCATAACTATATGCCACGCGACCGTGCGCCACTGTTTTGATGCGGCCCATAACGATGGACTTAAGATGCAAGAACTCTACACGCATGCTCTGGTAGACCTCGAGCGCAACACGCGCGGGATCGGCACCGTGCGCGACCAGGCGCGAGGCGGCATGGAACGCAGCTGCATCGGCGTTTTGGTACTGAAAACGACCGGTATCGGTCACCAGGCCGCACAGCAGGCAGGTCGCGACACCATCGCGAGCCACAATGCCGCAATTGTCCAAAAAACGGTCGATGATCATGGCGCAGGCTGCGGCGCCGACGCACCTCAGGCTCAGCTCGGCAAATTCCTCACGCGCCGGATGATGATCGAAGCACACCACATGCGACGAGCGGCGGAGTACCTCGGCTGAGTTGTTCAGACGCTCGACGACCGGCACGTCCACTGAGATGAACAGGTCCGGATTGCCGGTATACGCAGATGCCGGCACCAGACGGTCGGCACCCTCCATAAAGCGGTAGATGCGCGGAACCGGGTCATCGTCTGCCAGCAGCAGGGCAATGTCCTTGTTGGGGAAAAACTTCATAAGCGATAAGCCCAGACCCAGCACGGAGCCCAGGGCGTCACCATCGGGAGACGTATGTCCCGAAATCGCAATGGAGGACGCACCCTCGATGAGCTCGAGGATGCGTCGCTGAATATCTGCAGACTCGCACGATGCGAGGTCGGCGGAATTACTCATCTAAAGCTGCCTCCTGGGCGGCATCCGCTATCGGGTAGCCGTCCTCGTCCTTTTCGATCGCAAGCGTGGCCGGAACGTTTTCCAGCGCACGCGTGATGCGCTCGGCCTCATCGGTCGAGCGATCGATGCGAAAATCGAGCTCGGGCGTGACGCGCCAATCGAGCGAGCGAGCCAACAGGCTGCGAATACGACCCTTGGCGCTGGCAAGCGCCTCCATGACCTCATCGTAGCGGCTCGCATCGCACGACACGTACACGCGTGCGAACGAACGGTCCACCGCGACCTCGACCGCAGTCAGGGTGACCAGGTCGAGACGCGGATCGGAAACCTCAAAGAGCAGGATATAACCGAGCTTCTCGCGAAGCTGCTCGCCCAAACGGCGGGTTGCCTGCGTTTGCTTCATAGCGCTACCCCCTACTCGGTACGGGCAACCTGGTCGATGCGGTAACCCTCGATCTGATCGCCGGGCTTGATGTCCTGGAAGTTCTCCAGGCCAATGCCGCCCTCGGAACCGCTCTTGAGGCTCTTGGCCTCGTCCTTGTAGTGGCGCATCGAGGCGATCTTGCCGTTGAAGACCACAATGCCGTCGCGCACCAGGCGCACGGAATCGGTCGCGGCGATCTCGCCCTCCTCGACGCGGACACCGGCGGCGATGCCGACTTTGGGCACCTTGAAGGTGTCCAGGACAGTCGCGGTACCCGTGGAGACCTCGACCTCGGTGGGCTTGAGCATGCCGATACGGGCAGCGTCGAGCTCTTCGAGGCACTTGTAGATGACGTCGTAGCAACGGATCTCGACGCCCTCGCGCTCGGCGGCGGAGCGGGCCTTGCCGTCGGGACGCACGCCAAAGCCGATGATGATGGCGTTGGAGGCGTCGGCCAGGACGACGTCGGTCTCGTTGATGGCACCGACGGCGGAGTGGATCGTGTTGATGCGGACCTCGGACTGATCCATCTTGTCGAGCGAGTCCTGAAGGGCCTCGATGGAACCCTGGACGTCGGCCTTGATGATCAGGTTGAGCTCCTTGACCTCGGCGTCGGCGATGGTCTCGAAGAGGTTCTCGAGCGTGACGTGCTTCACGCGGCTCTGCTCCTCGATACGGGCCTTGAGCGAACGCTCATCGGCCAGGGCGCGAGCCTCGCGCTCATCCTCGAACACGCGGAACTCGTCACCGGCGTTGGGCACGGACTGCAGGCCCAGGATCTCGACGGCGTCGGAGGGGCCGGCCTCGGTGACGGCGTTGCCCTTGGGATCGAGCATGGCGCGGACGCGGCCGTAGGTAAGGCCGGCGACCAGCGTATCGCCCACGTGCAGGGTACCGCGGGTCACCAGCACGGTAGCGACCGAACCGCGGCCCTTGTCGAGCTTAGCCTCGAGGACATTGCCGGAGGCAAAGGTGTCCGGGTTGGCCTTAAGCTCGAGCACGTCGGCCTGGAGCAGCACGGTCTCCAGAAGGTCATCGATACCGATCTTCTGCTTGGCCGAGATGTTGACGAACATGTTCTGTCCGCCCCACTCCTCGGGGATGATGCCGTACTCGGTGAGCTCCTGGCGCACGCGGTCGGGGTTGGCGCCCGGCTTATCGATCTTGTTGACGGCGACGACGATGGGGACGCCGGCGGCCTTGGCGTGGTTGATCGACTCGATGGTCTGAGGCATGACGCCGTCGTCGGCGGCCACGATCAGAATGACGATGTCGGTCACCTTGGCGCCGCGGGCACGCATGGCCGTAAAGGTCGCGTGACCAGGGGTATCGATGAAGGTGATCTTGCGGTCGTTGATCATGACCTGCGAAGCACCGATGGCCTGGGTAATGCCGCCCGCCTCGCCGGCAGCGACGCCGGTGTGACGAATGGCGTCGAGCAGGCTCGTCTTGCCGTGGTCGACGTGACCCATGACGGTGACGACCGGGGCGCGGGGCTTAAGGTCGGCGGGATCGTCGTAGAACGAGAAGGTGTTCTCCTCCTCGGGGGTGATGATCTTGATCTGGCGGCCAAGGTCGTCGGCAACGAGCTCGACGAGGTCGTCGGACATGGACTGCGTCATCGTGAGCGGCGTGCCCAGCAGGAACAGGCGCTTGATGATGTCGTTGGCCGGAACGTCGAGCGCCTCGGCGAGCTCCTGGACGGTAACGCCCTGGGAGACCTTGATGGCGTCGAGCTCCTCGGGGTTCACGCCCTGGGCCAGCGCCTCCTCAATCTTGCGCTCCTCCTGAGCCTTAGCAGCCTCGCGCTCGCGCTTCTCCTTGCGCTTCTTGCGGCGACCGGTCGACTCGCGAGAGGCCTCCTCGACGGCGGCGCGAGCCTCCTCGAGCACCTTCTCGCGACTGTACTCCTCGGCCTCACGAGCCATCAGGCTGTAGTGGTCCTCATCGTTGCCGTGACCGCCCTTGCGCTTCTTGCCCTTGCCCTGCTTATCGGGGTTGGGGAAGTCCATGCCGGCAGCGACGTTGTTGCTGGCGTTGGTGCGATGGCTGTGCGGACGGCTCTCGGAGACGTGGCGATCGGAGTTGTTGTCGGAGGCGTTGCGATCGTTACGACGGCCACCGCGACGGTCGTTGTTGCCGCCACGACGGTTGCCGCGCTCGGAGGCGCGCTCGGCCTTGGCCTTGTCCTCGGCGTCCTTCTTCTC
>URIK01000099.1 GCA_900547855.1 uncultured Collinsella sp. | reverse complement strand
CTCGTGGGCGCGGAGATGTGTATAAGAGACAGGCACTCATTGATGCGGGCAAGATTCAAAGCCTCGTTGAACACGTCGGAGACAGGCTTGGTCTCGTTAAAGACCTTGACAATCTTGTCGCCCAGGTCGTAAACGACCTTGTTGCCACGGCGGACGAGCTCGGTCTTGGAATCGGGTAGCAGCATGGTTGCATCCTTTCAACGATGCGATAGAAGCGACGGCGGGGGTGTGTGAAACACCCGTGCACCCCCGCCGTTAAAAACCGTGCTAAAACTAGCAGACGGCGTAATCCTGGGGCTCGCGGCCGTAGTAGGCGTCCAGGTAGAGCTCCTTGATCTCGCTCATGAGCGGGTAGCGCGGGTTGGCGCCGGTGCACTGGTCGTTGAATGCCTGCTCGGTCATCTCGTCGAGGGTGTCGAGGAAGTACTGCTCGTCAACACCGTAGTCGGCGATAGTCTTCTTGACGCCGATGAAGTCCTTGAGCTCCTCGAGCTTCGTGATGAAGTTCTCGAAGACCTCCTTGTCGTCCTTGCCCTCGATGCCGCAGTACTTGGCCATCTCGGCGTAGTTGTGCAGCGCGTTGGGGTAAGGATACTGGGAGAAGGTACCCATCTTGACGGGAGCCTCGGCGGCGTTGTAGCGCATGACGCGGGTCAGGATGACGGCGTTAGCGATGCCGTGGGGCAGGTGATGGAAAGCGCCGAGCTTGTGAGCCATGGAGTGGTTGAGGCCCAGGAAGGCGTTGGCGAAGGCCATACCGGCCATGCAGGAGGCGTTGTGCATCTCCTCGCGGGCGTGCGGGTCCTTGGCGCCGTTCGTGAAGCTGGAGGGCAGGTTCTCAAAGACGAGCTTGGCAGCGCGCTCGGAGAGGCCCTTGGTGTAGTCGGAAGCCATGATGGAGACGTAGGACTCGATGGCGTGGGTCATGACGTCGATGCCGGAGGCAGCGGTCAGGCCGCGCGGGGCGGTCATGCAGTTGTCGGCGTCGACGATAGCCATGTTGGGGAGCAGCGCGTAGTCGGCGAGCGGCCACTTGATGCCGGTCTCCTTGTCGGTGATGATGGCGAACGGCGTGCACTCGGAGCCGGTACCCGAAGAGGTCGGGACGGCGACGAAGTAGGCCTTCTTGCCCATCTCGGGGAAGGTGAAGATACGCTTGCGGATGTCCATGAAGTCCATGGCCATGTCCTCAAACTTGCACTCGGGGTGCTCGTACATCATCCACATGATCTTGCCGGCGTCCATAGCGGAGCCACCGCCGACGGCGATGATGACGTCCGGCTCAAAGAGAGCCATCTGCTTAGCGCCGCGACGTGCGCACTGCAGCGACGGATCGGGCTCGACGTCGTAGAAGCAGTCGTGGGCGATGCCCATCTCGTCGAGCTTGGCCTCGATGGCGCGGGTGTTGCCATTCTTGAAGAGGAACTGGTCGGTGACGATGAAGGCGCGCTTCTTGCCCATGACGGTACCGAGCTCGTCGAGGGCGACGGGCGTGGAACCCTTCTTGAAGTAGACCTTCTCGGGAGCGCGGAACCACAGCATGTTCTCACGGCGCTCGGCCACAGTCTTAACGTTGATCAAGTGCTTCACCCCAACGTTCTCGGAGACGGAGTTGCCGCCCCAGGAGCCGCAGCCCAGGGTCAGAGACGGCTTCATGCCAAAGTTGTACAGGTCACCGATGCCGCCGTGCGAGGACGGGGTGTTGATGACGATACGGCAGGCCTTCATGACGTGCTCGAACAGGCTGATCTTCTCGGCCTGGGCGGGGTGCACGTACAGAGAGGCGGTGTGGCCCGGGCCACCGGCGAGCACCAGGTGCTCGGCCTTGTCGACGGCCTCCTGGAAGTCCTTGGCGTGATACATGGCCAGGACCGGGGAGAGCTTCTCGTGGGAGAACTCCTCCTTGGCGGGGTCGGTGGAGGTGACCTCGGCGATCAGGATCTTGGTCTTGGCGGGAACCTCGATGCCGGCGAGCTCGGCGATCTTGGCAGCAGCCATGCCGGGGATGCGGTGATCGAGGGCGCCGTTCTTGAACATGGCGGCACGCAGAGCCTCCATCTCGGCACCCTGCTTGACGAAGTAGCAGCCGCGCTTCTGGAACTCGGCCTTAACCTGGTCATAGATGGTGTCGATAACGGTCACGGACTGCTCGGAAGCGCAGATCATGCCGTTGTCAAAGGTCTTGGAGTGGATGATGGAGTTGACGGCGAGCAGCACGTCGGCGGTGTCGTCGATGACGACCGGGGTGTTACCGGCGCCAACGCCCAGGGCGGGCTTGCCCGAGGAGTAAGCGGCCTTGACCATGCCCGGGCCACCGGTGGCGAGGATGATGTCGACGTCGCGCATGACCATGTTGGTCAGCTCGATGGAGGGGACATCGACCCAGCCGATGATGCCCTCGGGGGCGCCGGCCTTGACGGCGGCGTCAAGCACGAGCTTGGCGGCGGCGATGGTGCACTTGGCGGCAGCCGGGTGCGGGGAGATGATGATGGCGTTGCGGGTCTTCAGGCTGATCAGCGTCTTGAAGATCGCGGTGGAGGTGGGGTTGGTCGTCGGGATGACGGCGCCCACGATGCCGATGGGCTCGGCGATCTTGGTGATGCCGTAAGCCTCGTCGCGCTCCAGGACACCACAGGTCTTGGTGTTCTTGTAAGCGTTGTAGATGTACTCTGCGGCGTAGTGGTTCTTGATGACCTTGTCCTCAAGAACGCCGCGGCCGGTCTCCTCGATGGCCATCTTCGCCAACGGGATACGAGCCTTGTTGGCGGCCATGGCGGCCTCATAGAAGATCTTGTCGACCTGCTCCTGCGTGTACGTAGCAAAAAGCGCCTGGGCCTCTCGCATCTGAGCGAGCTTAGCCTCAAGCGCCTCTACGTTGTCCACAATTGCGGGAGTAGTGTTTTCCGGTGACTTTTTCACCATTTGTGTCTCCTTGCGATCGGAGATTTACCCTACGCCTTGCATGATAGCAAGAAATTATTCGGTGAACGGTAAGATTCCCGTAAAAGGCACACTAAAACGCTTCAATAAACTGAAACGCTTTAAATCAAATTATCTGCCTGCTGCATCGCCCCGCTCATTGGGGACAGACTTACATGAGTGCTTTCACTCATTTGGGACAGACATCGTTTTGCCATTTTGCCGTTCTGAACCTGTTTTTGCCGCTCATTGGATATAAATAGGTTACAGGCTCAGCATTTCGCGTTCCTTCTCTCCTTTTAGGTGTTGCCTGTTCAGTTTTGAAAGGAGAGATTATGCCCCGATGCGCCCGCGCCGTTTCGCTCACCGGCTATTACCACGTCTTTGACCGTGGCAACTCCAAACAGATTATTTTTGAAGATGACTCTGACCGATATCGTTTCTTATCGGACATCTCGGACAGGTTTGCACGCCATAAAGTGGCAGTGTTGGCTTGGTGCCTTATGGACAACCACTTCCATTTGATGGTTGATGACCCATTTGACAACCTTTCAAAGGCAATGCAGTGCGCACTGACGGCGTATGCCAAGTATTTCAACGGGAAAACGGGGAGAACGGGGCATTTGTTTGACAATCGCTATTCGCGGGTCGCGGTCGAGTCGGACACACAGGCGGTGCAGCTACTCGATTATATCCATCTCAATCCTGTGAAGGGTGCGCTTGACTCGCTCGAGGCGTACCGCTGGTCAAGCTACAAGGCATATCAGCTGGGCTATGATCCCTTTGACATCTGTGACGCGGCTCCTATGCTCGATATCGTCGGAGGCTCCCGTTGCTATTGCGAGCATCTCGAGGAAGTTGCCGGGCGCACTTGGTCAGTGGAGGTTCTTCCACGCCGGCGGATCCCCGATGAGGAGGCCCTTTCCATTGCGCACGAAGTCCTGCCGAGCATAGATCCTGCGCTGCTCAAGGCCCTGCCACGCCCCGATCGTGATGCGTGTCTGCTGAGGCTTAGGCGGGCACATCTCACGGTCAAGCAAATTGCCCGTATCACCGGCATCGGCGCTACAAGCGTAACCAAGGCCACCGCGGGCTGGAACGAGGCGGCGTGAGGCAGGGGCCGAACCGCTGCTGGCATGCGTTACGTCTGTCCCCAATGCGTGAAAACACTCATGTAAGTCTGTCCCCAATGAGTGCAAAAAGGCGCCCTCCGTAGGGGAGAGCGCCTTTGGTAAGTTCTATATGAACGCGAGGTCTTTGACCCGGAGAGTCCGAGGTACTTGTTGGTAAGACCTTATTTAGGAGCGCGCAACCTTGCCGGACTTGAGGCAGGTGGAGCAAACGTTCATCTTGCGACGGTGACCATCGACGACGACGTAGACGCGCTGGATGTTGGGGCGGAACTTACGGTTGGTGACGCGGTGAGAGTGGCTGATGGAGCGACCGGCAACGGGGTGCTTACCGCAAACTTCGCAAACTTTGGACATAACTGACCCTCCTTGGGCGACAAACGAACATGTCGCGTTAACAAACAAGCCTGAACTATAGCACAGAAGCAGCTCCCTGTGCGTAATCTACACAGAGATATTCCTCTTTTGGCGATAGTGCTCACGCCACGGCCCTGGACGTAGATCCGATTTGCGTGCAGCAGAGGGGATTATGCCAGCTCGTGCGCGCGTTTTCAAGCTCGTCCCACAAATATATATAGGTTTATGGAGCATTGGGCTCCGTTTACGGATTGCTCTGTATTTATGCTCGCAATTAAGCTCGAGGTTGGCTACACTATCCCTTGACCATTAAAGGGGTACGAGATACCCACATGGAATTACATTGCTGCCAAAGAGCAGCCCTTCCTGTGGGTGTCTGGTCCGCTTTGAGCGGTCGGGCATCTATTTTTTTGACTGTGTCAGCAGTCAAGACATGTGAGGAAGGAGATCGATGGGCACGACTTCCCCCAAGGCGGTCATCATGGACGAGACCGCCGTCAACCGAGCGATGACCCGCATCGCGCACGAGATTCTCGAGCGCAACGAGGGCTGTGAAGACCTCGCTCTGGTCGGCATCGTCACGCGCGGCGACCTTCTGGCAAAGAAGCTCGCCGAGGAGATCAAGGAGATCGAGGGCGTCGACGTTCCGCTCGGCAGCCTGGACATCAGCTTCTACCGCGATGACTATGCGACCAATTTCGCTCCCGCGATCCACGCTACCAACATTCCCTTCAGCGTCGACGGCAAGCGCGTCGTGCTGGTGGACGACATCCTGTATACGGGCCGTACCATCCGCGCCGCTCTCGACGCCGTTATGGACCTGGGCCGTCCGAGCCGCATTGAGCTGGCAGTCCTCGTTGACCGCGGCCACCGCGAGCTCCCCATCTCGCCGGACTTTGTCGGCAAGAACGTTCCCTCGTCGCATGAGGAGAACGTGCACCTATATATGAAGGAAGTCGACGGCCGTACCGCCGTCGAGATTAACGACGTCGCGCCGGGTTCCCACGTGGGCTCCGCGCCGCTGGGAGGTGAGTAGTACCGTGGCGTTCAACCATAAGCACCTGATCGACATTACCGAGTACTCCGAAGAGGATATCAAGCTCATCCTCGAGACCGCCAAGGCGTTCTCCGAGGTCAACGAGCGTGCCATCAAGAAGGTCCCCACGCTCAAGGGCAAGACCATCGTCAACATGTTCAACGAGCCCTCGACGCGCACTCGCAGCTCCTTCGAGCTCGCCGAGAAGCGTCTTTCGGCCGACAGTCTCAACTTTGGCGGCTCCTCGACCTCCACGGTCAAGGGCGAGAGCCTCGTCGATACCGTTGAGACCCTCAACGCTTATAAGATCGACTGCATTGTCGTGCGCGACAAGCACGCCGGCGCTCCCTACATCGTCACGCAGAACTCGCCCGCAAGCGTCATCTGCGCCGGTGACGGCAAGCACAACCATCCTACGCAGGCCCTGCTCGACCTGTACACCATCTGGGAGCACAAGGGTGACTTCCACGGTCTGAAGGTCGCCGTCGTCGGCGATATCGCCCATTCCCGCGTTTGCGGCTCGCTGATCCCCGCCCTTAAGATCATGGGCTGCGAGACCTACGCCGTCGCCCCCGGCACGCTGCTGCCGCCGTCCCCCGAGGTCCTGGGCTGCGACCACGTGACGAGCGACCTCGATTCCGTCCTGCCCGAGCTGGACGTCGTCTACATGCTGCGCGTGCAGCAGGAGCGCCTCGAGGGTGCCCCGTTCCCGACCATTCGCGAGTACCACAAGCTCTTCGGCCTGACCAAGGACCGCGAGAAGCTCATGAAGCCCGACGCGATCATCTGCCACCCGGGCCCCATCAACCGCGGCGTCGAGTTCGACTCCTATATGGCCGACCACCCGCAACGCTCCGTCATCCTGGAGCAGGTCTACGCCGGTATCTGCGTGCGTATGGCTATCCTGTATCTGCTGCTTGGAGGTGCCGATAATGGCCTTGCTTCTTAAGAATGCCCACGTCGTCGACCCGTCCGTCGAGCTTGACGGTGTCGTTGACGTCCTGATTGACGGCGACAAGATCGCCGAGGTCGGCGAGAATCTCGCCGTCGAGGGAGCCGAGGTCCGCGACCTTTCCGGCAAGTACCTCGTCCCCGGCCTGGTGGATATGCACGTTCACCTTCGCGAGCCTGGCTACGAGGTCAAAGAGGACATCGAGAGCGGTACCCGCGCAGCTGCCAAGGGCGGCTTTACCGGCGTGTGCTCCATGCCCAACACCGATCCCGTCACCGATAACGGCACTGTCGTGGAGTTCGTCAAGCTGTCTCTTATACACATCTCCGAGCCCACGAGACGCTCATGAATCTCGTA
>URIK01000098.1 GCA_900547855.1 uncultured Collinsella sp. | reverse complement strand
CGTGGGGCCCGCTCGCTCACGACGTTTGAGATCGATCGCAACGCCGCGCGGCTCATTACCAAGAATACCGAGTCGCTCTGTCGCGATCGCGCGCGTTGGCGTGTGGTGACGGGCGATGTCCTTGCGAGCGCTTCGCGCGGCCGCGTGCCGGGTGGCCCCTTCGATCTGGTCTTGCTCGACCCGCCCTATGCTTTTGGTGCCAAGCCGGTCGACGAGCTGCTGCAGAACCTGGCCCAGCAGGGTCTGCTCACCCCGGGTGCCTATGCTCTGTTTGAGCATGCTGCCGCCGACGCGGGTGCACATCCTGCCGGCTTTGTAACCGTGCGTGAGAAACGCTATGGCATCACCTCGGTCGACCTGCTCCGTTGGGTCGGCGAGGGCGAGGATGACGATACCGCCACCGATGCCGATGACAGCGACGGCACGACGTTTCAGGGGGATGCCCATGAGTGACACCATTAACCGCGTCATCGTTCCGGGTACCTTCGATCCCATCACGTTTGGCCATATCGACGTCATCCGCCGCGCCCGCCGCATTTTTCCCAGTGTGATCGTGGCCGTTGCCGAGTCGCAGGGCAAAAACGGTGTGGGCACCACGTTTACGCTCGATGAACGCGTGGCGCTGGCCCGTGAGGCACTCGGTGATATCGATGGCGTCGAGGTCCTGCCCTTTACTGGCCTCTTGGTCGACTTCGCTCGTGATCAGGGGGCGGGGGCCGTGGTCAAGGGTCTGCGCGCCATGACTGACTTTGAGTACGAGCTGCAGCAGGCCGACCTCAACTACCGCTTGGATAACGAGCTGGAGTCCATCTTTGTCATGAGTGCGCCGCAGTACGGCTATATCTCGAGCTCGGTCGTTCGCCAGATCGCCTCGCTCGGCAGCGATGTATCGACGTTTGTCCCGTCCAACGTGGTCGAAGCGCTCAGACATCGCTTTTCGTGACGTTTTTTATTGCCTGGTGGCATGTGGTAAACTAGCACGATGATATGTTACCTATGAAAGGAGACCGGATGCCGGGCGAGAATTTTCCTGGCGATAGGATCGTCAGCTTGGTCGATGAGCTCGAAGGGCTGATCGAGGAAGCCAAGCCGCCTTTCGGCAAGAACGCTCAGTTCAAGGTCATCGACGCCGACGTGTTCTTCAACATCCTCGACGAGATCCGCATGAGCTATCCCGAGGAGTGGCAGAAGTCCCGCCGTATCCTTAAGGAGCGCGAGGAGCTTATGGCTTCCGCCGCCGCTCAGGCCGATTCCATCATCGCCGACGCTCAGCAGCAGGCCCTCACCATTGCCGGTGAGCAGGAGATCGTCCGACTTGCGCAGCAGCAGGCCGACGACATCCGTGATCGTGCCCAGCAGTACGAGCGCGAGACGCGTTATGCTGCTGAGGACTACGCAGAGCAGGTCTTTACGCACCTGGAGGAGAACCTCAAGAGCCTGACCGGCACCGTTACCCGTTGCCGTCAGCAGCTCAACGAGGGTGCCGCCCAACAGAATGGTCAGTGGTAATGGCTGAGTTCCCGAGCGTTACCGTCGATCTTTCCGAGCAGCTCGAGTTTCCTGGAGATTCGTATCCGCTGACCGGTAAGGTCGATGTCGCCACCTACACGGTGGGCGAGAAGGAGTACCAGCTGCAGGATGGCATTGACTACGACGTTGTCTTTACCAATGCCGGTACCGGTGTCTTGCTCACTGGCATGGTCCGCGCGCACGCCACCGGCGAGTGCGACCGTTGCCTGGAGCCCGCCTCGTTTGATATCGCCGGCGAGATCGAGGAGTTCTACCTCTTTGAGGAGCCCGAGGATCCCGAGGCCTACGAGGACGGCTACGAGCTCCTGGGTGAGGACCGTATCGTTGATCTGGGTGAGCCTATCAATGACGCGGTCGTTATGGACACGCCGTTTGTGGTGCTCTGCAAGCCCGATTGCCGTGGTCTGTGCCCCACATGCGGTTGCAATCTCAACGTCGAGCAATGCGATTGCGCCGCCCAGGCAGAGGCAGAATGGGCCGCTGCCACGGAAAATCCATTTGCAGCATTGAAGAATCTCAAGCTTGATGAGTAAAACTGTGGTAGTATCGCTACTTGCGCGTAATCGCCACACTGGATAGTTCATAAGGAAGGTCACTATGCCCGTACCTAAACAAAAGCAGGGTCGTATCCGCACTCACACCCGTCGTTCCGCCAACATGAAGATCTCGGCTGCGGCTCAGTCCACGTGCCCCCGTTGCGGTGCTGTCAAGCTCCCGCATCACGTGTGCCCCAGCTGCGGTTTCTACAAGGACCGCGAGGTTATCGTTACCGAGTAACGGTATACTCTGGATGCGATGCCGTTCCAAATGGAACCACAATGGCCGGCTCAATGAGTCGGCCATTTTTGTATAAGGAGCATGTATATGAGTAACGTTCGCGTTTGTGTAGACGTTGTGGGCGGAGACGAGAAACCTCAGGTTGTTCTCGATGGTATCGAGGCTGCGCTTGCCGCCGATCCCGATATCGAGGTCTTGGCAGCTGGCCCCGCCGAAATCGTCAATCCCTTTGCAGCTTCCCATGCACGTGTTGAGGCTCTTGAGGCACCTGACGTTATCGCAATGGATGACGATCCCATTCGCGCCGTGATGACCAAGCGTAAGTCGTCGATCGTGCTTTCTTGCCGCGCCATTAAGAAGGGCAACGCGGATGCGTTCTTCTCCGCCGGCTCGACCGGTGCCATGACCGCCGCTGCCACCGCCTACGTGACGCCGTTTAGGTATCAGGCCGAAGGCAAGAAGCAGCCGGTGCGCCCCTGTCTGACCAATGCGCTGCCCAATCGCGCCGGCGGTCTGACGGTGCTGTGCGACATGGGTGCCAACCCCGATGTCGAGGTTGACGATATGGTGCGTTTTGCCCAGATGGGCAGCGCCTATGCCCGCGTCGTCCTGGGCATCGAGCATCCTCGCGTGGGCCTGCTTGCCAACGGCACCGAGGACGAGAAGGGTTCTAACTTTACCAAGGCCTGTTTCCCTGCTATGAAGGCCGCCGTTCCCGGCTTTGTTGGTAACTGCGAGGGCACCGACCTCACCTCAGGCAACTTCGATGTCGTCGTTGCCGATGGCATGTCGGGTAATATCGCTCTCAAAGCTACCGAGGGCGCTGCCAAGTTTTTGCTGCAGGAGCTCAAGGGCGCCTTTATGGCCTCGCTCGGCACCAAGATCGCCGCACTGCTCATTAAAAAGCAGATGCGCGAGATAAAGGCCAAGCTCTCTGGCGACGCCAAGGGCGGCGCGATTCTTTTGGGCCTGCGCGGCGTGGTCCTGATCGGCCATGGCGCTACCTCGGTCGAGGCTGTTAAAAACGGTACGCTCGCGGCGGCCGAAGCCGTGCGCGCCGGGCTGGTCGAGAATGTCGCCAACTCTATGGACGGTATCGTTTTATAAGAGCGAGTTAGAGCGCTGTTATGTGCTTCGCGGTGCACGCCGTGGGGTAGAATCAGAACCGTGTCTTGGTACCGCCCGGGCGGTACCATTCTTTTGGTATTCATGCACTATGAGAGGAAGCGCTATGGACCGCTCCGAAATCTTCGACAAGATCGCCGAGGTCGCTGCTGACGTTCTGGGCGTCGATGTTGCCGAAATTAGCGAGGAGACCACCTTTGACGACCTCGATGCCAACTCGCTCGAGCGCCTGCAGCTGGTTACGGCTATCGAGGACGAGTTCAACCTCGAGATCGATGACGAGACCCTGCTCTCGCTCAACTCTGTCGCCGACGCCGTCGACGCTATCGAAGCTGCCAAGGAGGCCTAAGTCTTGGCTTTATCCGACCGACTTACGCGCGCCCAGGAAATCTTGGGCCACGAGTTCAACAATAAGGTGCTGCTGCGCGCGGCGCTTACGCATCCCTCGGCAGTCGAGGGCCAGCCGGTTTCTGCCAGCTATGAGCGCCTTGAGTTCTTGGGCGATTCCATTTTGGGCGCCGTGGTCGCACGCTCCCTGTTTGAGTCCTATCCCGAGTTTGACGAGGGCAAGCTCACCCGCTTGAAGGTGTCGCTCGTCTCGGGCGCCACGCTGTCCGAGGTTTCTCACGAGCTGGGCATCGACGACATCATCATCTTTGGTGCCTCCGAGACCGGTACCGGCGCGCGCGGCCTGCATTCTGCGCTCGAGAACGTCTACGAGTCGCTCGTGGGCGCACTGTACCTGGATGCCGGCTGGGATGCCGCAGCGGAGTTTATCCACCGTACGCTTAAGCCGCATTTGGCTTCCGAGCGTGCCGAGCACCCCGCGAACCCCAAATCGTTCTTGCAGGAGTGCGTGCAAGCCGACGGTCACGAGCCCCCGGCGTACAAGCTCGTTGGCTCCGAGGGCCCGGCGCATGCGCCCACCTTTACCGCTGTGGTTTTGATCGATGGTATTCGCCAGGGTCGCGGCTCCGGCTCCTCAAAGAAGGAAGCCGAGGGTGCTGCCGCGCTCGAAGCGCTCGACCGCATGGGTTACACCACCAACGGCGTGATTCTGAACAAGAAGCACGTGTAAGCGAGGAACCGTGTATCTCAAGTCCCTCACGCTCAAAGGGTTCAAGTCGTTTGCCGACCGCGCCCATATGACGTTTGAGCCGGGCCTGACCGTCATCGTCGGCCCCAACGGCTCGGGAAAATCGAACATCTCCGACTCGATTCTGTGGGTCCTGGGCGAGCAGAGCGCCAAGCAGCTGCGCGGCCAGGCCATGGAGGATGTCATCTTCTCTGGCTCGTCAGCGCGCAAGCCGGTGGGTGTCGCCGAGGTCACGCTGGTGCTCGATAACTCGGACCATATGCTGCACGTCGATTTTGACGAGGTCGCCATCACCCGTCGCATGTATCGCTCGGGCGAAAGCGAGTACCTCATCAACTCGAGTCCGTGCCGCCTGATGGACATTCAGGACATCCTGCACGATTCGGGCCTGGGCAAGGATACGCATTCCATCATCAGCCAGGGCAAGCTCGACGCCATCTTGCAGAGCCGCCCCGAGGAGCGCCGCGCCCTCATCGAGGAGGCCGCCGGCATCTCCAAGCACAAGCGCCGCAAGGAGCGTGCGCTCAAAAAGATTAAGTCAATGGACGAGCACCTGACGCGTGCCCGCGACATCAATAAAGAAATCGCCCGTCAGCTGCGACCGCTGGAGCGTCAGGTCGATCGCGCGCGCAAGTACAAAGAGCTGTCCTCGCGCGCGAACGAGCTTACGCAGATGCTAGCCGTCGACGAGCTGCGTTCGCTGCAGTCGCAGTGGAACGACCTGGAGAGTCGCTCCAAGGAGGGCGCTGCCGAGCTGGAGCTTGCGCAGTACCGCATGGGCGAAAAGGAGCGCGAGCTCGAGAAGCTTCAGGTTATGCTTGAGGAAAAAGGCCTGTTTGTGGGCGACTTGGGCGAGCAGCGCCGCCATATGCAAGACGTGGTCGGCCGCATTAACTCCGACATGCGCCTGCTCGAGGAAAAGGGCCACAACATGGTGTCGCGCCTGTCTGACATGCGCGGGCAGATTTCGAGTTCCGAGCATCAGCGTCGTCGCGTGGTCGAGGAGCTCGAGGACGCGCGTGCGCAGCTTGAGGAAGTGACCGGCGCGCATATGCAGGCCCAGGAGGACGTTGACGCCGCTGGTCCTGCCGCCGCTGAGCTCCACGAGCGGCGCGTGGCGCTCGACAATCAGATTTCGCAGCTTACGCGTGAGCAACGCGATGTGCAGCGCGTGGCCGATAACGCCGCGCTCGAGCTCGCCAAGGTGAAGGATTCGCTTTCCAATGCCGAGGTCGAGGACAACATGTATGCCTCGCGCCTGGAGCAGATCGATGAACAGCTCGAGGAGGTCACGGCCTCGCTCGAGAGCCGTCACGACCGCGCCGAGGAGCTTGAGGGCGCTCTTGAGGAAGCGCGCCGGGCTCAGGTCGATGCGCGTGAGGCCACCGAGGTCGCCCGTGCGGCCCTGAAGGACTTGCGTGCCCGCGAGAGCGAGGCGCGCAACAAGCTGTCCGAGGTGCGCTCGGAGCTTGCCAGCCAAAAGAAGCTTGATGCCCGCATGGCCGACAGCTCGCCGCTCGTGAGCCGTCTGGTGGGTGCGTTGGGCGACGATGTCTCGGGTCGTCTGGGCGACGTGCTCGAGGCCCCGCGCGAGCTTGAGGGCCTGGTGGAGCAGCTACTTGCCGGCGATATCGATGCCCTGCTGTTTGATGACGCCGCCACGCTTGAGCGTGCCGGGCGTGCCGCCCTGGACCAGAAGAAGGCCTCGGGCGAGGCGCTGCTGGGGGCGCGCGGCGTGAGCGGCGGTGCTGCTGCCGAGGGCGCTGCCGGTTCGCGTCTGGTCGATCGCCTTTCCGTGCGTGCCGGTTATGGCCCGATTGTCGAGGCGCTGCTCGGTGGCTATTACGTGGTCGATGACTTGGCTGCCGCGCTGGTTGCGCCTGTCGTTGACGGTGTGACCTATGTGACCCCCGATGGCGCCCGCGTAAGCTGTGGCGGTCTGGTGCGCGTGGGCCTCGATGCCGGCGAGGCGTCGGGTGCTCTGGAGCGCAAGCGTCGCATTCGCGAGCTGGAGGGCCTGGAGCCCGATCTGGCTGCCGTGTTTGAGCATGTGTCGGATCAGGTCGTCGAGGCCAATGCGGCCGTCGAGGAGGCACGTGCCGCCGAGGGTGATGCCGCCGGCGAGATCGCCCGTCTTGAGGGCGAACGCCGCTCCCTGTTGTCCGAGATCGGCCGTCTGGAGCAAAGCGCCAACAATGCCGAGGCCGAGCGTGTGCGCATTTCCAAGCGCCGCGAGCAGGCCGCAGAGGCCGTTCGTGCTGCGCGCCCGCGCGTGGACGAGCTCACCCGTTCGCGTGACGAGGCCCGCGCGCAGGCAAGCGACCTGGGTCTCCAGATTGCCGAAGCCAACGA
>URIK01000097.1 GCA_900547855.1 uncultured Collinsella sp. | reverse complement strand
TGTGGTTATATCCACAGTACACGCTCCAAGGGTGTCAAAGGCTGTCACAAGTGCGCCGCAACCCGGCAGGCAGGCGCGGCGCACATGACAATAATCATACCTGTTGGTAAAAAAGTTACCACGCCCAGAGTGTCAAATGTTGAGCAACAAAATTTAATCCGGTTAACGGTCATTTTCGCAGCTTAGAAACTTTAACGAGGTCGCCCCAAATCACACTTGCCAGACAACCGCGCTTACGAATGCAGGCACGCACACGCCCAACGCCACCCTCCGCTACACTCAACATAGAGTTATACATATGATTCTATGTAAGGAGTTTCATATGCCTGTCGTAAATCCTATTTCTGATCAGACGCGCGCGCTAACTACCATTCAGGAACGCGAAGATCACATTCAACGTACCATCGCTCATGGTTACGATGACCTCACCAACGGCCGCGTGCGCCCTTGGAAACAGGCAAAGGCAGAGGCAGATCGGATGCGAGCCTCCAGATAAACCCTCCCCCCATGTAACAACCCTGTAAATCATAGCGGCACACTCGGGTTTTACCGTGATGCGGTCGCGTCTGGCGCTGCACTGTGCTAAAGTATCCCGAACGTTCAAACGACTACGAGGGGGAACTAGAAGATGGCACGTGTGCACAACTTCTCAGCTGGCCCGGCAGCGCTGCCCACAAGCGTGCTCGCCGAGATCGCCGACGAGATGATGGACTACCGCGGCTGCGGCATGTCCGTGCTCGAGATGAGCCATCGATCTAGCATGTACCAGCAGATCATCGACGACGCCGAGGCAACTCTGCGTCGCCTGCTAAGCATCCCCGACAACTACCGCGTCCTGTTTTTGCAGGGCGGCGCCACGCTGCAGTTTGCGGGCATCCCCATGAACCTCATGCGCCGCGGCCGCGCCGGCTACATCGTGACCGGCAACTTTGCCAACAAGGCATACAAGGAGGCCGCCAAGTACGGCGAGGCCGTACTGCTCGCGAGCTCCGAGGACACCAATTTCGACCGCATACCCACCATGGCCGACATCAACGCGCGCATTGCCGCCGAGGCCGCAGGCGACGGGCTCGACTACGTCTACATCTGCCAGAACAACACCATCTTTGGCACCATGTACCACGAGCTGCCCAACTGCGGCGACGTACCGCTGGTCGCCGATGTCTCGAGCTGCTTTTTGTCGCAGCCGCTCAACGTTGAGCGCTACGGGCTCATTTACGCCGGCGCGCAAAAAAACGCCGGTGCCGCGGGCGTGACCGTGGTCATCGTGCGCGACGATCTCATCGCAGATGGCCCCGCCTTTGCGCAGACGCCGCAGTACATGGACCTTAAGACCCAGGCCGCCAAGGGCTCCATGCTCAACACGCCCAACACCTTTGGCATCTACGTGTGCGGCAAGGTATTCCGCTGGGTCGAGGAGACCGGCGGACTTGCCGCCATGGCCGAGCGCAACTGGGCCAAGGCCAACCTACTCTATGAGCTGCTCGAGCACAGCGAGCTGTTCCATAGCCCTACGCAGGCCGACAGCCGCTCCATCGCCAACGTCACCTTCCGCACCGTCGACGCCGAACTCGACGCGGCCTTTGTCGCAGGCGCGGCCGAGCACCAGATTCAAAACGTCAAGGGCCATCGCCTGGTGGGCGGCATGCGCGCCAGCGTCTACAACGCCGTAACCATGGAGGACGTGCAGGCACTGGCCACGTACATGAAGGACTTCGAAGCGCAGCACGGTTTGAGCCAGCGATCTAACTAGCCCGCAGCACGCGGGCCGATCAGCCACTTCAAACCACTTGTTTTAAACAAACCAGCTAAGGAGTTTTTCATGCGCAAGATTAAGACCATCGACGACATCACCAAAGACGGCAAAGTCGAGTTTGGCGAAGGCTACGAATTTGTGAGCACCGCCGAAGAGGCCGACGCCATTCTGATGCGCTCAACCGACCTGCACGGCTACGAGCTGCCCGAGGGAATCCGCGCCATCGCCCGCTGCGGCGCCGGCGTCAACAACATCCCCGTCGAAGAGTACGCCAAGAAGGGCGTCGTCGTCTTTAACTCCCCCGGCGCCAATAGCAATGCCGTCAAGGAGCTCGTCCTAGGCATGCTGGTGCTCTCGAGCCGCGGCGTGGTGCAATCGATGAACTGGGTGCGCGACAACGCCGACGACCCCGAGATTCAGGTCGATGCCGAGAAGGCCAAGAAGGCCTTTGTGGGCCGCGAGCTCAAGGGCAAGCGCATCGGCGTCATAGGCCTGGGCAACGTGGGCTCCAAGGTCGCCAACGCCTGCGTCGACCTGGGCATGGACGTTTACGGCTACGACCCGTTCATTTCCGTCGAGCACGCGTGGGTGCTGAGCCGCGAGGTGCAGCGTGTGGGCACGCTCGAGGATCTCTGCCGCGGCTGCGACTACCTCACCGTACACGTGCCCAGCAAGGCCGACACCATCGGCATGATCAGCACCGAGCAGATTAACCTGCTGGCACCCGACGCCGTGCTCATCAACTACGCGCGCGAGACCATCATCGACGAAGACGCCGTCGACGCCGCCCTGCGCGAGGGTAAGCTCAGCTGGTTTAGCTGCGACTTTGCCACGCCCAAGACCGTCAAGATGCCCAATACGTTTATCACCACGCACTCGGGCGCCGGCACCGGCGAAGCCGAGGCCAACTGCGCCGACATGGCCATCAGCGAGCTCAAGGATTACCTGGAGAACGGTAACATCGCGCACAGCGTCAACTACCCCGCCTGCAGCATGGGCAAGGCGCGCGCCGCGAGCCGCATTGCCTGCCTGCATGCCAACGTGCCCAACATGATCGGCCAGATCACGGCCATCCTGGCCAAGGACAACGCCAACGTGCAGCGCATGACCAACGAGTCCGCCGGCGAGAACGCCTACACCATGTTCGACACCGATGAGCACCTGAACAGCAGCACGATCGAGGCGCTTAAGCAGATTCCGTCGATGTATCGCGTGCGCGTAATCAAATAGCGCCGGCTGATCTGACAGGCAGTTCCCCATGTGGCCTGCCCGTCACTGACATTGAATGCCCGCGGGGCGCCTTTCGCACGAGAGGCGCCCCGTTTTTGTGAGCGCTCCATTAAATGCACCGAGCCGCTTCTTGGCATACAATCTGTATGTTGACCTAACTATCTGTGAGGTGCCTATGGTTGATACAGATTTTGCTTGGCGGCTTACGCAAGGACTCGTGCGGATCGACAGCTCAGACCCGGGTGCGTATGAGGACGAGATTGAGCGCTATATCAAAGCGTTGGTTGAGGAACGGTTGGCGCAGCTGAGCCATCCGGTACTCCATGCCGTGCAGGTTGAGGAACTCGAGGTGCTGCCCGGGCGCCGCAACCTTATGGTCACCGTGCCGGGACTGAGCGACGAGCCACGACTCGTCTATATCTGCCATATGGATACCGTTACGCTGGGCGATGGCTGGGACGCGGACATTCCGCCGCTCGGGACGGTTGTGCGCGACGGCAAGCTCTATGGCCGCGGTGCCTGCGATATGAAGGGTGGCCTGGCCTGCGCCATTGCCGCACTGGTCCATACGCTCGAGCGCGTGGCGACGGATGGCGCGCTGCCCCGCCGCGGCTTTTCGCTCATCTGCTCGGTCGACGAGGAAGACTTTATGCGAGGCTCCGAGGCAGCCATCGATGCCGGCTGGGTCGGTTCGCGCGAATGGGTGCTGGATACCGAGCCCACCGACGGACAGATTCAAGTGGCGCACAAGGGGCGTACGTGGTTCGAGATTGAAATGGCTGGCGTGACAGCGCATGCGAGCCAGCCCTGGAAGGGCGCGGATGCCGTCGCCGCCATGGCCGAGGTCGTGTGCTCGCTTCGCCGCGCATTTGCGGCGCTGCCCGTGCATAATGAGCTGGGGCCTTCGACCATCACGTTTGGCCAAATCGAGGGCGGATATCGCCCCTACGTCGTACCCGACCGCGCCAAAGTCTGGGTCGACATGCGCCTGACCCCGCCGACCGATACGGCCGCCGCGACGCGCATGGTAGAGCAGGCCATCGCCGTCGCCGAAGCCGCCGTTCCCGGTTGCCATGGCAGCTACACCGTGACGGGCGACCGCCCCGCCATCGAGCGCGACCCGAACTCTCCCCTTCTAGCAGCGCTCAAGCGTGCCGCCGATGACGTGACGGACGCGGACACGACCGTCGGCTTCTTTACCGGCTACACCGACACCGCCGTCATTGCCGGCAAGACAGGTAACCGCAATTGCATGAGCTACGGTCCCGGGTCGCTCGCGCTCGCGCACAAGCCCAACGAATATGTGCCCCACGCCGATATCGTTCGTTGTCAGCAGGTGCTCATCGCGCTCGCCGATAACGTGCTCTGGGACGCGAGCGGCCAGGTTGGGGCATAATAAGCCGCGAACAAACCGACTCGTGCGTTAGGACCGCCCATGAAAGCACTTCCGTTTCCCTGCATCCGCCCGGCTCAGGACCGCGTGCTCGAGGCGCTGCCTGCAATGGACAGCATCATGAGCGGCAACGATGCTCTGCGCGGAGCCATTGCCGATGGTCTGATGCTCAAGGACCCGGGTGCGGCGTATTACGTGTACGAATGCTCGGGCGAGCCGGGACGTGTGACGGGTGTCGTGGCGATCTGCCCGACGAGTGTACTTGCGGGCGGCAAGGGCGATGCCAGCGCCGACGTGGCCGCCGCCGCGCGCGCGATCGCCGAGCTCAAGGTGCAGCCGCGCCCCGTGTCGCTCGCCTACGAGGCGTCGCCCGTCATGGACATCATCCTGGGCGCTGCCAAAGAGGGCGCCTCGCTCTACGCCGTCACCGACCCCGCGGGTATTACGCACCGCGTGTGGGAGGTCAAGCGCGAGGACGCCGTCGGCGCCATCCGTGCCATGCTCGACCAGGCGCCGGAGCCGGCACTGGCCGACGACCCTGCCTACGCTGCCGCACTAGTCGAGGCATCACAGCTCCTGGCCGATGAGGCCCGTTCCGCCGGAACGTACACCGGCAAGGAGCCGTTCAACTTTACCGTTGCCGTGCTCTTCCCCGCTGCGCAGGCCAGCGGCGGCGCACCGCAGGTTCCGACGGGTCTGCTCACGCACCAAGTCGCGCGGTTCTAGCAAGACCAGACCGCGCAGCACAAAAATCGGCAGCTCAACAAACAGGGGGCGGAGATGCAGCAGGTACATGCATCTCCGCCCCTTTTGCGTCGAGAAGTTATGCCAGCGACCCGTGCCGCCACGCTCGCGTTATCCCCGTTGCGGGCCTGCTGCCGCCACAAGTGGTTCAAGCCCCAGCTCGCGCGCGTAATCCTCCTGCGTAAAGACTTCGACAAGTTCAAACGTATCGGCCGTATCGTCAAACGCAAAATGCAGCACTGAGCAGTTGCCCGGCACGCGTTCGCGCTCGTCTGCCGCCGCGCCCCGCACGTGGTCCAAAAACTCCTTGATAGCCGAGCCATGGCTCACCGCGAGCACGCACTCGTGGTCCGGACGTCGCATAAGATCGGTTATCGTCGCCGCCATGCGCTCGCGCACCTGCATCTGGCTCTCGCCGCCAAACTGACGATAGAAATCTCGCCACGGCCGCTCGGGCATAAGCATCACGCGCTCGGCCTCAAAGTCGCCAAAGAACCACTCACGCAGACCGTCCAGGCGGTCGTACGCCAAGCCCGGCCACAGGTTGGCGATAGTCTGCTCGGTGCGATGAAGTGTGGAGGTGTAGGCATGATCGGGTTCAATGCCGCGCGCACGTAAGAACATGCCGGCACGTGCCGCCTGGTCGCATCCCAGCTGCGTGAGCGGCGAGTCACTCCAACCCTGAATAATGCGCTTAAGGTTGAATATTGTCTGCCCATGACGAACCAGATACAGGTCTTTATTCATAGGGGTCCTTTCGTTCGTTACCAATCAAGGAGCGAAAACGCACCGTCGCAATAGCCAAAATGAAGCACGGCACCGTTGTCGGGTAGCTCTCCCCCGCCAGTCACATACTCAAGAAACTCCTGGCAGGAAGAGCCGTGGGAGACTGCCAGCACACAGTCGTGCTGCGGCCTGGCCATGATGTGGGACAGCGCCGCGACCATGCGCGACTGGAGCTCGCCTTCAGACTCGCCACCAAAGGCCACCGGATAATCGCCCCAGGGCTGCGGCGGCATCTCGCGATTTGATGTACCCTCCAGCGAGCCCAAATGCCACTCGCGCAGGTCATCGACCAGCTCTATCGAGCGGCCCTCACCAGCAATTAGCTCAGCCGTATGCCGCGCCCGGCCCAACGGCGAGGAATACACACGGTCAAAGGTCACGCCACGCGCCTCAAACGCCGCGCGCGTCGCCAGCGCCTGCTCGCGCCCGCGCGCCGTAAGCGGCGAATCGTGCCCACCCTGCAAAATGTTCTGCACATTGAGCTCAGTCTGCCCATGCCGCACCAAATACAAATCTGCCACACGTCCTCCCCTCGCACCACCGCAAAGGGGACAGGTACCTTTGTGGTGGTTTACCGCCGGATCACACCGCGGTGACGCTCAGCTACACCAGTACGTCGGCAAGCGGGCGCTTGGGTACGTGGTGCACCTGCGCCTCGTCGCGCCAGTAATTAATTGAGCCGTCGGGGTTGGAATCGATCGCATCAATCACCTGCGTCTCGGCCGGAACGCCAAACGCCATGATCAGCTTGAGCTCATACTTGTCGCTATCGAGCCCCATGGCATCGATCGCGTGGGGCGTAAAGGCCTTGAACATGCAGGCAGCCACCTCGGGCGTGGCGCTGCGGGCGGCGAGCATCATCGTCTGCGCGGCAATGCCCGTGTCGACCTCGGTAATGGGAGCGGCTGGCTTGCCCGGAACGGCGCGCTCAGCAAGAATCGCGATGTAGCCGGTCGGGCGCTCGCCCTCATCGGGACCCGGCCAATCCTTGAGCGCACCGGCCCATGCAAGCTCGTCAAACACGCGAGCGCAGTCCTCGGAACCGCTTACCACCTGTCTCTTATACACATCTCCGAGCCCACGAGACGCTCATGAATCTCG
>URIK01000096.1 GCA_900547855.1 uncultured Collinsella sp. | reverse complement strand
TCTACACTCGACTAGTCGTCGGCAGCGTCAGATGTGTATAAGAGACAGGACACAGACCTTGGCCTCTTTGTCGAGCGCCGGCAGCGAGGCAAACGCCGTCGACTGCTCGCGCTGACGACGCAGGATATCCAGAGCGCCCGCATCGAAATATTCGATGGCAGCCGCGTGGGAGAGGACGGGACGCACAGAATCGGTGAAGGACACAGCCTTGTCTTCGCTGTCAAAGAAGCAGCTCACGCCCCAAACGACCGCAGGCGCCGCCTGCAGGACAATCTCGAGCTCGGTGATGACGCCGATTGTGCCACACGCACCGATAAACAGATCGATGGCATCCATATCGTCAGCGACGAAATAGCCCGAAGCATTTTTGGTCTTGGGCATGGTGTAGTCGGGAAGGTCGAGCTCGAGCGTGCGGCCCTGCACCGTGACGAGCGAAAGGCGACGACCCTGCGCAAAAACCTCGCCACGATGAAGCTCGAGCAGGTCGCCATCGGCCAGCACGACATGAAGGCCCGTGACGTGAGGGCGCATGGGGCCGTAGGCGTAGCTGCGGGCACCGGAGGCGTTACATGCCGCCATGCCGCCCAGACAGGCAGACGCCTCGGTGGGATCGGTGGGAAAGAACTGCTCGGGGGCCTCTTGGAACTCCTCGTAGGCCTCAAGCGATGCCTGGTCCCAACCAGCAGTCGGCAGCACCTTCTTGCTCAGCTGCTTGCGCAGCTCCGAGAGCACAACGCCCGGCTCCACGCGCAGCAGAAATTGGCCTTGTTCATCGCGGCGAAGGCCCAAGTAGCGATTCATACGGGAAGTATTGAGGATATGCCCGCCGTGGGGCACGGCACCGGCGGCAAGGCCGGTTCGGGTGCCCTGAACCGTTACCGGGACACGCTCGGCATGGAGCTTTTCCAAAATGGCACGGACCTCGTCTTCCGTTGTCGGAAACGAGATGCTCGAGGCCTCGCCCGATGCGCGAGACTCATCGCGACCATACTCTTCGAACTCGTCGGTGAAGGGTTTGATGGTTGCAGACACGCGAACTCCCCCTTTAGCTAACTACAGTGTTTGCAGGGAGATGTTACCGCATCGTTTCGTCGACGTGTTCGAGACCGTCTCCATAATTGGCGATTTTTACGTTCGTGCAATTCGGCAAGCGGCTGGATTTCCTCGGCAGACGATGCTTTTGACACATATGGCGCCGCCGTCGCCGACCGAGCGATTGTCGCTCGAAAAAAGTTGGAGTATTTTTTGCCGCCTTTTACCTGCGGAGACGCCAATCCGTCAAGCATTTGGTCAGAAATTGGTCAAGTAGCGGCTGATACGGTCGGCATCGACAGCCAAAACCGACAGAAGTTTTGGCCCCAGAAGCAGGGAGGTTCCCATGGCATATTACTGGCCCCAGTACGGCATCGCCATCGAAGTCGACGACGATCCCCATCTCCTGCCTTTCGACGAAGAGGCATTCCCCGATACGACGGTCTACCACGTTACCACCGATGTGATCTGCGACCCCGAGTCGTTCTCGGCGCTCGCCCACCGCATCGCGCATATCCACGACATCGAGCTCCCTCCCGACTTCGACGAGCTTGTCTACTCACGCCGCCTGATGCTTCACATGCTCTTTGGAGCGAACCCGTCCACCTTTGCGCGCATCTATACCGCCAAGGATGCCGCATGAGCGCGAAGAAGCCACCCCACTTTGCAGGCCTGGGTCGTCGCAAGAAGCTCATCGTTGCCTGCTTGGCCATCGTCTGTGCCCTTGTCGCCGTAGGACTATACGCTTGGCAGTCGCAGCCCGTACCCGAGGCGGGCGCTTCGGTTACGACGGCCGAGGGCAAAACGCGTCAGGAAATCCAAGATGAGCTCGACGCCATAGTCCGCGACAACATGATGACGATTTCGGTCGCACCGGTCGCTCAGCTGCAGAAGGACGGCAAGCTGCGCGTCAACGTGCAAAACGTCCAAGACAATAAATTTCCCCAGCGATTCCGCGTCATCCAAAACGACGAGACCATGTACGAATCCGGTGTGGTCGAGACCGGCAAGACAATCGAAACGTGCCCCGCCGGCGACATCAAAGAAGGCGAGGCGTACATCGAGATCCAGGCACTCGATGCCAAGACCCTCGACAGCCACGGCAATCCGACACGTGTCAAGGTGCGGGTTGAGCAAGCCGAGAACTAGCTTTTCCGGCCGACGCGGCACCGCACGCAATTCACCAGCATTCGTCCAATCATCGCGGGGACGGCCCGCGGCGAATAGAAAGGAACGACCATGGACATCACCAGGAACATGAACGGAGCCAGAGCGCTCGTCGTGGGCGCGGGGCTCGCGCTCGCGCTCGCAATGGGCGCCGCCCCGACGCCAGCTATGGCGGCCGGGCGCGTTGGAACCACGAAAGTAATGGTCAGGACCGAGATCGACAACGTTGAGTTCAAAGTTCCGACGGTTATTCCCTTCGTCGCCAAGGCCGACGGCACGCTTCAGGGCCCCTCAGAAGACGCGACCACCATCGACAATCATTCGGCCTACGGCATCCATGTCACCAACATGAAGATCGACGCCATGAACACCTGGACCATTGCTGCCGACGCCAAGGCCGGAACCGCGCAGAACTCCATCGACTTTAAGGTCGGCCCCGACGGCGCGCTCCAGAACGCCAGCGCCGCAATGCAGGGAACGGGCCTCGATCTTTCCAAGAATGCAGCCTTCGACATGGGCTACCAGGGCATTGCCGGTGGCACGGACAAAATTAAGCTCAAGACAAGCGGAAACGTCGCCCGCGTCACGCGCGACATCTTCCGCGTAACCGGCGAAGGCGATCAGGTTGCAACGATCACCTGGACGGTCGAGCCCGGTGCGCACACGGCATAAGGCCGTCGCCCTGGCCGCCGCCGTCAGCATCCTAGCGTTTGGGCCAGCCATGGCCTTTGCCCAGCAAGAACAGGCGCAGGCCGCCACGCAAGTGACGGTCGACCTCTCGGAGCTCGACCGCAGCGACCGCGAGGAACCGTTGGCGCAGACAGGCGACAAACGATGGCTCTTGGCAGCAGGCGCCGCAGCAGCAGGCGCGGGAACCGCCGGCCTCGGTCTGCACATCAAACACAGCCAGAAACAAAACATGAACAGGCCGCACTAAATTAGCTAAGGAGACCCCATGGCATCGAAGAACCTTTTGCCCGTCGTCGCACTCTGCGGCGCGCTCGCAACCGGAACGCCTGTCGCCGCTTGGGCGACTCCTGTCATGGCAGACTCCTTACCAGCGGCCCTAAGCTCCGCACCAAATCCGTCGAGCGCCATTGCGTGCAAGCGTTTTTCGATCGCACAGGCCGCAATCTCAACCTCGGGATGCCTTCGTCGTAATACGGACGGCTCGATAGTCGTGGATATCAATCGTTCGAACAAGGCAAACGGCTCCCAGGCGGGGTGCGCCGTCTGCACGTGGCGCTCGGTTGTGCTCGATGCAGATGGCGATCCATGCAATTTAGAGCTGCGCATCGACATCGCTTCGGTCGATGACTCGGCGAACGGAGCGAAGGTCGCCTTCGACGGTACGTTTTTTGAGAAAGGAGGCGGTATATGTCTGGGCTGCGCCGCCGCGAATGCAGACGACACGCAGCCCACCCTCTCATTCACGGCATCGTTGCGGCTGACCAAAGCCGGTACCGATGCCATCGCGGCGGGAGAAGCGTCCCTGCTGTTCTACGCCGTCAGTACCAAAGACACAGACGCTCATTTCGAGAAGCCATCCGGATCACTCAGCCTTACACGAGGGATAGAGGCAGGCCCTATTGAAATCGATGCCCGCGCGCAAAGCAGGCAACGCATTCTTGCCGACCCGGCGCTTCTCGAAATGGAGTGGAACGGATCCGGAGCCATCGGAATTCTCCCCTCCGCGTTTGACGCCAAGACGCTCCCCCCAAACGACGAACCCATCAACGCAACCATACAAGAAGAGAGCGCGGACAAAGAAGCAGGTGCGGGCGACACGCCGTCGCCGACAAACAGCGTCCCAGCTTCTTTCGAAGCGCCGAATGAGCCCGCTGCCGATCCAAACGATCCCGAGTTCGCGGACAGTCTGGGGCTTGCTGATCCTCAAGAGATCGATGAAGGTAACTGTTGCGTGCTTGCCGCACTCGACCACACAGAGGTCATCGACGCTGCGAACATCGAAGTTGCCGCCGCCAATCAGCCCGTCCGCAAGTCGGCTATCATCGCATTTCCCGAATCCATCGAAGTCGTCTTTTTGCCATCGGGCGAGGTCGTGGCCCCAACACTGCTCACCTTGTTGGGCGCCAAGAATACTCGAAACGAAATTAAAAAGGTCACGGTTGTCGACCCTGCAACCACCGCCAAGCTGCGTCTATATGCCGTTGCTCCAGATGGAGGCAAGACCTTGGAATTCGATGGCGACACACTCCTAGCCTGGCGGCGTCTGGACATTATGCAAGACGTCTCGTATCAGATCGAACTCGAAGGGTTTGATCGTGCCCGCGATGCCAATATCATCGCCGCGGCTATTGAATTCCCGCAGCGGCTTATGACACTGCGCTTTGAATACTATCCCTATGTCCCGACAACCACCTGAGGCTTAAATGCTGCGCATCATTCCTAACACCACTTATATAACGTATTAGATGAGTCGCGATGTGCCTCGCATTTCGTTCTGCTACGATTGCCACGTTGGCATCAATACAGGAGGGCTCATGCCGGGCTTGGGAACAATCATCAACGTTGTGCTTTTAGTTGCGGGCGGTCTTTTGGGATTAGCGGGCGGCCGCTTCATTACACCGCGCATCCAAAACACGCTCATGAAAGCATCGGGGCTGTGCGTCCTGTTTATCGGCCTGGGCGGCACCATGCAAAAGATGCTCATCATCGATGGAAAGGCGCTAGCGACCACCGGTACCACCATGCTCATCGTCTCATTTGCGCTCGGTTCGCTCATCGGCGAGGCCATCAACTTGGAGGCCGCCATCGAGAACCTTGGCGAATGGCTCAAGCGAAAAACCGGCAGCGAGGGTGACAACGAGTTCACCAACGCCTTTGTCTCGACATCGCTCACGGTGTGCATCGGCGCCATGGCCATCGTGGGCTCGATTCAGGACGGTCTGCTCGGTGACTGGTCAACGCTTGCCTTGAAAGGCGCATTGGACTGCATCATCGTCTGCACCATGACGGCGTCGCTTGGCCGCGGCTGCATTTTCTCCGCCCTGCCCGTCGCCGTGTTCCAGGGGACGATCACGTTGTTTGCCGGCGCGCTCTCCCCCATCATGACCACGGCAGCCCTCGACAGCCTTTCGCTCGTAGGCTCCATGCTCATCTTCTGCGTCGGCGTCAACCTCATCCGTCCTCAGACCTTCCGCACGGCCAATATGCTCCCCTCCGTCGTCATCGCCGTCATCTACGCCCTCCTGTTCTAAATCTATCAACGCAGCGGTATCTCGAACATCTGTTTGATGCTGTGCTATGATATGAGGTCACCGTAGCTGCGTTAGGAGAGGAGAAGCGGTGGCCGACCAGGACATCAAGATGCTCATCGAGCGCATTATGGCCGAGGCCCGGACCCATCAGTCCACCCGCTTCTCAAACGAAATCTACGCAGACGAGCCGATTCTCAAAACCGGCCGACAGATGCAGAATTTCCTCCCCGACCAGTACCGTAAAATGCGCGAGATATCGCGCTGGCAGGATGACCCCAAGGGCGGTGCGGGCCGCTGGCTTTCGGAAGCCGAGCTTTTTTACCGCCAGGGCCTGCTGATGGCCGACTTTGAGGACGACTGTCCCTACAACGGCACCTTTAAGTCGTACTTTCCCACCTACAACGCCATGAGCGACCGACAGCTGCGCGGCTACTTTACCTGGCGCGCCCAAGTGCGCCGCGGGACCGTCGAGGAAACGTCTACGTCCTTTGCCTTTCTGTATCTCTATGAGCTGATTTGCGGCATCGGCGTAGATAATCCGCTCGATGGTTTTAACAAGATCAAGGCCTTTTGGGATGCCTACCGCGCCTTTGAGCCCGGCATCGACCGGTTTGCACGCGTGTGGTTGCAGGACTACGCCGTGTTCCACGGGCTCGACCCCAAGCTGCTTCGTGATTCTAAAACCGTCATGTTCGACAACGCCCTTATCGAGCTGCGGCGCGCGGCACGAGACCTTGCACCAGCACCGGCACCGTCCGGCCAGACCCCCAAGCGTCGCAAAACCTCCGAGCCCACGCTCCCCCTTCCGCCCGATGAGGTGCGCGAGGAGCGACTCATGACCGCCATCAACGCCCTCTCCACGTACAACCTAAGTAACTCGCGGCTCGACCGCAGCCACCACCGCGATCTGCGCCACGTGGCATGCGCCGTGTATGTCCGCATGGCGCGCTACTATGACACGCACCGAAAGACCGGCATCGTGGCGAGTTTATTTGGGGAGGAGACGGCCATGCCCTACACCATGTTTGCCTCGGCCGTATTCTTTGCGCCCGAGCGCCACGAGGACTGCGAATACCGCCTGGATCCTATCCATATCTACCGTTGCCAAAACGGCTTTTGGGAATGCATGCGTATCCATGGCAGCAGGCAAAAGAGCAGCAAGCTCGGTGAAATGATGCGCGCCTGCGACCAACGCCTGCGCCTGGCGCTGGACCCCGCCCATCCCCTTAAGGAAGAAAAGGTCCCCAAATATCTGGCCAAGATTATCGATGACGAGATTGTGGCATGGCTTTCGTGGGACGCCGCACACCAGCCCGTCAAAATCGATATCGATCTGAGTCAGCTGGGGCACATTCGGAACGCCGCTGCGCAAACGCGCGAAGCGCTTTTGATCGATGAGGAACGCGAGGACGGCGCGTCCGCAGAAGCCGAGGCAGCGGACTCAGGGCAACCGGAAGCCGGGCCCGTAGCCGACGCGATTGTCGAGGCGGTCGTGGCACCCATTCGGCAGGACTTGACCGACGAGCCGACCATATCCACCGAACAGTTTGGTGTCGTGGCACCGCTTCTCGCGTCAACTGTCTCTTATACACATCTGACGCTGCCGACGACTAGTCGAGTGT
>URIK01000095.1 GCA_900547855.1 uncultured Collinsella sp. | reverse complement strand
CTACACTCGACTAGTCGTCGGCAGCGTCAGATGTGTATAAGAGACAGGGACAGCGCCGCGACTCGGCTATCTGGACGATCGATGTGGACAAGGGTCCGCGCGGTATCCGCGGCATCCACGTAGACATGCTCGGCCCCGTCATCGTCGGTCGCTCGCCATCTTCGGACATCTGCATCAACGAACCGTTCGTTTCAGCCTCGCACGCGCGCTTTTCGCTGCAGGGCCCGGCGCTCATCATCGAGGACCTCAACTCGCTTAACGGCACGCTCGTCAACGGCCGCCAACTCGTGGAGCCCGCGACGCTGCGTGAGGGCGACGAAGTCCAGATTGGCGACGTGGTCATGAAGGTGAACCGTCGATGATCGACGAGGAGAACAAGTCCGCAACCATGCCCGAGACGCCAACTGCCCCCGCAGCTGCGCCGGCCCATGCCGCTCCGGCGCGCCCTGCGACCGTGGAGCCCGAGGACACCGTGTTCTCCCTGCCTCTTTCGCATGTAACTCAAGAATATCCGGCACTCGTCGATGACGAGGACGCCGACACCGAGCAGCTCGACGCCCCCATCGGGGCGCACGCTGCCGAGCCGTCCGCGGAACCGGAGGCAACGCCCGCACCGGCTCACTTTGCCGAGCCCGTCGCCGAGGCGATTAACGAGAGCGCTGCCGTGTTTGCAGCCCCCGAGCCTGCCGCGCCGGTATTCCCCGTCGCCCCGGCAAGCGAGGCGGCATCCGCGCCCGCAACGCCTGCCGAAGTCGAGCAGCCCGTTGCCGCGCCCGCCGCAGCTCCCGAGCCCTCCGCTCAACCTCAGAGCGCGCCCGTGCCGTCGCACTTTGCGACGCCCGAGCCGACGGCTGTCGAGCCGCAGCAGGACGGCGATCCCGCCGACCGCGTAACCGAAGATCTCAACCTTCCGGACGTCTCCGACGCCGAGTCGGGAGACGATGCCGACACCGTCTCCCCCGGCGACACCGCCGAGATCGATGTCGCGGCCGTGGAGGCAAAGCTCAAAGATCCCGGCTCGACCATGAGCTTCGAGCCGCTGACCGACGAGCGCATCGAGACCGACTCGACCTACGACGCCGGCACCACCACGCAGCTTATGTGGGGCGCCCGCTCCGACGTCGGATGCGTACGCCCGCACAACGAGGACTCCTATCTGGTGCAGTCGCCGCTCTTTTGCGTGTGCGACGGCATGGGAGGACACGCCGCCGGCGAGGTGGCATCCTCCATCGCCGTCGAGACCATCGCCAAGACGGCACCGCAGTCCGCCGACGCCGCGCGCCTGGCCGCAGCCGTCGAGGCCGCCAACGCCGCCGTGATCGAGGCCGCCCTCAACGGCCTGGGCAAACCCGGCATGGGATGCACGGCCACCTGCGCCTACATCGAAAACGACACGCTCGCCATCGCCCACGTGGGCGACTCGCGCGCCTACCTGCTCCACGAGGGTACGCTCATCCGCGTGACCCGCGACCACTCCTACGTGGAGGAGCTCGTGGATGCCGGCGAGATTACGGCCGACGAGGCCCGCGTCCACCCCAACCGCTCGGTCATCACCCGCGCGCTGGGCTCGGATCCCGCCATGTATGCCGACCACTTTACCCTGCACATCGAGGAAGGCGACCGCCTGATTCTGTGCTCCGATGGTCTTTCGAGCATGATTCCCGATAGCGATATCGAGAACATCGCAACGCAGTCCTCGAGCGCACAGATCTGTGTCGACAACTTGGTGGACGCGGCACTCGCCGCCGGCGGCCACGACAATGTGACCGTGGTGGTCGTCGACCTGGTCGACGACGGCGTCATGCGCGAGGCAAAACGCGTCCGACGCCGCAATGTCACCATCGCCGCCATCTTGGCCCTTGTCTTTGTGCTGGTAGCAGGCATCTGGGCATACACGGGCATCACCGGCTCCTATTACTTGGGAACCTCCCACGGCAATGTCGCCGTCTGGCGCGGCCTGCCCGGCAAGACGCTCGGGGTCGAGCTCCACTGGCTCGAGAGCGAAACCAGCATCAAGCTGTCCGACCTGCCCGAAGACACGCAAAACCGCCTGAAGGCAGGAATTCCGCAAACGAGTGTCGACGATGCGCAGGACACCATTTCCAAGTACCGACATCAGATTGACGAGGAGCAGACCCGTCAGGTGATTGACGCGCAAACGATTCGCGACAACACCAATCAGGAATCCACCTCCGAGTCAGATTCCGAGAAAACCGCCGAACAGTCAGCCGAGGCCGAAGCCTCCGATAAGAATTAGAAAGGGAGTGCCGCTTATGAGTCGCCGCAACACCGAACTGCTCTTGCTCATCGCCTCGGCGTTCCCCGTCATCCTGCTCTATGCGATGTACGTGCTCACCGCGGGTGCCACGATTTCCTTTGAGACGCTCGCCGTGCCGATCGGCCTGTTCGCCGCCTTCGCCGCGGCGCATATCGCCGTGCGCATCCTGGCGCCCGGCGCCGACCCCGCCATCCTGCCCATCGTCTTTGTGCTCTCGGGCATCGGCATCACATTCGTGACGCGCCTGGCCCCTGACCTCGCCATCTCGCAGCTCATCATCTTGTTTGTCTCGGTGGCGCTCATGGTGGGAACGCTCGCACTGGTCAAGAACCTCGACGTGGTCATGCGCTACAAGTACACCTTTGGCATTATCGGCATCATCCTGCTGATGCTGCCGATCTTTATCGGCACCACGATCTCGGGCTCCAAGCTGTGGATTCGCATCGCGGGCTTCACCATCCAGCCCGGCGAGTTCGCCAAGGTCTTCATCGTCTTGTTCCTGGCAGGCTATCTGGCCGAGAACCGCGAGCTGCTCTCCATCTCCAACCGCAAGATCCTGGGCCTCAAGATTCCGCGCTTCCGCCTGCTGCTGCCGCTGTTTGCCGTGTGGGGCGTGTGCCTGCTCATCGTCGTCTTCGAACGCGACCTGGGCTCGGCCGTCCTGTTCTACACCATCTTTTTGCTGATGCTCTATGTTGCCACGGGACGCTTTTCGTACGTCATCATCGGCCTTGCGCTGCTGGCCGTTGGAGCCGTGGGCGCCTACAAGTTCCTGTCGCACGTGCAGGTGCGCTTTCAGGTCTGGGTCGATCCGTTTAAGGACGCCCAGGGCCAGGGCTACCAGATCGTACAGTCACTTTACTCGCTGGCTGACGGCGGCCTGGTTGGCGTCGGCATTGGCAACGGCATGGCAAACAACATCCCCGTCGTCGAGTCCGACTTTATCTTCTCGGCCATCGGCGAGGAAATGGGCCTTTTGGGCGGCGGCGCCGTGCTCATCCTGTTTATGCTTTTTGCCGTGCGCGGCCTCACCACGGCAGCCCGCGCCAAGTCCGACCTTGCCGCCTTTAGCGCGACCGGCCTTACGGCGGCCATCAGCTTCCAGGCATTCTTAATCGTTGGCGGCGTAACCCGCCTAATCCCGCTGACCGGCGTCACCCTGCCCTTTATGAGCCAGGGCGGTTCTTCGCTGCTGGCGAGTTTTATCATCGTCGCGCTGCTGCTGCGCGCCGGCGACGAGGCAACCGGACGCGAAGCCGAACTCACCGGCACCGGCACCATGGCTGCCATCACCGATGACCAGGTCGCATCCGCCGCCGCCCCGACCGGTACGCGTTTTGCCAACGCGCCTTCCTACAGCCACGGCAACCACTCCGCGGGTTCTCGCATGCGTCGTCGCCTGCTCGACACGCCAGAGTCCGGCGTGCTCGGCCGCGTGGCACTTGCCAACCGTCTGACTCGTGCCGTGTTTGCCTTTACGGCGCTGTTCGCCATCCTTATCGGCAACCTCACCTATGTCCAAGTCATCAAGGCGAAGGACTATCAGGACATGCCGACCAACAACCACACCATCGCCCGCTCCAAGTACATCCAGCGTGGCTCCATCATCACGTCCGACGGTGTGACACTAGCCGAGTCGCTGCAGCAGGAGGACGGCACCTACGCCCGTTCCTACCCCAACGGCAACATGGCCGCGCACGTGGTGGGCTACGTGAGCCAGCAATACGGCACCGCCGGCATCGAGAGCGTCATGAACGATACGCTCACCGGCTCCAAGGATTACTCCAGCTGGAACAACGCCATCGCGTCGCTCGCGGGGCAGACCCAGCCGGGCAATACCGTCAAGCTCACCATCGACTCGCGCATCCAGACGGCTGCCGAGCAGGCGCTCAAGGGCTTTAAGGGCGCTGTGGTGGTCATGGATCCGCGCACCGGTGCGGTCCTTGCGTGCGCAAGCTCGCCCACCTACGACAACACCAACATCGATGCGCTGCTCCAGTCGGGCGGCGGCGAGGACGGTTCCATGTACGACCGTGCCATGGACGCGCTGTACACCCCGGGCTCGACCTTTAAGGTCGTCACGCTCTCCGCGGCGCTCGAAACCGGCACCGCCAGCCTTACCAGCACGTACCAGGCGCCCGGCTCCATGGATATTGGCAACGCGCCGGTCACCAACTCTGCCAACGAGAGCTACGGCACCATCAGCCTGCAGCAGGCCTTCGCCGTGTCGTCCAACGTCGTCTTTGGCCAGGTGGCAAATGAGGTCGGTGCCAGCTCGCTCGTCCAGTTTGCCAACGCCTTTGGCTACGGTCAAAAGCTCGGTCAGGATCTGACCACCGCGGCTTCCATCATGGCCGACCCGTCGCTTATGACCGAGTGGGAGACCGCTTGGGCAGGCGCCGGCCAGCCCGTCGGCATGGACCACACGCCTGGCCCGCAGACCACCGTTATGCAGAATTGCGTGATCGCTGCCGCTATCGCCAACAGCGGCGTGGTCATGGACCCGTTCTTTGTGTCCCAGATACTCGCCCCGGACGGAACCGTGGTTAAGACTACGCAGTCCCGCTCGCTGGGCCAGGCTGTCAGCTCTGCCACGGCCGACCAGGTCAAGCAGGCCATGCTCGCCGTCGTCCAGTCCGGTACCGGCACCGATGCCCAGATTCCGGGCGTCAAGGTTGCCGGCAAGACCGGTTCGGCCGAGACCGGCGGCACCAACGTCAACTCTATGTTTGTTGGCTTTGCACCTTACGATTCACCCACGGTTGCCATCTCGGTGGCCCTGGAGGATTACGACAAACACGACGTCGAGGCGGCCAAGATCGCCGGCATCGTCCTGACCGCGGCGCTCGCCGCACAGGGAGCGTGATGCCCATGATCAAAGCGGATACTTATGGCGCGCCGCGGCCTAAGAGTTAGCGGCAACGCGCCACACGGCCCCAGCGGCCACATCGTAGGTACTACACACATCGTTGAGCGAATAGTTATGTTAGGAGCAGGAATGGAACAGAGGGTCCTCGGGGGAAGATACCTCCTCAAGGATAAGGTGGGAACAGGCGGCATGGCGACCGTCTACCGTGCACAGGACCAGGTCCTCGACCGCACGGTAGCCGTCAAGATCATGCTGCCGCAGTATGCTGGCGACGCAACCTTCGCCGCACGCTTTAAGCAGGAGGCCCAGGCAGCAGCCGGTCTCTCCTCCCCCTATATCGTGGGCGTCTACGATTGGGGCAAGGACGGCGACACCTATTACATCGTCATGGAGTACCTGCGCGGCACCGACCTTAAGAGCGGCATCAAGAGCCACGGCGCCCTCGACCCCAAGAAGGTCGCCCAGATCGGCTCGCAGATCAGCTCTGCGCTTTCGGTCGCACACAAGCACGAGATCATCCACCGCGACATTAAGCCGCAAAACATCATGGTGCTGCCCGACGGCAACATCAAGGTAATGGATTTTGGCATCGCACGCGCCAAGAACAGCCACCTCACGCAGGATAACAACGTGCTGGGCACCGCCCACTATGTAAGCCCCGAGCAGACCCGCGGCCAGGACCTCGGCCCCACCTCGGATATCTACTCGCTGGGTGTCGTCATGTACGAGTGCGCCACCGGCCGCGTACCCTTTGACGGCGACGATGCCATCTCGGTCGCGCTCAAGCAGGTCAACGAGCTCCCCATCCCGCCGAGCCAGATCAACTCCGGCGTCGATGCCGACCTGGAGCGCATCATCCTCAAGTGCATGGAGAAGGACCCGGCGAACCGCTTCCAGACGGCCGACGAGCTGCGCCAGGTGCTCAACAGCTACCTGTCCGGCCGTGCCGTCAACGTCTCGGAGCCCACGCGCATCATCGGTGCCGCCGGCGACCTGGGCGCTACCAAGACCCGCGAGCTTTCCGACTCAACGCGCGCTATGGTTCGTCCCGTCTCGGGCGTGAGCGGTCAGAACACCGCCCGCAGCGCTGTCTCGGGCTCCACGGGCTCCTACGAGGTCGAGAAGCCTAAGTCCAACAAGAACAAGATCATCGCCGCCGTGATTGCCGCCGTCGCCGTAATTGGCGTTGTAGTGGCCTTTGCCACGGGCATGTTCAGTGGCGAACAGGTCACGGTGCCCGACGTGCTGGGCAAGGACCAGGAAACCGCTATTGAGCTGATCAAGGAAGCCGGCCTTGAGGTTGGCACCGTCGACCAGAGCTACAACGACGATGTCGACGAGGGAAAGGTCGCCGAGCAGACCCCCAACGGCAACACCAAGAAGGCCAAGGGCACGAGGGTGAACCTGGTAATCTCCAAGGGCCCCAAGCCCTCCGAGAAGGTTGAGGTTCCGCAGCTCGTCGGCCTGACCAAGGACCAGGCCGAGGCCGCACTGGCAAGCGTGGGCCTGAAGGGCAGCGCTTCGGAGGAAGCCAATGAGGCCGAAGAAGGCCAGGTCTTTGAGCAGAGCACTGTTGCCGGCAAGGAGGTCGAGAAGGGCACGACCATCTCGTACAAGGTCTCCAGCGGCCCGGACACCACCTCGGTGCCCGATCTGACCGACATGACCGAGGCCCAGGCGCGCAACGCTCTCGACATGGCCGGCTTTGGCGTCGACGTGAGCTACCAGGAAAACGACTCGGTTACCGAGGGCACCGTAATTAGCTGGAACCCTAGCGGCAAGCAGAAGCCCGGTGCCACGATCACCGTCGTCATCGCCAAGAAGTCCGGCAAGGCCAGCATCCCGGGCAACCTGTACGGCAAGAGCATCTCCGCCGCCGTCACCGCGCTCAACAACGCCGGTTTCTATAACATCTGTCTCTTATACACATCTCCGAGCCCACGAGACGCTCATGAATCTC
>URIK01000094.1 GCA_900547855.1 uncultured Collinsella sp. | reverse complement strand
CTACACTCGACTAGTCGTCGGCAGCGTCAGATGTGTATAAGAGACAGGGAATGAGGAAGCCAACCCGCTGGTGCCCGTGCATACGAGCGCTATTTGGGAAGGCTTTATTCCTGGCGCCGAGCAGGGCCAGCTCTATAAATATCTCATCGAAACCAACGAGGGCGAAAAGCTCTACAAGGCCGATCCGTATGCCTTTAAGGCAGAGTGCCCTCCGGGTACCGCCAGCGTGCTGTGGACCCTCGACGGCTATAAGTGGAACGACGCCGCATGGCTCAAGCGTCGCGCCGGCCACAACCACATGTCGCAGCCCCTTAACATCTACGAGGTGCATATTGGCTCGTGGAAGCGCCACGGCGACGCGCCGCAGGGCGAGCCGGACGAGTACGGCAACTATCCCGGCCCCATGGATCCCTTCCCCGCTCAGCGTGGCGAGTTCTACACCTATGATGACCTGTCGGTGGAGCTCGTGGACTACGTGCGCGACATGGGCTACACGCATATCGAGGTCATGCCGCTCATGGAGCATCCTTTCGACGGCTCCTGGGGCTACCAGACGACCGGCTACTATGCCGCCACGTCGCGTTACGGCAACCCGCAGCAGCTCATGCACTTTATCGATGCGTGCCACGAGGCGGGCATCGGCGTGATCATGGACTGGGTGCCCGGCGGTTTTTGCGCCGACTCCCACGGCCTTGCCACCTTTAACGGCCACATGCTGTTTGAGCACGAGATTCACCCCAACTGGGGCACGCACAAGTTTGACTTCGCCCGCGGCGAGGTCCGCTCCTTCCTGGTCTCCAACGTGCTGTACTGGCTCGAGAACTTCCACGTTGACGGCATTCGCATGGACGGCGTGTCCAGCATGCTGTACCTCAACTTTGGCATCGACGATCCGGGCCAAAAGAAGTTCAACAAGTACGGTACCGAGGAGGACCTGGACGCCAGCGCGTTTATCCGCCAGGTCAACTGCGCCGTGGAGGCCCACTTCCCTGACGTGATGATGATGGCCGAGGAGTCTACCGCGTGGCCGCTCGTGACCTATCCGCCGCAGGACGGCGGCCTGGGCTTCCACTACAAGTGGGACATGGGCTGGATGAACGACACACTGCACTACATGCAGACCGATTTTCCGTGGCGCCCCGGCAACCACGGCCTGCTCACGTTCTCCATCATGTACGCCTTTACCGAGAACTTCATTTGCCCGCTGAGCCACGACGAGGTCGTGCACGGCAAGTGCTCGCTGATCGGCCGCATGCCGGGTGACTGGTGGCGCCAGTTTGCCGGCCTGCGCACGCTGGCTTTCTACCAAATGACGCACCCCGGTGCCAAGCTCAACTTTATGGGCAACGAGATCGGCCAGTTTATTGAGTGGCGTTACTACGAGTCCATCCAGTGGTTCCTGACCGAGGAGTACGAGACCCACCGTCATCATCAGGCGTTTATCAAGGCGCTCAACCACCTGTACACCGCCGAGCCCGCTCTGTACGAGCGCGGCTACACCGACGACGGCTTTACCTGGATCGACGCGGACAACTCCAAGCAGTCCATCGTGAGTTTTGTACGCCAGGGCGAGGACGTCGATGACGACCTGGTGATCCTGATCAACTTTGATCCGGCGAGCTACGAGAGCTTCCGCGTGGGTGTGCCGCGCGAGGGCGACTGGGAGGTCATCTTTGACTCCGACCGTCCCGAGTTTGGCGGCAGCGGATACGCCGGCGAGGAGCCCTACACCTGCTCGAGCGAGCCCTATCCCTGGAACGGGCAGATGGACTCCATCGAGATTAAGGTGCCCGGCCTGGCAGGCGTGGTGCTCAAGCGCCGCGGTCCCAGTAGCTATAAGCCACCCGTGGTCGAGGAGCCCAAGAAGGCGACCCGCAAGCGCGCGTCCTCGGTAAAGCCCAAGGCCGCGGCCACTGCCAAGAAGGCGACGGCTAAGGCGAAGGCTGCCAAGCCCGCTGCCAAGGCTTCGGCCAAGTCCACCACGGCCAAAAAGGCAGCCACCAAAAAGGCTGCTCCCAAGGCCAAGGCAGCTGCTGTTAAGGCTCCTGCCAAGAAAGCGTAACAAAGGCGTTACCACTGTAATTACCCGCCCCGCGGGGGCGTAGGATACATGTCATAACCGTTCCGGGAGAAACATCCCCGGGGGAAAGGAACGTATGAATAAGATCTTCGACAACAAGCAGGAGTTTACAGAGCTCTATCGCGATGCCGTCATGAGCATCAGCGGCAAGAGCGTCGAGGCCGCCAGCGACCTCGACCGCTTTAACGCCCTGGCCAAGCTCGTGGCCGAGAAGGCACGCACCGTTGCCACCAAGAGCGACGCCCGCGCCACCGCCGAGGGCAAGAAGCGCGTGTACTACTTCTCGATCGAGTTTTTGATCGGTCGCCTGCTTGACAACTACCTGCTCAACTTTGGCGTGCGCGACATGGTCGCCGAGGCGCTCGACGACATGGGCTTTGACCTGTCCGTCATCGAGAACCAGGAGCCCGATCCGGCTCTGGGCAACGGTGGCCTGGGCCGTCTGGCCGCATGCTTCCTGGATTCCATGGCAGCCGAGGGCATTGCCGGCTACGGCAACGGCATGCGCTACCGCTACGGCCTGTTTAAGCAGGAGATCGTCAATGGCAGCCAGGTCGAGGCCACCGACGAGTGGCTCACCCACGGCTATCCCTGGGAGATCCGTCGTCAGGATAAGGCCGTGACCATCAAGTTCGGTGGCCGTGTCGAGGGGTTTGAGGAGAACGGTCGCACGTTCTACCGCACGGTGGATACGCAGGACATCCTGGCCGTCCCTTATGACATCCCCGTGGTGGGCTATGCCGGCGAGACCGTCAACAAGCTGCGCGTATGGGCCGCCGAGCCGGTCGAGGAGCACTTCGATCTGGAGGCCTTCAACCGCGGCGACTACGCCCTGGCAGACGCCGAGCGCGCCGAGGCCGAGGCCATCAGCGCCATCCTCTACCCCAACGACGCTGGCGAGCACGGCCGTCTGCTGCGCCTGAAGCAGGAGTACCTGTTTGTCTCGGCCGGCATCTACAGCCTGCTCGACACCTTTGAGAAGGAGCACGGCGCTAACTGGGAGCTGCTGCCGCAGTTTGTGGCCATCCATACCAACGACACGCACCCCGCCATGTGCGGCCCCGAGCTCATGCGCATCCTCATCGACGAGAAGAAGCTCGAGTGGGATGACGCCTGGAACATCGTGACGCAGGTCGTGAGCTACACCAACCACACCATCCTGCCTGAGGCCCTGGAGAAGTGGCCCATCGGCACATTCTCCAAGCTCCTCCCCCGCGTGTACCAGATCATCGACGAGATCAGCCGTCGTTGGCACGAGTCGTTCGACACCACGCAGGAGGGCTGGCAGGAGCGTCTGCGCCAGACCGCCATCCTGTGGGACGGCGAGATTCGCATGGCCAAACTGTCTGTGATCTGCAGCCACAGCGTCAACGGCGTGGCCAAGATCCACTCCGACATCATCAAGAACATCGTGCTCAAGGACTTCTATGCCCTGACGCCCGAGAAGTTCAACAACAAGACCAACGGCATCTCGCACCGTCGTTTCTTTGCCGAGGCCAACCCCACCTATGCCAAGCTCGTGACCGAGGCCATTGGCGACGGCTGGCTCAAGGACGCCTTTGAGCTGGAAAAGCTCAAAGAGTTCCAAAACGACACTGAGTTCCTCAAGGCCGTGGGTGCCTCCAAGCGCGCCAACAAGGAGCGCCTGGCCGCCTACGTTAAGGCTGAGACCGGTCTGGTCATCGACCCCAACACCGTCTTCGACGTTCAGGTGAAGCGCTTCCACGCCTACAAGCGCCAGCTCATGAACATCATGAAGGTGATGGACATCTACAACCGTCGCATCGCCGATCCCAACTTCCACGTGACGCCGACGACCTTCATCTTTAGCGGCAAGGCCGCCTCGAGCTACACCTTTGCCAAGGAGACCATCCGCCTCATTAACTCCGTGGCCGATGTCATCAACAACGACCCGCGCGTCAACGAGGTCATGAAGGTCTGCTTTATCCCCAACTTCCGCGTGAGCAACGCCCAGCTCATCTACCCCGCCGCCGAGATCTCGGAGCAGATCTCCACGGCCGGCAAGGAGGCCTCGGGCACGTCCAACATGAAGCTCATGATGAACGGCGCCATTACGCTGGGCACCCTCGGCGGCGCGAACATCGAGATCGCCGACCTGGCCGGTCGCGAGAACGAGGCCATCTTTGGCCTGACCGCCCCCGAGGTCGAGCAGCTCTGGGCATCCAACAGCTACTTTGCGTGGGATACGCTCAACAACGATCGCGAGCGTCTGGGCCGCGTGATGGACGAGCTCAAGGACAACACGTTTGCCGGCCTTTCGGGCAACTTTGAGAGCATCTACAACGAGCTCATGAACAACAACGACCCCGACCTGGTTATGGCAGACTTCCGCAGCTACGTGGATGCGTGGGAGAAGCTCACCGGCAGCTATGGCGACCAGGAGACCTGGAACCGCAAGGCCCTGCTCAACACCGCCTCGAGCGGCTGGTTCTCGAGCGACCGCACCATTCGCGAGTACCGCGACGAGATCTGGCACGCGTAAAGGCGCGCGAGCTCCCCTATGCCAGCACGGCATTACTCGACGGGCGTGACGTTGCGCCGCGCCCGTCGCTAATGGGTTTAGGAACATCGATGACAGAAGGAGAAATCGATGAGTAAGAAAGAATGCATCGCGATGCTCCTCGCAGGAGGACAGGGCAGCCGATTGGGGGCACTCACCCAAAAGATCGCTAAGCCGGCGGTTAGCTTTGGTGGCAAGTTCCGCATTATCGACTTTTCGCTCTCCAACTGCTCTAACTCGGGCATCGACACGGTGGGCGTTCTGACGCAGTATCGCCCCTACCTGCTGCATGCCTACGTGGGCTCCGGCGAGGCGTGGGATCTGGACAGCCGCGACGGTGGCGTGTCAATCCTGCCGCCGTACGAGACGCAGACCGGCGGCGCCTGGTATGCGGGCACGGCCGACGCCATTACGCAGAACCTCGACTACATCAAGGCCAACGACCCCAAGTACGTCCTGATTCTTTCGGGCGATCACCTGTATCGCATGGACTACCGCAAGATGCTCAAGACGCACATTGAGAACAACGCCGACCTCACGGTGAGCGTTATGCCCGTGCCGTGGGAGGAGGCCAGCCGCTTTGGCATCCTGACCACCGACCCCGAGGACGGCCGCATCACCAAGTTCACGGAGAAGCCCGATAAGCCCGATTCGAATCTCGCGTCCATGGGCATCTACATCTTCTCGGCCGACGTGCTGATCGAGGCACTCGAGGAGGACGCTCTGGACCAGCGCTCGAGCCACGACTTTGGCAAGGACATCATCCCCAAGCTGCTCGGCGAGGGCAAGCGCCTGTACAGCTACGAGTTCCACGGCTTTTGGAAGGACGTCGGCACCATCGCCAGCTTCCACGAGACCTCGATGGACCTGCTGGGCAACAACCCCGAGTTCGATCTGTTCGACAAGCACTTCCCCATCATGTCCAACATCACCACGCGTCCGCCGCACTACATTGGTCCGGATGGTCGCCTGGACGACTGCCTGGTCTCCAACGGCTGCAAGATCTACGGCACCGCTCGCCACTCGATCCTTTCGACCGATGTCATCATCGAGGAGCGCGCCGTGGTCGAGGACTCCGTGCTGCTGCCGGGTGCGCACGTTAAGAGCGGCGCGCACATCTGCCGCGCAATTTTGGGCGAGAACTCCACGGTCGAAGAGGGCGTGAAGCTCGGCTCTGTCGATACCACCAAGGATACGGCCGTCGTTGGAAATGACGTCGTTATCGGGAAGGGGGAATGATCCGATGATCAATCGCAAGGCCATCGGTTATATCACCGCTAACTACTCTTCGACCTACGGCAGCGTGCTGCTCAAGGACCGCCCCATCGCGTCCGTTCCGTTTTTGGGCCGCTACCGCCTGATCGACTTTCCGCTGTCCAACATGATGAACGCCGGCATCAAGACCGTCGGCGTCGTCATGCCGGGCAACTACCGCTCGCTGATCGACCACGTGGGCTCGGGCAAGGACTGGGGCCTGGACCGCAAGAAGGGCGGCCTGTTCATGGTGCCCGGCAACGCGTATGGCACCACCAAGGGCGGCATGCGCTTCCTGCTGCGCGACATCATCTCCAACAAGACGCTGTTCCAGCGCTCGGACAAGCCCTATGTCGTGATGATGGGCACCAACATCATCTTTAACATGGACCTCAACACCATCATCGACGCGCACGAGAACTCCGGTGCCCAGATGACCGTGGTGTACTGCAAGGCCACGCGCAACGTCGATGACGAAACCAAGCTGCAGATCAACGAGAACGGCCGCCTGACGGGCGTGAGCGCCGGTGTCGTGTACGGCGACAACGCCTCTATGGACTGCTGCATCGTCAACCGCGAGACGCTGCTCGAGATCATCGACCACTACCAGGCTGCCGACTATCTGGACCTGCTCGAGGCACTCCAAGGCGACTTTGGCAACATCGACGTGTGCAGCTACGAGTACAAGGGCGAGGTCGTGGGCGTGTTTAGCGAGAAGTCGCTGTATCGCCGCAGCATGGACCTGCTCGACCAGACCGTGGCCGACCAGCTCTTCGACCCCGAGCGCCCGATCCTGACCAAGGCTCACGACGTGCCGCCTTCGCGCTACGCGACCGGCAGCCACGCCTGCAACTCGATCATCTCGGCCGGCTGCATCATCAAGGGCACCGTGCGCAACTCGATCCTGTCGCGTGGCGTCGTGGTCGAGGAAGGCGCCTCGGTGACCAACTCGATCATCAACCAGAGCTGCGTCATCAAGAGCGGCGCCCGCGTTGAGAATGCCATCCTGGACAAGAACAACGTGGTTCCCACCAACACCGAGCTTCGCGGCACGCCCGAGAACATCCTGGTGCTGGGAAAGGCCCCGTTAACTTCTGATATCACCAACGCAAGCTAGCTTTGGCACCGCAACATCGCTCGTAACATGTAGAATAGCCGCCCGGTTCGTGCCTGGCGGCTATTCTCGAATAACAACATGGGAGACAATATGGCTGATACCAGCAAAAAGATGCAGATCGTGTTTGCCTCGGCCGAGTGCGCGCCGTTTGTAAAGACCGGTGGCCTGGGCGACGTAGCGGGCTCGCTACCTGCGGCGCTTGTGCGCGCCGGCGCCGAAGTCATCGTGATGGTGCCCAAGTACGCCACCATCAAGGACGAGTACAAGGCGCAGATGGAGCACTTCTCCGACTTTTACGTGAGCCTAGGCTGGCGTAACGAGTACTGCGGTCTCGAGAAGCTCGAGCACGACGGCGTCACCTATATGTTCCTGTCTCTTATACACATCTGACGCTGCCGACGACTAGTCGAGTGTAG
>URIK01000093.1 GCA_900547855.1 uncultured Collinsella sp. | reverse complement strand
TACACTCGACTAGTCGTCGGCAGCGTCAGATGTGTATAAGAGACAGGCCACCACCGAGCAGCTCGTCGTCACCTTCCTGGCCATGCTGGAGCTCGCCAAGCGCGGTTCGCTCACACTGAGCCAGGACAAGATCTTCGGAACCATCTGCATCAACCGCGTCGAGGGCGCCGAGGCCTACGTGCCCGGCGAGGGCCCCGAGCTCACCGAATAGGAGCGGCAACCATGTCAACCCTTTCCACGCTGGAGGCAAACAGCCTCAAAGGCGCTCTCGAGGCGCTGCTGCTGGTGTCAAGCGACCCGGTGAGTGCGCCCGCACTGGCCGGCGCACTGGATATCGCCCCCGGCGAGTGCGCGTCGCTGCTCGCCGAGCTCAAGGTTGAGTACGAGGAGGCCAATCGCGGTTTTCAGCTGCGCGAGGTCGCCGGCGGCTGGCGCCTGTTTACGCACCCCGCCTACCATGATGTGGTCGAGGCCTACGTGCTGAGCTGGGACACGCTAAAGCTGTCGCAGGCGGCGCTCGAGACCCTGGCCGTCATCGCATACCACCAGCCCGTGACACGCGAGGTAGTCAAGGGCATCCGCGGCGTCAATTCCGACGGCGTCATCGCGTCGCTCGTGGACAAGGGCCTGGTGCGCGAGCTGGGCCGCGACCCCCAGCGCGGTCAGGCCATCATCTACGGCACGACCAACGCCTTCTTGGAAAAGTTCGGCCTGCGCTCCACCCGCGACTTGCCCGACCTGGAGCAGTTTGCCCCCGACGAGCAGTCGCGCCAGTTTATCCGTGAGCGCCTGAGCGGCCGCAGCATTCAGTCCACGCTCGAGGAGCAGGCCGATGACCTGGACGAAGAGCACGAACTGCTCGATACCGATGTTGAAGATGTTGAGGCGGTCGGTGGCGAGGAATTCCTGGCCACCGACGACACTGCGGAGGACACGCATGATGAGGACTAACGAAGTAGGGGAGACGCACGCCATGGGCAACGCAGCACCCGCAACCGACGCCCAGCCCGTCTATCCGCACACCATGCGCCTGCAGCGTTTTTTGGCGCGCGCGGGCGTGGCGAGCCGCCGCGGCTCAGAGGACCTGATGACCGCCGGCCGCGTGACCGTCAACGGCCAGGTCGCGACCGAGCTAGGCACCAAGGTCGATGTCGACCACGATCGCGTCGAGGTCGACGGCATGCCCGTCAAGCTCAACCAGGGCGCCGTGTACCTGATGCTCTACAAGCCGACCGGCTACCTCACCACAATGAGCGATCCGCAGGAGCGCCCTTGTGTGGCCGACCTGGTCCCCCGCGACCGCTTTCCGGGACTGTTCCCGGTGGGCCGCCTGGACCGCGACACCACGGGCCTTTTGCTCTTTACCACCGACGGCGACCTGTCACAGGACCTGCTGCACCCCAGCAAGCACGTCTACAAGACCTACCAGGCACTCGTTGACGGCGAGCTGTCCGACCGCGATCTAGACCCGCTGCGTCGTGGCATCGAGCTCGATGACGGCCTATGCCAGCCGGCGATCTGCCGCGTCATTAACGCGCGCGAGGCCGTGGCCGTGGCTCCGCAAGGCGTCAAGCCCGGCACCACCGCCGTGGAGGTCATCATCCGTGAGGGTCGCAAAAACCAGGTTAAGCGCATGTTGAGCAAGATTCACCATCCGGTAATCCGTCTGCATCGCTGCAACTTTGCCGGCCTTGAGCTCGAGGGCGTGGCCAAGGGCTCATGGCGCGAGCTCACCGACCGCGAGGTGCAGATCCTCAAAAGCGGCGGCATCCCGCCCAAGCAGGCGAGCGCCAAGCGCGGTGGCAAGCCCCAGGAAACCCCCGCCAGCCGCACGCGTCACCACGGCAGCCACGGCTCCGCGCCCAAGCGCAACACCTACCGCGAGCGCTACACGGGCTAGGCAATCCGCCGCGCCCCAACGCCCGCGAACCATACCAGCACGTCAACCATCGAAAGGAAGCATTGCATGATCGTCGCCATCGACGGCCCCGCCGGTTCCGGCAAGTCCACCATCGCCAAGGAGATCGCCCGCCAGCTGGGCTTTAACAAGCTCGACACGGGCGCCATGTATCGCGCCGTCACCTTCGCCGCGCTCGACCGTGGCATCGATTTGGACGACGAGGCGGCAATCGACGCCCTCGCCGAGCAAATCGAGATCCGCTTTACCAACGGCACCGGCGAGGACACGCGCCTGACCATTGACGGCCAGGACGCTTCGGCCGCCATCCGCACCCCGCAGGTCGACGCCAACGTGTCCAAGGTCTCGGCCTATCCGGGCGTGCGCGCCGCCATGCTCATCCACCAGCGCCGCGCCGCCGAGGACCGCGATATCGTCGCCGAGGGTCGCGACATCGGTACCGTCGTGTTCCCTAACGCGCAGGTCAAGGTCTTCCTGACCGCCGACCCGCGTGAGCGCGCCCGCCGCCGCGTGCTGCAGCGTCACCAAAACGACGCCCAGCCGCTCACGTCCGAGCAGCTCGAGGCCGAGGTCGACGAGACCCTCGACGCCCTCAAGCAACGCGATAAGCTCGACAGCAGCCGCGAGGTCGCGCCGCTCGTGCCCGCCGAGGACGCCGTGCACGTCGACTCCACCGCCCACACTATCGACGAGGTCGTCCGCATTATCGAGGACCTCATCAAACAAAGGAGGTAGCCCATGCGCCTGTTTAAGCAGACGCCCGAGGATTATTACAACGCCCCCTACGCCGAGTTCCCGGCGCTCATCCGCGGCACCGTCGTCGTAGTCATGGCCATCCTTTGGGCCTTCTCCAAACTCATGTGGCGCTGGAAGGTAGAGGACGCCGACCTACTGTTTGAGCGCCAAGAAGGCCGCGGCAGCGTGGTCATCTGCAACCACACCTCGATGGCCGAGCTCTTGGCCGTGGAGACGGCGCTGTTCTTTGGGGGGCGCCGCATTCGGCCCATCTTTAAGTCCGAGTTCGCCAAGAGCAAGATTGTGCGCTGGGCCTTTAGCCGCGTTGGCGGCATCCCCGTGGAGCGTGGTACTGCCGATATGAAGTGCTTGCGCGCCGCTCAGCATGCGCTGCAGCGCGGCGAGGACGTCCTGATCTTCCCCGAGGGCACGCGCATCCGCTCGCGCGAGATCAAGCCCGAGGTCCACGGCGGTTTTGCGCTCATCGCCCAGATGGGAAAGGCACCTGTAAACCCGCTCGCCATCTGCGGCTGGTCCGACATCACGCCCGCGGGCAAAAAGATCATGCGTCCCAAGAAGTGCTGGATCCGCGCCGGCAAGGCCGTCTCGCTTTCCGACGCACCGGCCGGGCTTAAGCGCACGGAGCGCCTGGAATGGTTTGAGTCCGAGGCCATGAACCGCGTCTACGCCATGCGAGACGAGCTGTGCGCCGAGCATCCGGGCAGGTTCTAGCCATGAGCGAGAACGTGACGAACACTGCCGCGACCGCGTCCGACCAGGCAACCGCGCCTACCATCGAGATCGCCGCCCACGCCGGCACTTGCTACGGCGTACAGCGTGCGCTCGACATGGCGCTGGCCGCCGCGCCGCAGGCAGGGGAGAGCACTCAGGTCCATACCTTGGGTCCGCTCATCCATAACCCCATCGTGGTGCGCGAGCTCGCTGAGGCAGGCGTTGGCTTGGCCGAAACCCTGGACGACGCAGCGTCGGGCACCGTAATCATCCGCGCCCACGGCGTGGTGCCGCAGGTCATCGATGCTGCCCGCAAGCGTAGCCTTAACGTCGTCGACGCCACCTGCCCTTACGTGAAGAAGGTCCATATGGCAGCCGAGCGTCTGGTGCGCGAGGGCTACCGCGTGGTGGTCGTAGGCGAGCCAGGTCACCCCGAGGTGGAGGGCATCCTGGGCCACGCCGGCACTGATGCGCAGGTCGTGAGCTGTGCCGCCGACGCCAACGCCTTGTCGTTCAAGGGCAAGGTAGGCCTCGTCGTGCAGACCACCCAGACCGCGCAGAACCTCGCCGAGGTCGTGGCCGCTATCACCCCACGCGTGCAGGAGCTGCGTGTGATCAACACCATCTGCGCCGCCACGAGTGAGCGTCAACAGGCAGCAGCCACACTTGCCAACCGTTGCGACTGCATGGTCGTCGTGGGCGGCAAGAACTCGGGCAACACCCGCCGCCTGGCGCAGATTTGCGCAGACGCCTGCGAGCGCACGTATCACATCGAGGAAGCTTCCGAGCTCCAGGCCGCGTGGTTTACCGACGCTCACCACATCGGCATCACTGCCGGAGCCTCCACCCCACAAGAACACATCGAACGCGCCGTCACGCGCATCAAGGAGCTTTGCCGCTAACCATGGACCAGACCGTACCCGCATACGCCGCCGAGGTGGCCGATTACGGGCGCAGCCGCGACCCCGAGCCGGGTGAGGGCGCGCTCGTTAAGAACGTGCGTCCCGAGTCGCCCGCATGGGATGTGGGTATCGAGCCGGGCATGCGCGTGCTCACGGTCAACGGCGAGCAGCTCACCGACATGATCGTATGGCTTTGGGAGGCCGACGATGATACCGTCGACCTCGAGGTTTTCGACCCACGCGACAACACCGTCACCTCCGTCGAGCTCGACCGCTTCCCGGGCGAGGACTGGGGCCTGGAGTTCGACGGCCCCATCTTTGACGGCATGCGTACCTGTGTGAACGCCTGCGTGTTCTGCTTTATGACCATGCTGCCCAAGGGCGGCCGCTCCACGCTCTACATCCGCGACGACGACTATCGTCTGAGCTTTTTACAGGGCAACTTCGTCACGCTCACGAACCTCACCGACGAGGACGTGGAAAACGTCATCCAACGCAACATGAGCCCTATGAACGTGTCGGTCCATGCCGTGAGCCCCGACGTCCGCCGTCGTATGATGGGCCGCAACGCCCAGCGCGGCATGGATGTGCTCGAGGCCATCATGGCCGCCGGCATAGAGATTCATGCGCAGATCGTGTTGTGCCCCGGCATGAACGACGGCGAGGAGCTGGAAAAGACTCTGCGCTTTTGCGAGGAGCACGAGCAAATCACCAGCCTGGGCATTGTGCCGCTCGGTTTTACCAAGCATCAGAACCGTTTTAGCTGGTCCTACAGCGACAAACCCGAGCTGGCACGCGAGACCATCGCCATGATCAGGCCCTTCCAGGATCGTGCCTATGAGCGCTTTGGCCGCCACACCTTCCAGATGAGCGACGAATTCTATCTGGACGCCGGCATCGATCCTCCCGAGGCGGACTTTTACGACGGTTACCCGCAGTACTACGACGGCATCGGCATGATCCGCTCGTATCTGGATGAGACCGACGACGTGCTGACTACCGATGCCGAGCGACTGGCCCGCGTCCGCGAGGCCATCGCCGCCCGCAGCCAGCACCTGCTGTGCCTCTCGGGCGCCAGCGCACACGATACCGTGGCGCGCTTTGTGGAGTCGCCGCATGGTCTCGCCGGCACCGTCACAGCCATCAAGAACCGCTACTTTGGCGGCAACGTGGACGTGACCGGCCTCATCGTCGCGTGTGACATTCTGGAGCAGCTGCCACAAGACCTGTCGGGGGTTATGCTCTTTGTGCCTAAGCTCATGTTCAACGCTGACGGCATGACGCTTGACGAGTATCATCGTGACGATTTACTCGCAAGCCTTACCAGTCGCGGCGCCGAGGTTCATGTGGTGTCGACCATGCCGCATGAGCTGCTCGATACCCTGGAGCACATCCTTGGCATTGTGCCTGCCGACTCTACTATTTCCGCTGACCCTACCCATTAAAGGAGAGCAGATGAAACCTATCGTCGCCGTCGTCGGACGCCCCAACGTGGGCAAGTCCACGCTCGTTAACCGCCTGGCCCAGACCTCGGACGCCATCGTCCACGAGTCTCGCGGCGTCACGCGCGACCGCTCGTACCACACGGCCGATTGGAACGGCCGCGAGTTCACCATCGTCGACACGGGCGGCATCGAGCCGCTCAAAAGCGATGACGTGTTTGCCACGTCCATCCGCGACCAGGCGCTCGCCGCCGCCGAGGAAGCCGCCGTCATCTTGTTTGTGGTCGACGGCCGCACCGGCGTCACCGAGGAGGACGAGTCGGTCGCCCGCATGCTCAAGCGCTGCGACAAGCCGGTCTTTCTGCTGGTGAACAAGCTCGACAACCCCGATCGCGAAAACGACAGCATCTGGGAGTTCTATTCGCTCGGCATCGGCGAGCCCACGCCGCTCTCGGCCCTGCATGGCCACGGCACGGGCGACCTGCTCGATGATATCGTGGCCCTGTTGCCCGAGGAGGAGGACGAGATTGCCGACGAGTTCCCCGATGCGCTGAACGTGGCCATCATCGGCCGCCCCAACGCCGGTAAGTCCTCGCTGTTCAACCGCATCCTGGGCGCCGACCGCTCTATCGTGTCCAACATTGCCGGCACGACGCGCGACGCCATCGACACCGTCGTGGAGCGCAACGGCAAGCACTACCGCATGGTCGACACCGCGGGCATTCGCAAGAAGAGCACCGTGTACGAGAACATCGAGTACTACTCCATGGTCCGCGGCCTGCGCGCCATCGACCGCGCCGACGTGGCGCTGCTCGTCGTTGACGCCTCCGTGGGCGTTACCGAGCAGGACCAGAAGGTCATGGGCCTTGCCATCGAGCGCGGTTGCGCCATCGTAGTGCTGCTCAACAAGTGGGACCTGCTCGACGACGACCGTAAGCGCGAGGCCTGCATGGAGACTGTCGACCGCCGTCTGGGCGTCATGGCTCCCTGGGCCCAGTACCTGCGCATCTCTGCCCTCACTGGCCGCAGCGTCGAGAAGATCTGGGCAATGGTAGACGCTGCCGAGAAGACGCGCTCGCAAAAGATCAGCACCTCACGCCTCAACACGTTCCTCACCGACCTGCGCGAGTTCGGTCATACCGTGGTGGACGGCAAGCGCCGCCTGCGTATGCACTACGTGACCCAGACGGGCGTCAACCCGCCGACGTTCACATTCTTCGTCAACCACAGCGACCTGGTCAACGACACCTACCAGCGCTACGTAGAGAACCGCATGCGCTCGACCTTCGACTTTGCTGGCACACCCATTCGACTCTTCTTTAGGAAGAAGGAGCAAAAGGATGCATAATCCGATTCTGCTGACCGCCATCTGCGCCGTGGTCTCGTTCTTTATCGGGGCGATTCCGTTTGGCCTGATCTTGGGCCGCGTGTTCAACCACACTGACATTCGCAAGGCTGGCTCCGGCAACATCGGCACCACCAACGCGCTGCGCGTGGCCGGTCCCAAGGTGGCCGCGCTCACGCTGCTGCTCGACTGCCTTAAGGGCGCCATCTGCATCCTTATCGCGCGTCCGCTCATCGCGAGCGTGGGCTATGGCTTCCCTGTAAGCATCATGGCTCCGGGTGCCGCCGGCGATTGGATGCTCGGCGTCATTTGCCTGGCTGCCGTGTGGGGACACATCCTGTCTCTTATACACATCTGACGCTGCCGACGACTAGTCGAGTGTAG
>URIK01000092.1 GCA_900547855.1 uncultured Collinsella sp. | reverse complement strand
CTACACTCGACTAGTCGTCGGCAGCGTCAGATGTGTATAAGAGACAGGGGCAGCAGGCGCAGAAGCGGTCTCGGACGCGCCGGCGTCCTCTCCCAACGGGGCGACCTCAAACAGCACACCGCGGGCATCAAAAGCTGCGGCCAAGTCTTCGCGCATCGCCGCCTGCTCGCGGGCAAGCAGCACGACGACCTCTCCCCCATTGTTCGCCACGGCCGACAACAGCTCGAGCAGGCTATGCGTAAACGACGTGACACCACGCACGCAGACGGCGCGGGCGCACCCCGGCAGGTTGTTCGCCAGGGCTTCTGCCATCATATCGGCGGCTTCGCAGGGCTCGACCATGTCTCGACGGTCCAAGCCGCTCGCATAGGCGCGCAACAGCTCGAACACACGGGCCTCGGCGTCGCTTTTGGGCTCGGGCTGAGCGGCGGCATCGCGACAGCGTTCGTCGCCCGTCCCCGCCACGCCTGGCAACACGCCGCGGGCCATGCGAGCAAGCATGCGTACCGTGCCTTGGCTGCGCGAGAGCGGCTGCAGAGCAGCGTCGTCGCGGCGGTCGACCATGTCCGAGAACAGCATCTGGCGCTGAAGGTTATCCACAAAGCTGCGGCCATCGCCCATAAGCTCCCACAGCGAGCGGAGCCACGATGTGGGCGTCTTGTAATCGATACCCAGTGAAACCCCGGCTTCTGCCGCATCATGACGGCACAGGTCGAGCTCGGCAAATGTTGGCGCCAGCAACACGGCGCGCCCGTGGCGGGCAACCAGGTCGGCCAGCAGCGCCGCCTCGGCATCGCTCAAATCCGTGCCGGCATTGGTGGTATAGATTCGAACAGGCATGGTCCTCCACTCAAACTGTTCGCAATATTCAACGCATCTATCCTACCCGCCCGCGCGGACAACCTGACCCCAATGCACCAGATCCCCTCGATGATCCGTTTTCCTCCGTCCCCAAGGGATCAATTATCGACACACAAAAACCGCCCCCGAAGGGGCGGCTCCAGCTGATCCGTTTGTTGCCGTTGACCTACTCGCCATCCTCCAGCTTGATGAGGATCTTGCGATAGCCACCGTACTCGCCGTTGAGCGCCTTGGAAACACGGCTCACCGTGGTGGACGAAGCGCCCGTGCGGGCCTGAACCTCAACATAGGGCTCGCCCTCATCCAGATAACGCGCGACCTGCAAGCGCTGCGAAAGATCGCAAATCTCGCGCGGTGTGCAGATATCGGTTAAAAACGCCTGGATATCCTTCTCGTCATCCAAAAGACTAAATGCGTGGACTAGCTGCTTGACATCAGGCTTGTCAAACATGTTCTCGATGTTCATCGATCACCGCCAAACCCGCCAAAAGGCATCGAAGTTGATACTGACATCGGGCATCGTTCACCCGTAATATGCAATAAAACTATGCATGGGCCATTTGCCCGTAGCAGTGTAGCACACCACCAAACTAAAGCGACAAGACTCTCTGCCAGCGGCACGTTTTTTAGGACGAACGCCGTTTTGAAACCGAATGCGCACGTAAGCTCCACGAATATCTGAGACAATGGGCGGCCGAACAAGGCGGCATACCCGCGCGGCCGTCCAAGCTGCCGCAGCAAGCCGCTTCGCGCGATGTCAATACATCCTGCGCAAGAAAGGATTCACACCATGCGCTTTATGCTTAACTGGCTCTTTACCTCGATCGCCATCGCGATTGCCACGTTCCTCGTTCCCGGCATCCAGCCCTTCGGTTTTGCCGAGGCCTGGGTCTGTTTCGCCTTCGTGGGACTGTTCCTGAACATCGTCGATTCGTTCGTCAAGCCGTTCCTGACGGTCATCTCGCTGCCGCTCACGATCATTACGCTGGGCATTTTCCAGCTTGTCGTCAACAGCTTTATGCTTGAGCTCGCGAGCTACCTGTCGGTCAACCTGCTGGGCGTCGGCATCTCCATCGCAGGCTTTGGCTCGGCCTTTATGGGTAGCATCCTGGTATCCATCATGCGTAGCATTCTCGACAGCATCGCCAAGGACTAAAACGGCCATTCCGGCCGTGCCCGTCTCAACAGCCCAAAACGAAGGCCACCCATCGCAAAAATGGGCGGCCTTCTTATTTGTCAAGTCTTAAAGGGCGAGAGCATCTACCATTTCTGCCCCGTCCCCACATGACAGGTGGGATTAGATGACGTAGTCGTAGCCACGGTTGGGAGCGATAAGTTGATCGAGCGTCACACCGTCGAGGTAGTCGTTGATGAGCTTGTCCAGGTTCTTCCACACGTCGAGCGTGGGGCACTCATCCGAACGCGAACAGCCCTTGCAGTCGCCATCCAGGCAGGCGACAGGCGCCAGACTGCCCTCGGTCAGGCGCAAGATCTCGCCCACCGTGTACTGCTCGGGCGGGCGCGTGAGCACGTAGCCGCCGCCCTTGCCACGCATGCCCGAAAGCATGTTGGCGCGCACGAGCGTAGCCAAGATGTTCTCGAGATATTTCTCGGAAATCCCCTGTCGCGCCGCGATCTCTTTGAGCGGGATGCGACCGGCCGCCTGGTGCTCGGCCAGATCGACCATAACGCGCAGGGCATATCTGCCCTTAGTAGAAACCAACATGTATCGTGCTGCCTTTCGGTCATTTAGTCCGTAGAAATTCTAGCCGAAAAATTGGTTTTGAAAATACCCGTTCCGGTCAAGATGGTTAATCAGCTCGTAATAATCTTCTATTTCCTATTGCATTACTAGGCTTTAGTGTCTAGTATGCTTCCCAACAGCTAAACGAACAACCTATAAGGTTTATGGGTTTAGCTGCTACACGCACCGTGAAACCACACGGCAACCAGCAACTTGAACACTTTGGAGGTTCACCATGAGCAAGGTTTACACATCCATCGATCAGCTTATCGGCCACACCCCGCTTCTGGAGCTCACCCACTTTGAGGCCGACGAGGACCTCAAGGCTCGCGTGCTCGTCAAACTCGAATACTTCAACCCCGCCGGGTCAGTTAAAGACCGCGTCGCCAAGAACATGATTGACGAGGCCGAGAAGGCCGGCAAGCTCGTGCGCGGCGGCGACTACACCATCATCGAGCCCACGAGCGGCAACACCGGCGTCGGCATCGCCTCGGTGGCAGCGGCCCGCGGCTACAAGGTGATCATCACCATGCCCGAGACCATGTCCGTCGAGCGCCGCAAGCTTATGCAGGCATACGGCGCACAGCTCGTGCTCACCGACGGCTCCAAAGGCATGAAGGGCGCTATCGCCAAGGCCGAGGAGCTGCAGAAGGAGACCCCCAACAGCATACTCGCCGGCCAGTTTGTGAACCCCGCCAACCCCGCCATCCACAAAGCCACGACCGGCCCCGAGATCTGGGATGACACCGACGGCAAGGTCGACATCTTCGTCGCCGGCGTTGGCACCGGCGGCACCGTGACCGGCGTGGGCGAGTTCCTCAAGGAGCAGAACCCCCAGATTCAGGTTGTCGCCGTCGAGCCCGCCACCTCCCCGGTGCTCTCTAAGGGCCAGGCCGGCCCGCACAAGATCCAGGGCATCGGCGCTGGCTTTGTGCCCGACGTCCTCGATACCCAGGTCTATGACGAGATCATCCCCGTCGAGAACGACGACGCCTTTGCCACCGGCCGCGCCGTGGGCCACAAGGAGGGCGTGCTCGTGGGCATTTCGTCCGGCGCCGCCGTGTGGGCCGCACTGCAGCTGGCCAAGCGCCCCGAGAACGAGGGCAAGACCATCGTGGCGCTGCTCGCCGACACCGGTGAGCGCTACCTGTCCACGGCGCTCTTCCAGGACTAGAGCTCTCGTTCTTAGAACGAGTCCAAGGCGCGCCGGCCTCCCCTCTCTTCTGGCAGCCTGAGCTCATCCCAACAGGGTGTCCCACAGGACGCCCGAACTTGCTACAATGTCTGCGGCGCGGAACCAGCCTCCCGCGCCGCTTTTCTTTTTTGGCCACATGCCACCAAGGAGAACCTCCCCATGCACAACAAGCGCGTGCTCGTCGCCATGAGCGGCGGCGTCGATTCCAGCGTGACCGCGTATCTGCTCAAAAGTCAGGGTTACGAATGTGTCGGTGCCACCATGCGCCTCACCTGTCCCGCGCCCAATCCCATCACGGGCATGAGTAAGGTCGACCGCGACATCGCCGATGCAAAGGCCGTCGCCGAGCGCCTGGGGATACCCCACCATGTGCTCGACCTGCAGCAAACCTTCGACCGCAACGTGATCGAGCGCTTTGTGACCGCCTACCAGGAAGGGCTGACGCCCAACCCGTGCATCATCTGCAACCGCCACATTAAGTTTGGCGCACTGCTGGATGCGGCGCTGGATATGGGCTGCGACTACATCGCCACGGGCCACTATGCCAAAACGAGCCAAGCGCCCGACGGCACCTGGCAGCTGCATCGCGGCGAGGACTCCAAAAAGGACCAGAGCTACTTTTTGTATTCGCTCACGCAGGAGCGGCTGTCACGCACGATCTTTCCGCTGGCTGGGCTGGACAAAGAGCGCGACGTGCGCCGCATTGCCGCCGAGCAGGGTTTCATAAACGCCAAGAAAGCCGAAAGCGAGGACATCTGCTTTATCGCGGATGGCGACTATGCGGGCTATATCGAACGTCGGTGCGGACATCCCGCTACACCGGGCGATATCGTGTGGCGCGACGGCAGCCTGGTCGGTCGCCACAACGGCGCGCTGCGCTATACCATCGGCCAGCGCAAGGGTCTGGGCGTCGCGATGGCCCATCCCGTGTACGTAACGGGCGTCGACGCCGCCAGCAACATTGTGCATCTGGGCGAGGCCGAGGACCTGACGGCCACAGCGCTCACGGCCAACGACTGGATCTGGAGCGCGCCGGACGCACGCATGGAGGCTGAGCTGGATGCCGGCGGCATTCGCGTAGGTGCCAAGTACCGCTACCGTCAGAAAGACCAGGCAGCGACCCTTACACGTGGCGAAGATGGGCAGATGCTGCTAACTTTTGACGAGCCGCAACGAGCCATCGCCCCCGGCCAGGCCGTCGTCGTCTACCACGGCGACGTCGTCTTGGGCGGCGGTACCGTGACCGGCGCGCTTAAGTAGCCCCATCCCCTTCATAAATTGCGGTGAAATAGGGACTGTTTAAGCGTTTAAAACCGCCAAACAGTCCCTATTTCACCGCAACTTAGAGAGGACGGCCTCGGTCGGTACTGCCGTATCAGCCGAGGCCGCTGCATCGTTAGCGCTGTACGTAGGCGCGGACGAGCTCGTAGGTGTTGCGCACGCCGTCGATGTGGCTGCGCTCGTAGTTGTGGCTCGCGTACACGCCGGGGCCGATCAGGCCGTGACGGATGTCGTAGCCGGCAGAGAGCGTGGCCTCGACGTCCGAGCCGTAATGCGGGTACACGTCGATGGCATAATCGAGCTCAAGCTCGCGCGCGATATTGGACAGCGTGGTCACCAGATCGTAGTTGTAGGGGCCACCCGAATCCTTGGCGCAAATCGACACCATGCGCTCGGTGCAGCCCAGGTCGTCGCCCACGCAGCCCATGTCAACGCTGATCATCTCGCGCGTGTCGGCCGGCACGAAGGCGCCGCCGTGGCCCACCTCCTCGTACACGGTAAAGAGCAGCGAAACCTTACGCGAAAGCGTCACCTCGCCAGCGGCGACGGCACGCGCCAAGCCCAACAAAATGGCGGCCGATAGCTTGTCATCCAGGAAGCGGCTCTTAATGTAGCCGCTCTCCGTCACCGTCGTGCGAGGATCCATAGCGATGATGTCGCCGGTCTGAATACCCAGCTCGAGCACATCGTCCTTGCTGTCGACGTTCTCGTCGAGCAAGATCTCCATGTTCTTCTCGATGGTCTTGACCGGCTCGTCGGCCACGTGCGCCGAAGGCTCGGTGTTAAGAACCACGCCCGTGTAGACATTGCCGTCGCGCGTGTAGACGGTGCAGTTCTCGCCATCGGCCGTAGACCACTGATGCCCACCGAGCGTCGTGGGGCGCAGGCGGCCATTGTCCTTAATGGAACGCACCATGGCGCCTAGGGTATCGACATGGCTCGCCAGTACGAGCGGCTCGCCCTCGCCGCCAAGCTCAACGAGCACGTTACCCTTATTAGAACGCTCAGGCCCAAACCCCATATCGCGCAGGGTCTCCATCAGATAATCAGTCGCCGCACGGGTATAGCCGGTAGGCGAAGCAATAGAAGTCAGCGTCTTAAGCTGTCCTGCGATATAGGAGAGCGTCTCCTCTAGAGAAGCATCAATATTAGAAGTCATATGCATCCTTCCAAGTAAAACTAAGACCGAGTCCCGATTTTAACCGTTCTGCACGTGCAATGCCCCAGGAGCCGAGCCGCCTCCAGACGTCCCCGCACCGGTTTTGTGCACGTGCACGGTTTACAATCTCAATCTTGCATAAATCCTATTGGTATTTGCATAGAAATGAGGCATCTTTTTGCTTCGTCTCAGGGTGCCCCACCTTGGACCGTGCAAAAAACGGAGTATTCAGCACCGTGGGCCCCAACGGCCCCATCACGAACGACAAAACGACGCGGTTACAGCAGTGTTGCAGGTCGTCGCAAAGCAGAAACTCAGTAACAACCCCCTCCACTCATCGATAGCCCGCCCACAATGGCTGTCGATGGGCGCCTGCGGATCACTACCGCCCATTCACAACGTTATGCATTTTTAAGAGTTTGTTGAATACTCCCAAAAATGCACGCAGGGAAGTGCACCACCTATCCGCAGCGGGCAGTACGCCTTGGTTTTGTCCGTCTCAGGGCATCGACGCAGCACAAAAAGCCCCGCCGTGCGTAGCACGGCGGGGCCAGCGGCACGTCAAAAGACCATACACCTACGGGCGAAGGACCACCAAACTGGGCTAGGCAGCCGGGCAGATCTTCTTGAAGAGCTCAATGACGTCGTCGAGCGTCGCCTCGCGCGGGTTACCCGGGAAGCAAGCGTCGGCCATGGCGTCCTTGGCCAGGACCTCGATCTCGTCAGCCTTCATGGCCTCGCAGACGTGCGGGATATTCACGTCGGCGGAAAGCTGCTTGACGGCGGCGATAGCGGCGTCGGCAGCCTCGTCGGTGCTCATGCCCGTGGTGTCAACACCCATGGCAACGGCAACCTTGGCCAGGCGCTCAGCGCAAACCGGCTTGTTGAACTCCATGGCGATCGGCAGCAGCATGGCGCAAGCGACGCCGTGCGGGGTGTCGTAGTGAGCTGACAGGGTGTGAGCCATGGCGTGGTCGATGCCCAGGCCAACGTTGGAGAAGCCCATGCCGGCGACATACTGACCAAGGGCCATGCCCTCGCGACCGGAGCCGGGCTGACCGGACTTGGCCTCGGCGACGGAGTCACGCAGGTTCTCGCTGATCAGCTTAATAGCCTCAAAGTGGAACATGTCGGAGAGCTCCCAAGCGCCCTTGGTGGTGTAGCCCTCGATGGCGTGGGTCAGAGCGTCCATGCCAGTGGAAGCGGTCAGGCCGGCGGGCATGGAGGCCATCATGTCGGGATCGACGACGGCGACCTCGGGGGCGTCGTTGGTGTCGACGCACACGAACTTGCGGACCTTCTCGGGGTCGGTGATGACGTAGTTGATGGTCACC
>URIK01000091.1 GCA_900547855.1 uncultured Collinsella sp. | reverse complement strand
TCTACACTCGACTAGTCGTCGGCAGCGTCAGATGTGTATAAGAGACAGGCCGAGGACGATCTGCTTTACTCGGTGCGCCGTCTCAACTGCATTGATGGGGAGCCCGTGTCGATTGAGATGACGCTGATTCCGTGTCTGCTGTTTCCGGGCATCGAAGACGTGGACATTTCGGTCTTCAGCCTGTTCGAGACCTACGACATGTTGGGGCGCAAACCGGACAAGTCGATTGAGAAACTCGATATTGAAGCGCTGGGCGCACGCGATGCGAGTTTGCTCAATCTTGAGCCGGGCGACCTGGCGCTCGTACTGGAATGCATGACCTATGACTCGAGTGGGCAGGCGATCGAGCATGCCAAGTCTTTTAACCGCGGTGATGCCGGCGGATATACCTACAACTATTAGCGTCTAGAGCATCCTCGTGCACGGCGGGGTGCTCATTTTTTTACGGACATGTGTCGCATGACCGATGAACGGCAAAAACTGACCGTCTACCGAGAGGGGAGGATGAAATCAAAAAATCGGTATTAAAAACGGCTAACCTGTAATCGTTCACTGGTATTAAGAACCTTTGAATTGTTGAGCTTGGGGCCAAGATGTCCACAAGGTTAAGCGGCGAGACGGGGCGGCAAGCCTGTCCATTCCGTGCGACAATTCAAATTGCTCGTGAAAGGAGCGGGAATGAAGGAGACCGAGAAGATCGAGATCATGCACTTCGACCAGGAGGGCTACCTCGAGGACGGCAGGAACGTCTACGAGGCCGGCAAGAAGATGACCGCCCTGGCCGACCGCGTGCACGAGGAGGGCTACGACGCCGTCTTCCTGATGGGCGTCGGCGGCACCTGGGACGAGTTCATGCAGCTCGAGTACCTCATGAACAAGTTCGGCGACCGCGACCTCGAGGTCTACCTGATCCACGCCGCCGAGTGGAACGTCATGGGCCACAAGCGCATGACCGACAGGTCCGTCGTGCTGACCGCCTCCGAGTCCGGCACCACCCCCGAGGTGCTCGAGGCCGTCGGCAAGATGAGGGAGATGGGCGTGCGCGTCTTCGCCATGACCAACCCCGAGGGCAAGATCGGCCAGGCCGTGGGCGCCGAGAACTGCGTCATGATGGCCTCCGACCACGGCGCCGGCGGCTGCGAGAAGGGCTACTACCTCGCCGACTGCTTCGGCCTGCGCCTGCTCAACCGCCGCGGCTGCTTCCCCAAGTTCGACCTGTTCATCGAGCAGACGAAGGACGTCTGGAAGGACATGCTCGACATCCGCAAGCGCTTCGAGCCGCGCGCCGAGGAGCTCGCCAGGAAGTACGCGCTGGCCGACTACACCATGTTCATCGGCTCGGGCGCGCTGTGGGGCGAGACCATCCTGTACTCCATGTGCCTGCTCGAGGAGATGCAGTGGAAGCGCATCCGCCACATCACCTCGCACGACTTCTTCCACGGCACGCTCGAGCTGCTCGAGCCCGGCGTCCCGGTGTTCCTGTTCATGGGAGAGGACGAGTGCCGCGCCCTCGACGAGCGCGTCCGCGCCTTCCTCACCAGCGGCGTGACCGGCGACGAGGACTACGTCATCATCGACACCGCCGAGTACGCGATCCCGGGCCTGGACGACGACTTCCGCGTCATCGTGTCCCCCTGGATCCTGTCCGTGCTGACCACCGACCGCCTCTCGCGCAACTACGAGCTGGTCACCAAGCACAACCTCAAGTACCGCCGCTACTACCACCAGTTCGACTACTAATTTCATTTGGGGGAAACCGCAATGAGGCAATACATCTTTGCCAGCCACGCGCATTTTGCGACCGGCATCAAAGAGAGCACCGAGCTGCTCTCGGGCGCGCGCGATAACGTCCACGACCTGTCGATGTTTGTCGACGGCCGCACCGACGTCGCCGAGGAGGCCGCCAAGCTCCTGGCGACCTTCGACCCCGCCGACGACGTAATCGTGTGCACCGACCTGTTTGGCGGCAGCGTCAACAACGAGTTCACCAAGATCGTCCAGACGCGCCCCAACACCTACCTGGTTGCCAACATGAATCTGCCGCTGCTGATCCAGCTGCTCTTTTCGGACCAGGAGGCTCCCGCCGATCAGGTTATCCGCGAGATCCTCGCGGCTGACGACACGCGCGTCAAGTTTGTCAACGACCTGCTGACCGATGCGGATGACGAGGAAGAGTTCTAGTCACCGCCTGCTATTAATGGGGCCGGGTTTCCGGCATGAGACCTTTGGGGGTCAATCATGATTCAACTGCTTCGCGTCGACCATCGTCTGCTTCATGGCCAGGTGGCCGTCTCTTGGGTCCAGGGCTTGGGCTCCGACTGCATCTTCTGCGTTGGCGACAAGGTTGCCAACGATCCCGTCTGGAAGACTACGCTCAAGATGGGAAAGCCGGCCAACGTCAAGCTCGTCATTAAGGACATGGAGCACGCCATCGAGGCCATCAACTCCGGTGTTACCGATAAGTACAAGATGATCATCTGCGTCGCCAGCATCGCCGAGGCCAAGCAGCTTGTCGACGGCTGCCCGCAGATCACCTCCATCAACCTGGGCAACACCAAGTCCAAGGACGAGCAGCGTCCCGATGCCCGTAAGATCTCCCGCCAGATCTTTGTGACTGCTGCCGAGGAAGAGGACATTCGCGAGCTCGTCGGCCGCGGTGTCGAGGTCGAGATTCGCGCTCTGGCCGACGACCCCAAGGTCGATGCCCTAAGCGCCCTCTAATTGGGAACCACGGGCGGCGCGCACGGCGCCGCCCCTATTCGTGGGCGTACCGGATAAACGCTTTACCCGTTACCCCCATCTACCGTTCACCGGGAGTACACGCCCGTTGAGCGATTGGTATTAAATAGTTTTCGCATGACTATATAATTGGTATCAAATCATTTGCACCGGTTTAGGTGTTAACAGCACACCGGTACAAGCTGGATCTGTCTGGGCGATTGTCGGCATGGAAAAGGGCGCGCTGACAAGTCGGGAATCGCCGCGCGGATCCAAGAGGGATCAAAGGGAGGAACAATGCTTGTTCAAGCGATCCTCATCGGACTTATCGCTGCCTTCGGTAAGCTCGATTATCAGCTCGGTACGCTCTATGCGTTCCGCCCGATCGTTCTGTGCCCGCTCGTCGGCATAGTCCTCGGGGACCTGCAGTCCGGCCTCGCCATCGGTGCGAGCCTCGAGCTGCTCTTCATGGGTTCTATCTCCATCGGCGCTTACGTGCCGCCCGATGAGACGATTGGCGGTGTGCTCGCCTGCGCCTTCGCTATTCAGCTGGGTCAGAGCACCGAGGCCGCTATCGCGCTCGCGATGCCCATCGCCACTCTGTGCCTGGCCATTAAGAACGTCGTCAACGCCGGTATGCCCCTTCTGGTCGACCGTGCCGACGTCTTTGCCAGCAAGGGTAACCTCAAGGGTATCTACGCTATGCACTGGATTATCGGTCTCGTGATTGTCGTCCTGGCCTTTATCCTGTGCTCGGTCTCCTTCTATCTGGGTGCCGACGCTGTTCAGGGCCTGCTCGACTTCATCCCGACGTTCGTCCTCGATGGCTTTGGCGTCGCAGCCAACATCCTGCCTGCCATGGGCTTCGCCATGCTCGGCCGTCTGGTGCTTACCAAGCAGCTCGTGCCGTTCTACTTCCTGGGCTTCCTGCTGTGCTCCTATGCCAACGTGCCCGTCCTCGGCGTCGCCCTGATCGCAATCATCATCGGCATCGATAAGTACGACCTGCTGGGCCTTGGTGGCGCCCAGTCCCAGCTTTCTGTGGAAGGGGATGAGGACGATGACTTCTAATTCCGAGAACCAGATTACTCGCTCCGACCTCATTAAGAGCGCCGTGAACACCGGCGCCCTGGGCATGGAATTCTCCTGGACCTACTACAAGCAGATGAACATTGCCTTTTGCCTGATGGTCGCCAACATGCTCAAGAAGATCTATGCCGGCCGTCCCGATGATTACGCCGAGGCCCTGCATCGTCACAGCGCATTCTTCAACATCACCCCGCAGCTCGCTCCCTTCGTGGGTGGCATCGCGATGGCCATGGAAGAAAAGGTCGCTCGTGGCGAGGTTGAGCCCGAGAGCGTCAACGACATCAAGGCCGCCCTCATGGGTCCGCTTTCCGGCCTGGGTGACTCCTTCTTCCTGTCCACCCTGCGCGTCGTCGCCGCTGCCGTGGGCATCAGCCTGTGCCAGGCCGGCAACGTCTTTGGCCCCATCGCCTTCCTGCTCGTCTACAACATCCCGGCGTTCCTGATTCGTATCTTTGGCGCTATCAAGGGTTATGAGCTAGGCATTGGTTTCCTCGACGAGGCTCAGAAGACCGGCCTGATGCAAAAGATCATGGCCTGCGTCGGCATTGTCGGCGTTATGGTCGTCGGCGCCATGAGCAAGGACATGTTCTGGGCTTCGTTGCCCATCGCCATTGGTCAGGGCGACTCCGCCCAGACTCTCCAGGACATCCTGGACGGCATCATGCCCGGTATGCTCGGTATGGCCGCCTTCTGGCTCTACTACTGGCTGCTCTCCAAGAAGATCAACCCGATGGTCCTGATCCTCTGCACCATGGTCGTGGGCATCATCGGCGCTTACTTTGGCGTGCTTGCCTAATATGTTCGAATCGCGCTTCCATCGCGTCTAACGGTTGCGTCGATCTTTGGGGGGCTTGTCGCATCTGCGGCGGCCCCCTGTTTTTTAAAACTCCGTACGAAAGGGGAGGGCTATGGTCGTACCCGAGCTTTCGCTCATGAACATCAACCATCGTTACTACAGCATCGAGACGTTTTTTAAGGCTGCAGGTGAGGCCGGCTATCGCAATATCGAGCTGTGGACCGGCTCGATGCACCTGTATGTGGATTGCCATGAGCACGATTCGGTGGATAAGATTCGCGATCTTGCCGCCCAATACGGTATCAAGATCGTGTGCGTGTGCCCCGAGCAGAACAACCCCAAGCCATGGAACGTCGCGGTGCGCGGTGAGGCGGGCCAAAAACGCATCCTCTCGTACTTTAAGAATGTGATCGACGTTGCCGTTGAGTTGGGCGTACCGCAGATTCTGGTGACGAGTGGTTGGGCCTATCTGGACGAGCCGGCTGAGGACGCCTGGGCCCGCAGCGTTGCCATGCTGCGCTCGGTGTGCGACTACGCCGATACGCGCGGTATTCGCGTCGCGCTCGAGGCCCTGCAGCCGTCGGAGTCCGTGTTGGTCAATACGGCACAGGATGTCGCGCGCATCCTCGAGGCGGTCGATCGTCCCAACCTGAAGGCCTGTATCGACTTTGGCGCCATGGAAGTTGCCGGCGACACGATCGACGGCTACTTTGAGGTTTTGGGCGACAAGATCGTTCACACCCACTTTGTAGATGTGGGCGGCGGCACGACGCATCTTGCCTGGGGCGACGGCGAGCGTGATATGCGTGCCGACCTCGAGGCACTCATGCGCCACGGCTATACGGGCTATGTCTCGGCCGAGACGTGTGATGGCCGCTACTATCAAGATCCGTCCAAGGCGACGACTCAGGTTATCGAGATGTATCGCCGTGTGACAGCGGAGATGGAAGCCGAATAACTAAACTGCGCGGTTGCGCCGGAAACGCTTGGGCGGGTCTGGCGCAACGCTTTTATAGCTGGCGAGTTGTGGGGAACCCGTTGGCAGTAGCGGTCGAAATAGACAACTATTGGCGTTGTAATACCACTCGGGCGAGGAAACCGACCGTTCGCCGCAAATCTCCGTGAGTTTGGATTGGTATTAAATAACAAGCAATCGTATGGCTATAATTGGTATCAGCAAGAAGCGCGATGTATAGAATTGCGCACATGTGATGGGAGGACACACATGAAGGAGACCGAGAAGATCGAGATCATGCACTTCGACCAGGAGGGCTACCTCGAGGACGGCAGGAACGTCTACGAGGCCGGCAAGAAGATGACCGCCCTGGCCGACCGCGTGCACGAGGAGGGCTACGACGCCGTCTTCCTGATGGGCGTCGGCGGCACCTGGGACGAGTTCATGCAGCTCGAGTACCTCATGAACAAGTTCGGCGACCGCGACCTCGAGGTCTACCTGATCCACGCCGCCGAGTGGAACGTCATGGGCCACAAGCGCATGACCGACAGGTCCGTCGTGCTGACCGCCTCCGAGTCCGGCACCACCCCCGAGGTGCTCGAGGCCGTCGGCAAGATGAGGGAGATGGGCGTGCGCGTCTTCGCCATGACCAACCCCGAGGGCAAGATCGGCCAGGCCGTGGGCGCCGAGAACTGCGTCATGATGGCCTCCGACCACGGCGCCGGCGGCTGCGAGAAGGGCTACTACCTCGCCGACTGCTTCGGCCTGCGCCTGCTCAACCGCCGCGGCTGCTTCCCCAAGTTCGACCTGTTCATCGAGCAGACGAAGGACGTCTGGAAGGACATGCTCGACATCCGCAAGCGCTTCGAGCCGCGCGCCGAGGAGCTCGCCAGGAAGTACGCGCTGGCCGACTACACCATGTTCATCGGCTCGGGCGCGCTGTGGGGCGAGACCATCCTGTACTCCATGTGCCTGCTCGAGGAGATGCAGTGGAAGCGCATCCGCCACATCACCTCGCACGACTTCTTCCACGGCACGCTCGAGCTGCTCGAGCCCGGCGTCCCGGTGTTCCTGTTCATGGGAGAGGACGAGTGCCGCGCCCTCGACGAGCGCGTCCGCGCCTTCCTCACCAGCGGCGTGACCGGCGACGAGGACTACGTCATCATCGACACCGCCGAGTACGCGATCCCGGGCCTGGACGACGACTTCCGCGTCATCGTGTCCCCCTGGATCCTGTCCGTGCTGACCACCGACCGCCTCTCGCGCAACTACGAGCTGGTCACCAAGCACAACCTCAAGTACCGCCGCTACTACCACCAGTTCGACTACTAAGAGCTGGCCGCAGGGCCGATATCTTGGCTGGTTGATATCTCGACCCTACACAAGGGCGTCCGCATTCGCGCGGGCGCCCTTTTTGCGTTACCGTCGGCGCAGGGTGTCCTCGGCGGAAATCTCATCCCGGAATTTCGGCTCAGAGTGGGATGCGGTTTCCGGATGCGTCCCATTCTGAAGCCCCGAAACGGGACGCGCTTTCCGCTTGGGGTCCGATCCGGAAAGCTCATCCCGTTCCGAGCATCAAATCCGGGACATGCTTTCCGCGCTCCGCCCCTTGCAGAAAGCGCGTCTCCTTCCAAACACAAATCTTGCGGTACAGCTTCTGCAAAGACGCGAAGTGGCCGCTGACAGCAAAGAGGGGCTGCCGAGACAATGCCCGACGGCCCCTCCCCTCATAACTTGCTATCGATGCCAATCGCCACAAGGGCGCGGCTGCCTACTTGCTGATCGCGCCCGTCATATAGATAAACTGCACGCGATTTATATGTCCGCCCTGCTCGCCGTTGACAAAGTCCGTCGGCGTAAAGCCGGGGTTGAGCATTTCCTCGATCTTGTCCTTAACGGTGTCGATGACCTGAGTATCGAGATTGCTCGTTCGGTCGGTAAGCTCCTGCATGCCGTTGCCGAGCTCGGATGCGCCGCTGGCAAGCGTACCTGCACCCGAGGCTGTCTCTTATACACATCTGACGCTGCCGACGACT
>URIK01000090.1 GCA_900547855.1 uncultured Collinsella sp. | reverse complement strand
TCTACACTCGACTAGTCGTCGGCAGCGTCAGATGTGTATAAGAGACAGGCTCAAACTGTTCATCATTGGGGGCCTTGCCGTGCCAACCAACCTGGTTCTCCATAAAGGACACGCCCTTGCCCTTCAGGGTCTCGGCGATAATGGCGGTCGGCTGCCCCTTGGTGGCGCGAGCCTCGGCAAAGGCGGCGCGGATCTGGTCGAAGTCGTTGCCGTCGGCGAGCTCCACCACGTGGAACTTAAAGGCGCGGAACTTGTCGGCGAGCGGCATGGGGTCGTTGACCTCCTCGACGGGACCGTCAATCTGAAGGCCGTTGTGGTCGACGATCACGCAGAGGTTATCGAGCTGCTGGTTGCCGGCAAACATGGCGGCCTCCCAGACCTGGCCCTCCTCGCTCTCGCCATCGCCCAGCAGGGCGTACGTGCGGTAAGTATCGCCCCAGTGCTTGGCGGCAACCGCCATGCCCACGGCGGCGGAGATGCCCTGGCCGAGCGAGCCGGTGGACATGTCGACGCCCGGGGTGTCGTTCATGTTGGGATGACCCTGCAGGTGGCTACCGATATGGCGCAGCGTCTCGAGGTCCTCCTTGGGGAAGAACCCGCGCTCGGCAAGCACGGCGTACAGGCCCGGAGCGCAGTGGCCCTTGGAAAGCACAAAGCGATCGCGGTCGGCCTTGCGGGGGTCGGCCGGGTCGACGTTCATTTCCTCAAAGTACAGATAGGTCATGATGTCGGCAGCGCCGAGCGAACCGCCCGGATGGCCGGACTTGGCAGCGTGCACGCCGGCGACGATGCCCTTCCTTACCTCGTTGGCAACCTTTTTGAGCTCTTCGTCGCTCATTGTGCCTTCCTTTCATCCTCTTTAGACAAGATGCGCACGGCACGGAAAGGTAGTCCCAACACAGCCGCAATGCACGTACGTCATTCATTATGCTGGAAACTGATGGCTTTACCAGAGTTTTTATCATTATTTGAACAATTTAGCAGGCAGAACCGCTGATGAAACGGTTTATCAATGTGAACGTCTTTTGGATGGAACGCGGTCGCCCCTACGCGTTAATGTCCTTAAAGCCCTCGCCGAAGGCTTCCGTAACGTCGGCAACCGTCACGATGGCGTGAGGATCGCGCTCACGCACGATCGTCTTGAGGGTATTGAGCTCTCGACGGCTCACGATGACCATAATCACCGGCTTCTCGGCACCCGAATACATGCCAGTCGCCTTAAACTTGGTACAACCACGACCCAGGCCATACATGATATCGGCAGCGATATCAGGGAACTTATCCGAGATGATGAGTACCATACGGCGTTTGTTGCCGCCATCGACCACGGCATCGATCACATAGCCGCTAATGACCATCGAAAGGCCTGCATATAGTGCGTTTTCGATTGAAAAGACCGGAGCCGACAGCGCACACACGGCAACGTCGATTGCCATGACGGTCGAGCCCACCGGCAGCGAGGTGTTACGCGAAATGATTTGGCCAATCGTGTCCGAGCCGCCGGTGTTGGCGCCGGCACGCAACACCATGCCGTAACCGATGCCCGTAATAATGCCGCCCCACATGGCGGGAAGCATCAGGTCCGCATCCGCCAGAGGTGCTACAAACGGGGCGAACAGATCGGTAAAGAAGCCCAGCAGCACAAAGCCCGTCGCGGTCTGCACCACGTAGAACATGCCGCCCTCGCGCATAACGACCAGCAGCAGCAAGGCGTTCATCACGATGGTCTGGATACCGACGGGAAGCGACACGCCTCGCGCCGCGCCGACCGCCTGGATAATGGTGGCAAGGCCCGTAACGCCACCGGCGGCAAGGCCGTTGGGGATCAAAAACAGGTCCGTCGCGATGGCTGCCAGGGCACACCCCAACATGATCTGGGGCAGGTCGTGAAAGAAGTTCATCGAAAGAATGCGCTTGATGTCCAGACGATATGCCATGCTGCCTCCCTCAAAAAAGCGCACCCAAACGGATGCGCTTTGAACTTCTTCTTGTATTCGATTCTACCGATTCGCCGGACAAAAACCACCCCTGCGCAGGGTTTATTCTGGATACAAACCCGTCCAACCGTTGGGCTTAGCATCGGTTTGAAGCCGCCCGATGTTTTAGACCTCCGAGCCTTCTGCATCGGCGTTGCCGGTGGCCCAGCGATGGTAGCCAATAACAAACGGGTCCAGGTCGCCATCGTCAAGAACGGCCTCGACATTGCTGGTCTCCACGCCCGTGCGTAGGTCCTTGACCATCTGGTACGGGTAGAGCACGTAGCTGCGGATCTGGTTGCCAAAACCAATCGTGGTCTTGGGTCCGCGAATCTCATCGAGCGCCTCGGCACGCTTCTCGAGCTCAATCTCGTACAGGCGAGCCTTGAGGATCTGCATGCACGCGGCCTTGTTCTGGATCTGGCTGCGCTCGTTTTGGCAGGTGACCACAATGCCGCTGGGGAAATGCGTCACGCGCACGGCGGAGTCGGTGGTGTTGACGCCCTGACCGCCCGGGCCGCTCGCGTGGTACACGTCCACGCGGATGTCATCGGGACTGATCTCGATGTCGATATCATCGGGTAGCACGGGGATGACCTCGACGCCGGCAAACGTGGTCTGGCGGCGCTTCTTGTCGTCGGTGGGGCTAATGCGAACCAAGCGGTGGACGCCGGCCTCGGCGCGCAGCATGCCAAATGCGTCCTTGCCCTCGACGGTAAAGGTCGCGCGGTCGATGCCGATGACCTCGGCCGCGGGACAGTCGTTGATGGTGACCTTCCAGCCGCGACGCTGGCAGTACTTCATGTACATCTTAAAGAGCATGAAGGTCCAGTCCTGGGCCTCCAGACCACCCTGTCCGGGCTTGATGGTCACAATGGCATCGCCGTGATCGAACTCACCGGTAAACCAGCTCGAAAGCTCAAGCTCATCGATGGCCCGGGCCAGGCGCTCAGCCGTGGCTGTAGCCTCCTCGCGAAGGGCGACGGCGTCGGGGTCATCCCCCATCTCCTCGGCAAGCTCCAGCGCGGCGCGGGCATCGGAAAGCTCGCCGCGCGCGGTGTCCACGGCAGCGATATCTTCCTTGGTACGCGCGATCTCCTCCATGGTGGCACGGGCGGCGTCGGCGTCATCCCAAAAGCCAGGGGCAACACTTTTGGCCTCGAGCTCGGTCACGCGCGTGCGCTTTTCGTCCAGGTGGAGATACGACTCGACCTCGCCGAGCCGGTCCGCGAACGCGTCCAGCTCGGCGGGCGTTACCTCTAAAGCCTCAGCCATTAACGATTCCTGCCGTGGCAGTACTTAAACTTCTTGCCGCTACCGCAGGGGCACGGGTCGTTGCGGCCCACGTTAACGTACGGATCGTCGCTCTCGGACTTGCGATAGGTGGTCACCTTGCCACCGTTGTTGACGGCAGCCGGACCACCCTGGACAGCCGTGCGGACCTGCACCTGCGCCTGCTTGCGCAGCACCGAGTCGCCGTTGTCACCATCGACCTCGGCAGGACCGGAGAAGCGCGCACCCTCGAGCGCGGGCTCCTCCTTGTGCTCCACGGCACGCGGGGCAGCCTTGATCTCGATGCGCAGAACCGTACGCAGGTAATCCTCGTACATGGTGTCGACGAGCATCTGGAACGCGCCGTAGGCCTCGGTCTTGTACTCGACCAGCGGGTCGCGCTGGCCAAAGCCGCGCAGGCCGATGCCGGTCTTGAGGTAGTCCATCTCCTGCAGGTAGTTCATCCAGCGGGTATCGATGACGCGCAGCATGACCTGGGTGTTGAGTTCGCGCATCAGGTCCTCGCCCAAGCGCTTGGCCTTCATGTTGTAGCACTTCTCTACGTAAGCCAGGACATCGGCAGCCAGGGCCTCATAATCCTCGTCGGGGAACTTCGGCGTATCGATGTGGCCGGTGAGCTCCACAACCCACTTGCGCAGGCCCTCCAGGTCGCGCTCGCCATCGTGACTGTCCTTGGTGCAGAACTCCTGCACGCAGCGGTACACGGTGTCGTGCATGACCTCGGTGATGTGGTCGGTCAGGTCCTTGCCGTCCAGAATCTTATTGCGCTCGGCGTAGATGACCTGGCGCTGCTTGTTCATGACGTCGTCGTACTCAAGGACGCTCTTACGCATGGAGAAGTTGATGCTCTCGACCTTGTGCTGGGCGCTCTCGACGGCCTTGGAGATGATCTTGTGCTGGATGGGCATGTCGTCGCCCATGTCGGCCGTGACCATCATCTTGGAGACGCGGTCCATCTTGTCGCCGCCGAACAGGCGCATGAGGTCGTCCTCGAGCGACAGGTAGAACTGGGTCTCGCCCGGATCGCCCTGACGGCCGGAACGGCCGCGCAGCTGGTTGTCGATACGACGGGACTCATGGCGCTCGGTGCCGATAACGGTCAGGCCGCCGGCGGCAAGCACGCGCTCGCGTTCGGCCTTGCAGGTCTCCTTGGCTTCGGCGTTAAACTGCTCGAGCTGCTCGGGCGTCACGTCCTCCATGGTTAGTCCCTCGTACTCAAGGCGCTCGCGCACCAGCTCGTCGGGGTTGCCGCCCAGCAGGATGTCGGTACCACGACCGGCCATGTTAGTAGCGATGGTCACGGCGCCGTAGCGTCCGGCCTGGGCAACGATATGAGCCTCGCGCTCGTGATGCTTGGCGTTGAGGACCTCGTGCGCGATGCCGCGCTTGGTAAGGGCGGCGGACAGCTTCTCGGAGCTCTCGATGGAGACGGTGCCCACCAGGACCGGTTGGCCCTTGGCGTGACGACGCTCAACGTCGTCGGCAACGGCGTTGTATTTAGCCTGAATGGTGCGGTACACCAGGTCCTCGTGGTCCACGCGCTGCACGGGCTTGTTGGAGGGGATGACCTCGACGGGCAGCTTGTAGATCTCGCGGAACTCAGCATCCTCGGTAAGTGCCGTGCCGGTCATGCCGGAGAGCTTGTCATACAGACGGAAGTAGTTCTGCAGGGTGATGGTGGCGAGTGTCTGGTTCTCCTCGCGTACGAGCACGCCCTCTTTGGCCTCGATGGCCTGGTGCAGGCCCTCGGAGTAACGGCGGCCTTCCATAATGCGGCCGGTGAACTCGTCGACGATCTTGACTTCGCCGTTGGTGACCACGTACTGCTTATCGCGGTGGAACATGTACTGGGCCTTCAGCGCTTGCTGCAGGTGGTTGACCAGCTGGCCGGAGAGATCGGCATAGATGTCATCGATACCCAGGCGGCGCTCGATTTTCTTAAGGCCGCGCTCGGTGGCGGCAATGGTGTGCTTGGCCTCGTCCATGACGTAGTCGCCCGTGGGTTCAACATCCTCGGTGGCGGTGAGCATGTCGTGCGACACGTCCTCGCCGCGCTCAAGGCCACGCACGGCACGCGCGAAGTCCTTGTAGGTACTGGCGGACTTAGTGCCAGCGCCCGAGATAATGAGCGGCGTCCTGGCCTCATCGATCAGGATGGAGTCAACCTCGTCGACGATGGCGTAGTTGTGGCCGCGCTGTACGCGCTGCTCGGGACGGGTAACCATGTTGTCGCGCAGGTAATCAAAGCCGAACTCGGAGTTGGTACCGTAGGTGACGTCGGCCTGGTAGGCCGGGCGCTTGAGCTCGAGCGGCATGTTGTTCTGGAGCAGACCGACGGTCATTCCCAGGTACTTATAGATGCGGCCCATCCACTCGGAGTCGCGCTTGGCAAGGTAATCATTGACAGTAACGACGTGCACGCCTTTGCCGGCAATAGCGTTGAGGTAGCCGGCCAAGGTGGAGACGAGCGTCTTACCTTCGCCGGTCTTCATCTCGGCAATATGACCCTCATGAAGCGCCATGGCGCCGATGAGCTGTACGTCAAAGTGGCGCATGCCCGTGATGCGCTTGGAAGCCTCGCGCACGGTGGCAAAGGCCTCGGGAAGCATGTCGTCGAGCGACTCGCCGTTGGCGTAACGCTCGCGGAACTTATCGGTCTGGGCGCGGAGTTCCTCCTCGGTCATCTTCTCAAACTGGGGCTCAAGACCGTTGATCTGGTCGACGATCTTGTAGTAGCGCTTAAGGTCCTTATCGGATCCAAAGGACAGCAGCTTTGACATGAATCCCATGTGGTTTTCCTTTTTTGGCCATCGCCCACGCCATGCAGCCTTGGGCGAGTTAAACACAGATAAATGTACTTTAGCCAAACAAGGCGCGGCCTATACGGTCGACCTCGACCGCCACGTAATAACTACGACCAACCTGCCAAACAGGGACAGGTTTATTTTGGCAGGTTTTATCTGGGCAAACGCTACATCTCTGCCATTTGGTGCAAACGGACCTGTCCCCCTTCGCACCAATTTGGTGCCATGGGAGCAGGTCCGTTTGCACCAATAAAAGAAAAGGGCCGCGCACCCAGATGGATACGCGGCCCTTTAGCCATGAATGCGAGTGTTTGCTCGGCGAGCTATTTACTCAGCAGCCTCGGTGGTCTCGGCCTCGGCAGCGGCTTCCTCGACGGGAGCCTCTGCGGGAGCCTCGGCAGCCTGCTTGGCAGCCTCCTCGGCGAACTTAGCGGCACGCTTAGCCTTCTCGGCAGCCTTAGCCTCAGCGGCGGCCTTGCGAGCGGCCTCGGCCTCAGCAGCCTTGGCGGCCTTGGCGGCCTTGGCCTCCTCAGCCTTCTTGAGCTGGGCGGCAGCGGCGCCACCGAACTTGTCGGCGAAGCGCTGGACGCGTCCACCGGTGTCGACGAACTTCTGCTGGCCGGTGTAGAACGGGTGGCACTCGTTGCAAAGCTCGACCTTCATCTCGGACACGGTAGCGTGCGTCTTGAAGGTGTTGCCGCAGGAGCACGTCACCGTGCACTCGACATACTGGGGATGGATACCCTGCTTCATGGTAGGACTCCTTATTGGTCAGGCGCTGGTTACCGATCAGCGCATAAGGCGTCTTGGTTTCCGACCAAGACAACAAACTCGGCTATGGTACCACGGCGCCGCGTGTCCCACAAAAGGTTCACGGTCTTTTCGGAACGACACGAATCTGACCCATCGAAACACATCTCCACCGTTCCTTCAACTGGGAAAATGCCGTCCCCGGGGCCTGAGAAGGGCCCCGGGGACGTTCGACTGACTGCGGGAACGGCCTTTCCGCTCAATGTGTTCGGCTGAGATCGGAAATCAACCAAACTGAACTAGGTTCAGTTGACATGGTTAAAAACGAGGGGCGACGCTTTTGCGTCACCCCTCGTCCCGGCCGGTTGCTTTAGTTGTACACACGGTAGTTACACTTGAACTGGGTTATGTGTCCATAGTTGGAGCGGTACCAACCCGACGTATAGCTGATTGCCTCTGCGCCTAGATAGTCGTAGCCCTTGTTGTAGCGAAGCTGACGGTAGGTCGTGTCGTACTCTGCTACGTAAAACGTGTCTCCAGAGAAGGCTTTGTACCGGTCCTTAACCGTCGAAGCCATGTACGCGGGTTCGACATCGCCTTTCTCCCCGTTGAGCGCATAGACGGGTGCCGCGATTCCGCATAAAGCCGTTGCCACGAGGATGGCGTAGACAGCCATGCGCGACGCATTGGACTTCAGCTGTTCAAATAGTTTCATGTCATTCACCTCGCTCGTATGTATCGAGGTATTCCTGCTTGAGCGTCTGCGAGGACGACTTGATCTTTT
>URIK01000089.1 GCA_900547855.1 uncultured Collinsella sp. | reverse complement strand
ACGAGATTCATGAGCGTCTCGTGGGCTCGGAGATGTGTATAAGAGACAGGTCGTACTCGGGGAACTTGTTGGCCTTCATCAGGTTCACGCGGGTGAGGTACTCGTTCGCGAAGAAGACGTTGGGCAGGTTCTCGCCGGGGACGTTGAGGAACTTGGGCAGGCCAGCGCCGGTCGCCACGTAGATGGCGTCGAAGCCCTGCTCGAACAGCTCCTCGGCCGTGGCCATGTTGCCCACGACGGAGTTGTACTCAAACTTGACGCCCATGTCCTCCAGGCCGTCAATCTCGCGCTTGACGACCGCCTTGGGCAGACGGAACTCGGGGATGCCGTAGACCAGCACGCCGCCGCCGGTGAAGAAGGCCTCGAAGACGGTAACGTCAAAGCCGTTACGGGCGAGCTCGCCGGCGCAGGTGATGCCGGACGGGCCGGAGCCGACGACGGCGACCTTCTTGCCGTTCTTGGGGGCCATCTTGGGCGTGGAGGCGAGCTCGGGGCGATCACCCAGGAAGCGCTCGAGCTGGCCGATGGCCACGGGCTCGGACTTCTTACCACGGATGCACTTGCCCTCGCACTGGTTCTCCTGCGGGCAGACGCGGCCGCAGATGGCGGGAAGCATGGAGTCCTCGCGGATGGTATCGAGAGCGCCGCCGAAGTCCTTCTCGCGGATCTGCTCGATAAAGCGGGGGATGTTGATGTTGACGGGGCAGCCCTCAACACAGAACGGCTTCTTGCAGTTGAGGCAGCGCTCGGCCTCGGCCAGCGCCATCTCCTCGGTGAAGCCCTTGTCGACGGGGCGGAAGTCGCAGGCGCGCTCGGCAGCCGGCTCCTCGTTATCGGGGGTGCGGGGCGACTTCATATCGGCAACGAAACGACCGTTAACTAGTGGCATGCGCAGCTCTTTTCCTCATAGGCCTTGAGGGACTCGCCCTCTTCGGAACGGTAAGCGGCCTGGCGGGCACGAAGGTCATCCCAGTCGACCAGGGTGGCATCGAAGTCGGGGCCGTCGACGCAAGCGAACTTGGTCACGCCGCCCACCTCGACGCGGCAGCAGCCGCACATGCCGGTGCCGTCAACCATGATGGGGTTGAGCGACGCGGTGATGGGGGTGTCGTACTTCTGGGCGGTGAGGGTCGAGAACTTCATCATCGGAACGGGGCCGACACAGAAGACCTGGCTCACGGCCTTGTCCTGCAGTAGGCGCTCCAGCGGAGCGGTGACAACGCCCTGCTCGCCGTAGGAACCGTCATCGGTAGTGATGTGGATGTGGTCCTCGTCGAGGAGCTCGCGGAACTGGTCCTCCATGAGCAGGAGGTCCTTGGTGCGGGCGCCCATGATGGCGTGCACCTTGTGGCCGGTCTCGACCAGGTGCTTGGCGACCGGGAAGGCAATTGCCAGGCCGACGCCGCCGCCAATGACGGCGCAGGGGCCCTCGGCCATCTCGGTGGGAACGCCCAGCGGGCCCACGACGTCGCGCAGCGACTCGCCGGCCTCGTAGGTGGAAAGCATTTCGGTGGTCTTGCCGATCACCATGAAGATGAACTCGACCCAGCCCTCGTCACCGTTCCAGCCGGCCAGGGTAAACGGGACGCGCTCGCCCGTCTCGTTGGCGCGAACCATGAGGAACTGTCCAGCGTGCGCATGCTTGGCGATTGCAGGCGCCTCGATGCGGAACTTGAACACCTTCTCCGAGAACTGCGTCTTCTCCAGGATCTTATACATAGAACCCCTCTCTTGTTAGGGCCGCCGAACCGTGCCTCCACGGAAATGGACGGTAGCCCGAGTAAAACCGTACGCGCACAGGCGTTGTGCAGACATACGGTGCAAATTATACCCTCATGGACATGTCACTTACGTGTGTCTTCGGCGGTTGGGAGCAGGGTTTATCCACTTTGGCCTACCAAAGGGGGAGAGGTTTATTTTGGTCGGTTTTATCAGGTAAAACGGCAAAGGGGGCCGGCCTCGGGTTGTGATGAGGCCGGCCCCCTTTGGGGCGCTATGTGTGTATGGCAGTGCGGGGTTTATTGCGGTGCGGCCGCCGCGACGTTTCCGTAGATAAAACCTGCCAAAATAAACCTGTCCCTAAATAGTAGGTTTAGTGCTTGCCGTTGGCGGAAGCGGCGCCGTTTACGTGATCGCGGGCGTAGATTACGCCGTGGACGATGGCCAGACCGGCGGCATCTGCGGCGCGGGCGCAGGTGTCCTGGAAATCCTCGGCCTCGCGGGCGCGCAGCTGTTTGAGCACGTAGTCTGCCACGGCCATCTTGCCGGGAGGGTTGCCGATGCCGGTGCGAATGCGACTAAAGTCGCGGCTGCCCATCTTGTCGATGATGGAGCGCAGGCCGTTGTGGCCGGCGTGGCCACCGCCCACCTTAACACGTACGTCGCCGGCGGGAATGTCGAGCTCGTCGTGAATCACGAGCAGTTCCTCGGCCTTGATCTTGTACTCACGGCAGAGCTTGGAGATGGGCCCGCCCGAGGTGTTCATGTACGACTGCGGCTTGACCAGCACGATCTGGCGCTTACCGCCCTCTTCCTCGGGATCGTTGATGTTGATGAGCGCGACCTCGGCGCCTGCTTGGTTTTTCCAGTACGTGACGCCGGCCTGACGGGCCAGCTCGTCGATTGCCTTAAAGCCGGCGTTGTGGCGGGTCTCGGCATATTCCTCGCCCGGGTTGCCAAGCCCGGCGACCATGCGAATCTTAAGCGGCTGTGCAGCTGCCATGTTTGTCCTCCGTTACGTAAATAGTTCAATCAACGACAAAGGCTACCACGCCCGCCGAAGGCGAGACTTCGTTTCAGCGAAATCCCACCAGACAAAAGCGCGGCCGCGGCAGGGCGAGCCGTCGGAACAGAAGAAACCCCCGCGCGACCTTTGCGAAGCAAGGGGGAGCGCGGGGGTTTCTTCTGTTCCGACGGCGATGCGCCGGGTTACAAGGACGATGCGATTACAGTGCGAAGTCGCCGCCGACGAGCGTGGAGACGGGCTCCTCGTGGTAAACGGCGGAGATGGCCTGAGCGAACTCCTCGGCGACCGAGATGGTCTTGATCTTGCCGCCGACCTCGACGGGAATGGCGTCGGTGACGAGGCACTCGACGATCGGGGCGTCGTTCAGACGCTCGATGGCCGGACCGGAGAAGATGCCGTGGGTGGCGCAGACGTAGATGTCGCCAGCGCCCATAGCCTTGAGCTCTTTGACGTTGGCGCACAGGGTGCCAGCGGTGTCGATCATGTCGTCGTTGATGATGCAGGTCTTGCCCTTGATGTCACCGATGATGCCCATGACCTCGGCGGCGTTGTGGCGCGGACGGCCCTTGTGGGCGATGGCCAGGTCGCAGCCGAGCATGTCGGACAGCTTCTTGGCGGCCTTGGCGCGACCCACGTCGGGGGAGACGACAACCAGGTTGTCGGTGTCGAAGTGCATGTCGTTGTAGTACTGGCCAAACAGCGGCAGCGCGGACAGGTGGTTAACCGGGATATCAAAGAAGCCCTGGATCTGGCCCTGGTGCAGGTCGAGGGTGATGATGCGATTGACGCCGGCGCGCTCGAGCAGGTTGGCGACGAGGCGGGCGGTGATGGGCTCGCGCGGGCCGGCCTTGCGGTCCTGGCGGGCATAGCCGTAGTGGGTGATAACGGCAGTGATGGAGCGGGCGGATGCGCGCTTGGCAGCGTCGGTGGCGATGAGCAGCTCCATGAGCATGTCGTTGACGTTGCCGCCGGCCACGGACTGAATCAGGAAGACGTCGGCGCCGCGGACGGTCTCGTCGTAGCGGGCGTAAATCTCACCATTGGCGAACTGCTTTAGCGTAAGGCCCGAAAGCTCGACCCCAAGGTACTCAGCAATCTTCTGAGCGAGGGGACGGTTGGAGGAACCGGAATACACGCGGATGGACTTGCGCATATTCTCCGACTTCTCGGGATCATTAATCGGCATTACCCTTCTCCTTTATATATCGAATGCCATATAGATGCCTTTTTGCATTGTAACCGCGCGACGGGGTTTATCGAGTCTTGATAACGTCTTTACCGTCAACGGACACGAACCGACCACTCATCCGGTTGCGCAGGTCACGATAGAAAAAGGAGCCGTCCCCATGGGAACAGCTCCTTAGATGCTTGGTAAAACGTTATACCTCGTCGTCCTCGTGCAGACGGCGGCGATAATCGGCGGCCCAACCCTCAATGTTTACCTGACGGGCACGACCCAGGCCGAGTGCGTCGGCCGGGACCGGCTCGGTGATGACGGAGCCGGCGGCCACGAGCGCGCCGTCGCCAATCTGGGCGGGCGCGACCATCATGGTGTCGGAACCGATGAAGGCATCCTTGCCGATGACGGTCTTGTGCTTGTGAACGCCGTCGTAGTTGCAGGTGATGGAGCCGGCGCCCACGTTGACGCCGGAGCCCATGGTCGTGTCGCCGATGTAGGACAGGTGCGGCACCTTGGAGCCCTCGCCGATCGTGGACTTCTTAATCTCTACGTGCGTGCCGGCCTTGGAACCGTCGAGCATGTGGGTACCCGGGCGCAGGTAGGCGCGCGGGCCGCAGTCGACGCCGTTCTCGATGACGGCCTCGATGGCGATGGTCTCATCGATGGTGCAGCCGCTGCCGACGGTGGTGTCGGTGAGGCGGCTGTTGGGGCCGAGCTGGCACTCCTCGCCCACGGTGACGTGGCCGATCAGGTGCGTCTGCGGCCACACGATGGTGTCGCGGCCGATGACGGCATCGGGGCCGATCCAGGCCTGCGTGGGGTCGATGAAGGTGACGCCCTCGGCCATCCAGTGCTCGTTGATGCGGTCGCGCGCGATAGCGGTGAGCTGCGCGAGCTGGATGCGGCTGTTGACACCCAGACCGTCGCGGTAGTCGTCGCAGTGGAAGATGGAGACCGCCTGGCCGTGGCCTTTGAGGATCTCGAGCATGTCGGGCAGGTAGTACTCGGACTGCGCGTTGTCGTTGCCGATCTCGTTAATGTGGGCGGCGAGCTGCGCGCCGTCGAAGGCGTAGCAGCCGGCGTTGCACTCCAGCAGCGTGGCGGCCTGCTCGGGCGTGCAGTCCTTCTGCTCGATGATGCGCTCAATCTGGCCGTCGGCGCCCAGCTTGATGCGGCCGTAGCCGAAGGGGTCGGGCGGGGTCATGGTCATGACGGTGCAGGCGAGCTCGCCGGTGGCGACGGTCTGCGCGAACTTGGCGACGGTGTCGGCGGTGATGAGCGGCAGGTCGCCGTTGAGCACGACGACGGGGCCTTGCGTGATGCCGCAGGCCTCGAGCGCGACCTTCACGGCGTGACCGGTGCCCAGGCGCTCGGTCTGCTCGACGCACTCGACCTTGGTGGCGCTGCTGGCGTAGGCGCCGTCGATGAGGGCGCGCATCTCGTCGGCGTGGCTGCCGATGACGACCACGACGCGGCTGCAGCCGGCCTTGATGGTGGCGTCGACGATCCACTGGACCATGGGCTTGCCCAGGATCTTGTGCGAAACCTTGCAGTGGTTCGACTTCATGCGGGTGCCCTCGCCGGCAGCGAGGATAATTGCGGTTGCGTCCATGTGATCTCCTGTTACGTTATAGAGACATGTGTTTGGAAACGATACACGGCGCAATATGATACCGCAGGCATATGTTGAGCGCGTAGCGATTGGTTTGCGGCGGTTGAGGCTTGCGCCGCCGGCGTGGCGTTTGCGCTGCTTGCGTGCGGCGTTGGCGGTGCTGCGGAGCTGTCTTTTGAGCGAGGGGACGGGGGTGCCAGTGGACAACATACAAGAGGAGTTTGGCGGCGAGCCCGTCGCGGCGTTCTCGATGTCGCATCCGGCTGTGCCGGCACTCTATATTGTGCTGACGCTGGGGCTCACCATGTTCTCGATGCAGCCGGTGCTGATTGCGCTGTCACTTGCGGGCGGGCTGGCGTATGGATTTGCGACGCGTGGGGCTGCCCGCACGCTGGGCGCACTCCGCTGGCAGTTGCCGGTGATTTTGATTATCGCGCTGGTCAATCCGCTGTTTAGCGCCTCGGGCTCGACGGAGCTGTTCCGTATTGGCATGCGCGCGGTGTATCTGGAAAGCATGGTATACGGCCTGTGCATGGGCGGGCTGTTTGTGGCGAGCGTGCTGTGGTTTGAGGCCGCGGCGTCGATGCTCGAATACGACAAGGTACTCGCGCTGCTGGGCAATGCCGCACCGGTGATTGCGCTCATGATCTCGATGTGCATGAGGCTTATCCCGCAGTTTTTGCGCCGCGGTCGTACGGTGCTGGCGGTGCAGGATGCGATTGATGTGCCGGGCCGCGCGCCCACCGATCCCGTGCGATCGCACCTGCGGGCGTCGAGCGTGTTGATGGGCTGGGGCATGGAAGATTCGCTGGAGCGCGCGGACGCGATGCGCTCGCGCGGGTGGGGTGCCGCGACACGTCGTACGACGTATGCGCGGTATCGACTGGGGCGCAGCGACGTTGCCGCGCTGGTCGGGCTCGCGCTGTTTGGTGCCGCCGCGGTGGCCGTGGCGGCGACCGCGACGACGCAGTATTCGTTTTATCCGCAGCTCTCGGTGCCGGCGCCGTGGCCGGGCTATGTCGTGTACGCTGCCTGGATGGTGCTGCCTTGCGTGTTGCACGCGATTGATGAGAAGAGGCTTGGCTGATGGCTCGGTTGGATAGGGGCCCGGCGGCGGGTGTGGCATATGGCTCGGCCGCGCCGGCGATTGAGGTGCGAGGCCTTAGTTTTGCCTACCCCGATGCTGATGCTGCGGTGCTCGAGGGGCTCGACTGGTCTGTTCCCCAAGGTGCATTTGCGTTGCTTGTTGGCGGTACCGGATCGGGTAAGTCGACGCTGCTGTCGCTGCTCAAGCCCGAGATCGCGCCGGCGGGCGAGCGCACTGGCGAACTGCGCGTGCTGGGCGAGAACGTTGCCGACATGGACGTGCGGGCATCGGCGGAGCGCGTGGGCTATGTGTTCCAGGATCCCGAGAACCAGATTGTGTGCGAGACCGTGTGGCATGAGATGGCGTTTGGCCTAGAGAATCTGGGTGTGTCGCGCGACGAGATGCGCCGCCGTGTTGCCGAGACCAGCTATTTCTTTGGTCTGGAGGACTGGCTTCATCGTGATACCGATACGCTTTCGGGTGGCCGCAAGCAGCTGCTGTCGCTTGCCGCCGTCCTGGCGCTGCGTCCGCGTGTGCTGCTACTCGACGAGCCCACGTCTCAGCTTGATCCGGTTGCGGAGAAGAATTTCCTGCACGCGCTGTTTCGTGTAAATCGCGAGCTGGGCTGCACGGTTGTTGTGGCGACGCATCAGCCGCGCCCAATGCTCGAATACGCGACGTGTGCGTACCGGATTGAGGATGGCCGCGTGCGCGAGGCGGCGGATATGGCATCTTTGGGACGCCGAGAATCGCTGTTTTCCGATGACACGTTGGGGTGGGGTGCCATCCGATGTGCAAAAAACGGAGTATTCAGCAGGCGTGAGGACAATTTGGGCTCTCTGGAGCCGCCCGGGGACGTATCGAGCGCGAAAAAAAGTTCAGAATTGGACAAATCGTCCGAATTTGTGGCGCAAACGTCGCTCGAGAACGGCTTGGAAGCCTTCTCGCGCACGGATGGAAGTAGAATACTCCAAAAAATGCACGCTGGGTCGGCTACCATCC
>URIK01000088.1 GCA_900547855.1 uncultured Collinsella sp. | reverse complement strand
GGTCTACATCAACGTCGATCTTCATGGTGAAACCTCCCGCCAAACCAGGCCCTTACTCGTCAGCGCCAAGTACTTCCACGGCAGCAACAAAAGCCGCAACCTGTTTGTCGTCCATCTTCGTGGCCAGGCGCCCCACGGGCTCATCGTAGGCGAACTGTACCTTATCGATAAAGCAATCCCAAGCACGCTCGTCCACACGCACGGCGGCCTCGCAATACTGACTGAGCTTTTGAGTCCATACCAAAACGCATTCACATGTCGCGCGGAATCCTCATCCAGCACACCATCGTAGCGACGCCCATTGAACTCGCGCATGCGTGCCACGGCAACCTCGAGCGAGTCGCCGCCATCAGTCGAAGCCTCATCCACAAGCTCGGGAATCGCGACATCACGCCGAACATCATGCCTGGTAGCGCCATCGCACTCACCCACCAGCACGTCTTCGTCAAGCCGAGAATCGTAGTCTAAATAGCTCAAGCCCCGGCAAATCCCATGAGGTGAGCCAGAGCCAAACGCACAGAACAACCCGCCGTCGGCAACAACACGACGGTAGGTATCAAACGACTTCTTAACCTGAGCGAGCAACTCGGAAAGCTTTCCGGCATCACACGCCGTCTCGCACGCAACGCACGCAGACTCGGGCAACGATACCGGCTCCACCGTGCTCCCCGCAACGCGGGCGGCGCGCTCGGCCCGATACGCCTGCGCCGCCAAGCGCGCTCGCTGCGCTGCGCCGCGCACGTTAGTAAGTTCACGCTCCAACGCCACGTCACCAGCTACATCGCCCGCAGACCCGGCGGCGCCCTGCGATCCCGTCGCACTCAGTTCGGACTCAAACGTCGCTGTGATCATACCCGCAAGATCCGTCGCGTCGGCGGCACAGCGCATCTGCTCCAGCTGTGTACATAGCAGATCGGCATCCAGGGGCACTGCCTCGGCAACGCGCACGTCACTCAAACGCGCCGCACCCTGCAACACCAAAGCCCCCGCGGCATCGTACGCCGCGCGAACCCTGGCCGCAGTATTGGCCCGCAGCTTTACCTCGACAAACGCAAGTGTCTGCTCCAGTCGCGTCAGCAACTCGGCCTTGTCCTCCATGCGCAAAAAGGCAGCATAGCGGCGCTCCATCCGCAGCGGACCAACAATGCCCGCCCGCTTGCGAGCGCGTGCAAGCGCGGCGCCCTCAACACGGCGAACATACCCGTCAACAGCCCGCACGGCAGACTCGCGCGCAGCGTGCTCGGAAGCCTCGACGCCCCTAAGCACGCCCAGCAGCTCGCGGGAGCGCGCCCTGCGCACCAGCTCACCGCGATCGTACTGCTCAAGCGCCGTCTGACGTTTGGCTACCGACTCAAAGCCAAACAGCTCGTCGAGCAACTCGCCAACAGAACGCTCGCTCGCCATGGCAAGGCCTCCCTACTCGAACACGCCAACACGCCCGCGGGCCCACGCGCACGCAAGCCCGCACGCCCGCACTTCTACAGATCCAGCGCCTTCTTCGCGGCATCAACCGGGTCGCCATCCATGTAGAACACCGGGCTCAACCCCGAGATAATCTCGGACGAAACACTCTGCAAGCCCGCGATGGCGCTCAGCGGCAAAATAACGCGCTTGGCGCCGGCGTTTTTGGCCACGCGCATAATGTCCTCGAGCCCGCGGATCTCATCCATAGAGCCCGACATGCGCAAGATTCCCGGAATCGCCAGCGCGGGCATCACCGGGCGGTTGCACGCCGCGGAGCACAGGCCCACAAACTCGGCGAGCGAAACTTCCTCGGACAGCCCCTTGCTCTGCAGGTCGTTGTAGAACAGCAGATAATCCTTGGAGCCAATGTGCATGCCCGGTGCCACGCGGTTCGCCAGGTTCACAAAGTTGTCGAACGCGGCCTCCAGCGTATCGCGCACCGGCTTGTTAAATGCCACGCCCTCGTGCTTAAACTTGCACTCGCCGGCAACCGCCTTGTTCTCCAGCTTGTACACGGCAACCTCGCCGCCCTGCGACCTGCCCACGCCAAACACGTGACCGGACAGCAGCGGCCCGTCGGGAATCAGCGTGTCCTCGCTCTGCTCGGGCACGCGCACCACGTGCACGTCCTGCGGGTTGTCGGCATCCATATAGCCCAGGTTAACGTCGATAAACTCGACGCCCGCCATAATCTTGAGTTGCTCCTTTACGCGGCGACGGCCTTCGATGGCGTAGTCCAGCAGCCAGCGCACGTCGTCCTTGTCCATGGCCTCATCGGGGAACAGCAGCTTGGCCAGGCCGCTAAAGGTCTTGCGCACGGCGATCTCGTCGCGCTTGTTAAAGTCGCTGTTAAAGCGGAAATACCGGTCGATATGGTGCGTAAAGTCCTTGCGGCGCATCTCCTTGCAAAACTCCGACAGGCAGTCGGTGATCAGGCCATAATGCCCGGTCAGCAGGCTCGAGCGCATCTTGGGAATCTCCCAGCCCGGCAGGTAGTAGTGGATGCGGTCGAAGAAAGCCGAATCGTTGTTAAACTCCGGCGGGAACGGATCAAACAGGTGCGTGGTCTTAAGGACGTTTTGCACGGTGTCGTTGATGTTGCCCTCGAAGACCATGGAGGCATCGGCGTTGATCTGGTCGCGGCCGCGTGCGTAACTGCCACTCGCCATGTAGTCCTTCATGATCTGCACGGCGTTGGTGTCCTTAAACCGCATGCCGGCAACCTCGTCGAACGTCACACAATCCCAGTGGCCAACCAGGCCCACGCGGTCGGCGCGCATGGAGTTCATACGGCCGAACAGGTTGGCCGTGGTGGTCTGGCCGCCCGAAAGCAAGATGGCGTAGGGCGAGACCTCTTTGTAGATATGGCTCTTACCGGTACCGCGGGGACCCAGCTCGCACAGGTTGTAGTTGCGCTCGATGAGCGGCACCATACGCTCGATAAAGTGCAGGCGCTCTTTCTCGGAAAGCTCACTGGGCTCATAGCCAGCGGAGCGCAGCAGCATGTTGAGCCACTCGTCGCGCGAGAAATACTGGCGCTCTTCGACCATGGCATCCAGGTCCAGGTTGGGCATCTGAATGGGCGTTAGCGACGCCACGCTAAACGGAGAGTCCTCGGGCCCACGCTTCTTACGCTTGGCCTTGGCGCGGCGCGGCGCATCGTCGCCAAAGACCTCCATGCCAAACTCGTCTTCCTCATCCAAGGGGTGACGATACTCGATGCTCATGATGCACCAAATACCGCCCTGCAGAATCTTGGAATAGTCGCGCACGTACTCGGCCGGCATCACAAACGGCTCGATGGTCAGATTGGCAAACGACGCCACGTAGATGTCTTTGTACTCGTCGAGTTTGGCCGTCACCTTATCGATGATGGTAAAGCGGCCCAGTTCGCGAATCTTGGACTTAATGCGCTCGGACTCGTCGGGACGCACGTAGTTATCAGTGAGAATCCTGCGGATGCGATCCAGGCCCTCTGCCACGGCTTCCTCGTCATCGGTCGAGCAGTACATGCCCAGCAGGTACTCCAGCACAAAGGTGGGCACGTTGGCGCCGCGCTTCATAAAGGCCGTCAGGTCCTTGCGCACGATCTTGCCGCCAAAGTGCTCGAGCAGCTTACCGTCCAGCCCGTCCATGTCGTAGCCGTCGTCCTCGGGGGCCTCGTCCACGGCCTGGTCATAGCCATCGGTCGAGGATTCGTCCTCGGCGGGCACCGCAACCTCAACAGGCGCAGTAGTCTCCACCGGCTCCAGAGCGGACGTGGCAGTCACGGCCTCCTCTGCAGACACCGCAGCCTGCACCGGCACATCCACATCAATCGAGGGAACTTCCCACAGATTGTCGTCATTGCTATCAAACATAGGACACACTCCTAAAAACCAAAGTCAGCAACAGGGGCAAACGAAACAGCGATGGTGTACGTCTCGCGCCAAACGATCTTGCCCGTCTCGCGCTCGCGGCAGACCAGATAGTACGGACCCTTGGCCGAGAATCCATCCGCTGCATGCAACGCAAACTTGGCATGCACCACGCGCTCCTGCGAGTTAACAGAAGTCTTGTTAGCATGCGCCTTGACCGTATCGCTCACCTCGTTGCCACTTGCATCGGTAAACACCAGCTCGTACTCGCACGGCAAAACCTTGCCTTGGGCGGGTTCTTCCTGGATCAAGTTGACCGAGAAGAGCGAGTTGGTCACTCGGCGTCCCTCACTTAGTACGCGCAGCGTCGCCGCGCGCGTGTCGACAAAGTCCTTGGAACCCGAGCGCGCACGCCAAAAACCGATAACGGGCACGCAGAGCTCCTGCAGGCTCATGCCGCCGTGGACGTAGTTGTTAGTGCCGCCGGGACGCTTGAAGTGCACATTCTCGCGCGGGGCAAACCCCTCAAAACCGGCGCCTAAACGTCCCATGTCAACATTAACAAACACCCCGCGTACCTCGTCCGAAAGCTCGCCCACGGCCTCGTTGGGCACCACCAGATGACGCTTGCCGCACATGACGGGAGCGTCAAGGACGGGAAGGTCCGGCTTGCCGAGCATCTGGCACTCGCTGAGCTCCCGACGCGTGTAGATAAAGCCGTGGTCCGCCGTTATAACAACACGCGCGCCCGGGGCGTCGGTGCACACGCGACGCGCCAATGCAGCAAGTTCCTCCACGGCGTCCGCACAGGCACCGAAGACGTCATCCTGCGTAGCGGCCTTCTCGCCCGTGGCATCGATCTTGTTGTGATAGAGGTAGACGAGTTTTGAGTCCTTGAGCAGCGTCTTGCGTTCGGTTCCCGTCATGTTGAGGTATGTGCTCGAGCGTAAAGCGCGGGCCGTGGGCTCAAAGTGGGCAAGCACGGCCTCGCGCTGCGGAGTCGTGGCAGTGGGCATGCCGTCAGCCAACACAAACGAGCCATCCGCTGCAAGCTCAAGCGCTTGGTGTGGCAGCAGCGCGGGCATGCCCACCTCAGTAATGGAGGGAAAGACCGCTTGCATGCTAGAGACCTTGACGTTGCCTCCGCGCTCGCGCTCGAGCAGCGCCGCAACGTCGCGGGCCACCTCATAGCGCAGCGCATCGCTCACGATAGTGACCGTCGTTTTGGCAGAGCCCACAAAGGTGGGCAGCACATGCCAGTAGAACTCATCCTGCCGCGCAGGGCCATCGATGTAGCCGCAATCGGCCCACTCCCCTTGCGCAGCGGCCGCCCAGCAGGTATTGGCGTCGACCAAGAACCAGTTACTGTAGAGATTCTCTGCCCAATCCACCACAGCTCGGGCAGGTTCCTCGAGTACATCGCACTCGACGGAGCGCACCCGCAGATACGCGGTGCACATATGACGATAGGCGGCATCCATGGCATACCAATCGGACGTGTAGGCATCCCACACCTGCTGGGGCTGCGCCAGATGGAAGCCGCCCGCGTGCGCCTGCCTAAACGCGCACATATCGGCCACAGCGGCAAGCAGGTCAAAGTAGCTCTCGACACGACGGTACCAGCTTAGGTCGCAGCGACGCGCAGCAAATGCGCGCGCATCCTCAACACGGTCCGCGCCCTGGGCAAACGAGCAGAACAGCTGCGAGAGCACGGCCTCATTGACGCACGGAAACACATCAAGCGAGGTCAGCACATCGATCGGCAAGGTCTCGAACCGTGCAAAGAGTCCGCGGGCGTCCTCAACCAAACGGCAAATCTCAAATAGGTCCTCGCTCGATGCCTGGGTATCGGCGGTCTGGTCCCACGTACGCACCGCCTCAAGGCAATAGGGCCCGTAGGCGGGAGCCACATGGCTCTCAAGCCCCTTGAGCGCTCCCTCGGGAAGCGCGGTGGATGCCGCCGTAAGAAGCACATGGGATGCAAGCATAAGCAATGAGTCACGCTCGTAAAGCGGCCCATCAAACCCATAGCAGCGCAACATAAAGGCAGAGAGAACATCGCGCACGCTGTACTTATCCACCAGCGCGGCCAGCGCCTCGGGGCCCTCGTGCAGCAGTGTGGTCATGCAGCCGCGCAGCACAAACGCGGGGCGCGCGTCACCAAGCTCTTTACCGCCAAAAATCACCGTAAGGATGCCGAGTTCGATATCGGATGCGCCCGAGGCATGCGGAACACACGCGGCAAACTTAGCGCAGCGGGTCTTGGCATCAAAGAACGTCTTGTGCTCGCGCAGGCTCTCGCGCACGGCGTCGATATTCTCGATGCCCAGCTGATCGGCCAAAAGCGAAAGATAGTCAGCCTGGAACTGATCGGCATACAGCTCAACATCGGCAAGCCAATCACCTTCAAGCCTGCCGCGCGGGCAACGGCGATACAGCAAGATATCGCTCGCAAGGTCATCGCGGTTGATGAGCTTCTTGACGGCAAACATACGGCCCTCGCAGGCCTCAACAAAGCGCACCGGGCGCTCAAAGTCACCGTGAGCAGGCATTACGCCGGCATCGGCCCCCACGCCGTCGAAACCCTCGGCAGCCAATCGCTCAAACTCAGGAGCAAACTCGCCGTCCGCATCGTGCCAAACCACAACACGGCGCGGCGCGCATGAGGACAACGGCTGCAAAAATCGCAGTTTGAGCTGTTCTTCTACATCGATCTTGGGCATGAAAATCCTTACCGTATCTGCAGTTACTTAATCTTCGCCAGCACATCCTGAAACTTGGCGTAGTTGACCTTGACGCCGTCATCCAGGTCGATCTTAATCATCTGGTCTGCCAAGTGGTGCAGTTTCTCCTCGTAGGCAATGGTCTCTTTGAGCTGGTCGTTGAGCTTTTTGATGCGCTTATCCAAGCGCACGCGCTCGCCGCGCTCGGCACTGACAAGGGCATCGTTGGCATACCCAATCTGGGCACGGTAGCGCTCCTGCTGCTCATGCACATAGTCGGTGCGGATGCGAGCCAACAGGTCAGGCTGGTAGCGATGCATGTAAACAAGGCACTTGAAGCCGTTCTTCTTGCCGCTGTCGAACAGCCAGTAGATGGGGCGCTTCTTATAGGTCTGGCAGTGGTCCTTGAAGAAGTCCTTCAAAAAGTAGGTGCGGATGACCTCGCGCGAGGTACCCTTGCCGCCGAGTGCCTCGGCAATAAAGGCCAGATTCTGCTCAAGCGTCTCCTCGCCATACACGGTGCGCACAAAGTCGATAAAGTAGCGCACGATGTCGTCGTCAAAGTACTCGTCATCGGTAATGGGCAGCACGTTATCGCTATCGGGCATAAAGGTCACATGATCAGAGTTGGGCATCTTGGCCAGATAGTCATCGACTGTGGCGCCCTGATCGGCCAGGACCAGCCCGTCCACGTCCAGCGAATAGCGGCCAAACATGCAGCCAACGGCATAACTTATGAGCGAGGTGATCTCGTCGCGCTTGGTACGCACGTATTTGTTGCCCTTATAGCTCTCGGGAATCTCGTCGGCGGTATCGAAGATGCGCGCCACCGATACATACTTGTCCTCGACCTCGATGGGCACCTCGCCCTCCATGTTGTAGATCTTGGCAAAGATTCGGTTGAGCTCTTCCTCGTTAGCGCGAAGCTGCTCAAAGCGAGCATTGACCTCGGCCTCGCGAGCCTCATATTTATCGGCCAAAAGCGTTGCCATTGTGCTGCCTTCCGTTTCCATGGTCTTGCAATTAATCGGTCACCGTAAAGGCTGTCTCTTATACACATCTCCGAGCCCACGAGACGCTCATGAATCTCG
>URIK01000087.1 GCA_900547855.1 uncultured Collinsella sp. | reverse complement strand
TCGGGTACACTGGGCGACCACGGCATCGCTATCATGAGCCAACGCGAGGGTCTGGCGTTTTCGAGCACCATCGAAAGCGACGCCGCGCCGCTCAACCACCTGATTGCCGATGTGCTTTCCGCAGCACCCGACACACGCTGCTTCCGCGACCCCACGCGCGGTGGCCTGGCCTCGACGCTCAACGAGTTTGCGCAGGCCAGCGGCGTTGCCATGGAGATCGACGAGGACGATGTGCCCGTGCGCCCCGACGTGCAGGCAGCCTGCGAGATGCTCGGCTACGATGTGCTGCAGGTGGCAAACGAGGGCAAGATGGTTGCCGTCGTGCCGGCCGAGCAAGCCGATGCCGCGCTGAGCGCCATGCGCGCCGCCCGCTACGGCGAGAATGCCGCCATCATCGGCCGCGTGCTGCCACTTGCCGAGGGCGCCCATCCCGCCGTGCGCGTGCGCACCGGCTGGGGCTCGACCCGCATCCTCGACATGCTCGTAGGAGAGCAGCTGCCGAGAATTTGCTAGGGCGAAACCACACGGTCGGCGCGATGCGGCCTGATACCCCTGGAGATGTTCAGATTCCAAGCACGCCCAACGCGGAAGCCCAGTATTATGGGGTGCGTTTTAAACCCAATGACGGGAGTTTTTATGGCAGCAGCTTTTTCCCATGTGATCTTTGACCTGGACGGCACCGTCCTCAACACGCTCGAGGACCTGGCGGCCGCCGGCAACCATACCTGCGAGGCGCACGGCTGGCCCACGTTTGCCGTTGACGAGTACCGCTACAAGGTGGGAAACGGCATGCTCAAGCTGGTTGAGCGCTTTATGCCTGCCGAGTATGCGGGCGACAGCCGTATGTTTGAGCAAACGCTTGCCGAGTTTAGGGCTTACTACGGCGAGCACAAGGAGGACCACACCGCCCCCTATGCCGGCACGATCGAGATGCTCGACCGCCTGCGCGCCGCGGGCGTTCAGCTTGCCGTGCTCACTAACAAGGACCACGTCTCGGCGGCTCCGCTTATCGAGAAGTATTTTGGTTCCGAGCGCTTTGCGCTGGTGCAGGGCCGCGTCGATGCGTTTCCGCCCAAGCCCGAGGCGCCTGTTACACTGCATGTGATGAAAGAGCTAGGCGCCGATCCGTCGACCACGCTCTATGTGGGCGATTCCAATGTCGATATCCTGACCGGTCACAACGCCGGCCTTAAGAGTGCGGGCGTCAGCTGGGGCTTCCGCGGCCGCGCAGAGCTGGAAGCCGCCGGCGCCGACTACGTGGTGGACACCCAGGACGAGCTCGCAGCGCTGATCCTGGGCGAGTAACGAGCGACACTGCTTAACGCAGCTGCGACAATTCTTCCGCGCAGAAAGCGCATCCCGTTTTGGAGCTCCGGAATGGGATGCGCTTTCCGTTTGAGGCACATCAGGGAAACCGCATCCCGTTTCAGAGCAATATTCCGGGTCGCACTTTCCGCAACCCACCCCATCCGGAAAATGCGACCCACTATTCGGCCAAAAACCGGGTCGCGGTTTCCCAAGCACTCGATGCAACGCTGGCACAAGGAATGTCCCCAACTGCCGGCAGAAAAGGAACGTCCCCAAGTGCCGCCTTCGGCAGCGATGGCAACGCCACAGGTACAAGCGCCACTTTAAGCCAGCCAAGGGAACACCGTTGTTTTGGCAACGACAGCGAAAGCCCGCCAGAGCGAGCAAGGTGCCTTGAAACGAGGCGGCATTGACCTTCTGGTCATGCCGCCGAAGTTGAAAGGCAGATTGCCGCTCTGGCGGGCTTGCAGCGTCGAGCAGTTGCGGCGTTTGGTAAAACGCCGCAACGAACTAGCTCAGCATTGCATCCATCATCTCGGAGTTGACGGAGTCGTCGGCAGACCACTCGCCGTCGTCGTTGCAGGTGTACTTGAAGATAACCGTGGTCTTCCTGGGCTCGGTGGCCTTGGTCACATCGACCATAACCTGACCGGCCATCTTGTACAGCTCGTCATCGGAAGGAACCGTATCAAGCGCGGCGACCTTCTCCTGATACTGGGTGGAGAAGTCCTCGACGATCTTGTTCATAGACTTGCAGGTGATAGAGACCTCGGCGGTCGCGACACCCTTGTCCTCGTCGACCGTCACGTCGCCGATCTTGTAGTCAAAGCCCTCGAGATAGGTCTTGGCATACTCCTTGGGATCGATACCCAGCTGCTCGAACTCGTCGCCCGAAGCCTCCTCCAGACCAGAAAGGAAGTCGTCGCCACCGTTCTTGACCTCGTCAAACTGCGTCGTAAGATCCTCGGTGATGAGCTCCTCAACCGAAGGACCTCCACAGCCGGAAAGCACGACCACACATGCAACCAAGACGGCCATGAGGGGCGCAAGCAGCAGCTTCTTTTTCATGTTGTTCCTCCCAATGAGCGGCACTGCGCTTCCCAGACGCGGCGCACGTTGTAATAAGTAAGCCCATACTATCCACTTATGAACACCCTCGGCAACGCGAAGGCGCGGTCGGTTCGTTTTAGCGTCCGAACGGTTTGCAAGCCCACCCAACGTGCAATAAAACGCTTTCCCGCGGTGCAATAAAAAAGGTGGCCGGAAAACCCGACCACCCTCGCACAGCCTTTGGATGCCGCAGTTTACTTGCGGACGACCTTGACGATGGCGTCACCGGCGGCGACGGCGGACTCTGCCTCAACGGTGAGCTCGACATCGGCAAACTCGGCGGTGTTGGACACGGCCACGACGACGCAGTCCTTGTAACCGGCAGCGGCGATCTTGGCGCGGTCGATCTTGAGTATGGGCTGGCCAGCCTTCACAACGTCGTCGGCCTTGACGAAGCCCTCGAAGCCATCGCCGTTCATGTTGACGGTATCGACGCCAACGTGCACCAGAACCTCGATGCCGCTATCGGACTGCAGGCCCACGGCGTGACCCATGGTGACGGTCACCTTACCGTCGCAGGGAGCGTAGACCAGATCGTCCTCGGGCCACACGGCACAGCCCTTGCCCAGAACCTCGCCGCCAAAGACGGGATCGGGCACGTCAGCCATCTTGATGACCTTGCCCTTGACGGGCGAGCACAGCACGTCGGCGCCGGCAGAAGCAGAGATGGAGGCCGGAGCAGCGGCAGCCGCGGGCTCAGCCTTCTTCTTGAACATATCAAACAGACCCATACGTTTTCTCCTCTTGATTAAGCGCAACGTTGTGCGCATGCCTATGGTGATTATAGTGCTAAATGGCCAAAATACTAAGGCGAGGGCTCGAATCGCAAGCCCTTCCCGGTAGTGCTCGTGGGATGAGCATCTCCTTTGCATCGCGAGTCGATAAGCCGAGTATCGCCCACGCGCGGGACGGGCAGAAGCGGGCGCGCCAAACCCGATACTTCTTTTCGCTCTCGAGTCCTGCCGCCGCCCCGTCCCTGACACTTCCTGATACCGACCGAAACGTGCCAAAATAAACCCGTCCCTTTTTGGTAGGTTTGGCGAGTGTGGATTTTCGGACGCTTAACTAACGAGCGTGGATAATCTCCCACTTTGACTTTGAGGCCGTCACCGAGCCAAAAACGGGAGATTATCCACGTTCATTTTGGATGACCCCCTTGTACCAAGCCGAGCTCCATGGTCAAGTAATAACGACTTCTCATCATTAGATTGTTTACATCAATCCTAATAACTATTTAATCCTTAAACTCGTTATTAGAATTGATATGATTAGCCTAATAACGAGTTTCCGGCACTAAAGATATGGAGGGCGCGATGCAAATCGAGGAGAACGGCCAGGGAACGCTCCGCAATAATCTATCGGGGAAATTGGCTTACTATTCGTTTTTTCCAACGCCCTTGCAATCATTGAGGCAGCTAAACCTCACCGAGGAAACCTATCGCACGCTTTCCGCATGCTCACGAAAGCTTGGAGAGCTTGAAGGCATGCTCTACTTTGTTCCCAACGCCGACATGTATCTGACAATGTACGTGCGCAAAGAAGCACTCCTTTCTTCGCAAATTGAGGGAACCCAGTGCACGTTTGACGACCTACTTAGTCCATCGCAAACACAACTCCATCATAAAGATGTCGCAGACGTCGTGAATTACGTCCGTGCTGTCGACCGCGGCGTAGAACTGCTCAAAAAGATGCCCTTGTGCACGAGACTTCTTAGGCAAGTTCATGCGGTCCTGCTGGACGGAGTGCGCGGAACGGAGAAGAATCCAGGCGAGCTGCGCTCCTCACAAAACTGGATTGGCCCCTCAGGCTGCACCATTGCAACCGCATCGTTTGTCCCTCCAAACATTGAAGATTTGAGTAACACGCTCCAGGACCTCGAACGCTTTATCAATGAGCCTCAAGTCGAAATGGATCCGATTGTGCGGGCGGCGCTCGTCCATTACCAATTTGAAACTGCCCATCCATTCCTAGACGGAAACGGTCGCCTGGGCAGGCTTCTCATTACACTTATGCTCATCAATGATGGCGTTCTTCATTCTTGCTTGTTCTATCCATCGTTCCAGTTCAAGAAAAACCGAAGCGAGTACTACCGGCAACTCACATCCGTAAGGGAGAGAGGCATTTACGAGGAATGGATAGAGTTTTTCTGCAACAGTCTTCTCGAGAGTGCGAAGGACTCGGTAGGGTCTTTAAAAAACCTTGTTGACCTCCATAACCGTTCCACAGCAACCATTACCGAAAATCTCGGAAGGACTGCTGCAAACGGGCAAAGGCTGTTGGGCATTCTTGAAGAGCACCCCATCGTCGACACCGCATTCATCGCTGCCCAACTCGATATCGGCAGGAGTACCGCGAGCTCGCTCGTCAAATCATTTGAAGAATTGGGTATCCTCCGTCCGCTCGACGAGTCAAGACAGAGATACCGGCAGTACGGGTATGAAGAGTATCTTTCGATTCTCAGGGAAGACGCCGAGCCGATTAGATAGGCATCGCAGCCCAGGCAAATTAAAGCGAGCGTGGATAATCTCCCACTTTGAGCCCGCACACAGGCCAAAACTGGGAGATTATCCACGTTCATTCCTGACTAGTCATTTATGAACGTCCCCAATGACTACCAATGACTACCACGGCAACGCCGATGTTTTGGCAACGCCAGCGAGCGGGTCGCATTTGTGACAAGGTGACGTGAAACGAAAGGGCGCTGACCTTCTGGTCGCGCCCTTGAAGTTGAACGTCAGATTGTCCAAATGCGGCCCGCGCAGCGTCGACCGGTCCGCCGTTCGGCAGAACGGCGGAACCTACTTGACTCCGTACTTCTCGTAGTAGGCGTCGATGGCGGTCTTGAGCTCGTCATCGATGACAACCTTGCCGTCGATCTCGTGGTTGTAGAGGGTCTCGACGACCTCGGCCATGGAGACGATGCTCGCGACGGGGAAACCGTACTTGGCCTCGATCTCCTTCTGCGCGGTGGTCACACCGCCCTTGCCGACCTCCATGCGGTTGAGGGACACGATCAGGCCCTTGATCTCGACATCGGCAGCAGCCTTGACCTTGGGATAGGTCTCGTCGATGGACTTGCCGCTGGTGGTAACGTCCTCGACCATGACCACACGGTCGCCGTCCTTGGGCTCATAACCCAGCAGGTTGCCCTTATCGGCACCGTGGTCCTTGGCCTCCTTGCGGTCGCAGCAGTACTTGACCTCCTTGCCGTACAGCTCGTGGTAGGCAATTGCGGTCACGACGGCCAGCGGAATACCCTTGTAGGCCGGTCCAAACAGCACATCAAAGTCGTCGCCAAAGTTATCGTGGATGGCCTGGGCGTAATACTCGCCCAGCTTCTTGAGCTGATAGCCCGTCACGTAAGCGCCGGCGTTCATAAAGAACGGGGACTGACGGCCGCTCTTGAGCGTAAAGCTGCCGAACTTAAGGACGTCGGACTCGACCATAAACTTGATGAACTCTTGCTTGTAAGCCTCCATGCGGGCTCCTCTCGTAATCGCGTACGTGCCTTCCAGTTTAGCGCAGGCGAAGCGTAGATGCGGGCGTGCTTTGGGGCCACGGCATTCTGTAAAGGCTTTGTCAGGGGGAATGGTTTTCCGAACAATGGGGTTGACATGTCAAACCCCCTCATCAAGAATACGGGCGGATTAAAAAGGGGTACGAGATACCCAAAGCGCGCTGCGCTCAGCCTTTAGGAGGTGTGCCATGGAAGGCAGTCCTAGTCGAAAAACCTGCATGTCGCCCTCGGCACGCCGCGAGGACTCCGCACACGCATAAACGCCACCGGCAGATCGCCAAAACCACCGCAAAGGCGCGCTGCACCCTTTGTGGGCTCAAGAGCTTGACGTGAGCGACATCTAGGTTTTTGAAGCAAATACGACACGTACGCTAACTCCCCTCAACAAGGAGGACCCTATGCTGATGCTCAAAACCGTCACGGTACTCGAAGCCATCTCCAAGCGCCGCCGCACGGCGCGCCCTGCCGCTCATACCGGCCTGTCCAAGAACACCATATTCGCCGCCACCCATAGTGCCGAGGACGCCCTCGTACTGCTTGACGCCACGGCAAACGGCCTCACCGTCGAGCAGGCAACTGAGCGCCTGAACGCCGTCGGCCCCAACACCATCGAGGCAACGACCAAAACGCTCGCCCGCCGCATCGCCGACGCGTTCATCGATCCCTTCGCCGGCATCCTCGCCGCGCTCGCACTGGTCTCGCTCTACATCGACGTGCTCGCCGCACCCGAGCCGCAGCGCGACCCCTCCACGGTCATCGTCATCGGCATCATGCTACTGGTATCGGGCGGCATGAAGTTTATCCAGGAAGCCCGCAGCGGCAATGCGGCCGAGGCCCTCAAGGACCTGGTCTCCAACACTTGCACCGCCCTGCGCGACGGCGAGCGCATCGAGATCCCCTTCGACGAGCTCGTCCCCGGCGATGTAATCCGTCTCTCTGCCGGCGATATGGTGCCGGCAGATGCCCGCATCATCACCGCGCGCGACCTGTTTGTGATCGAGTCCGCACTCACCGGCGAGAGCGAGGCCGTCGAGAAGACCACCGCCGTCACCGTCGTCGAGGGCGCCGACGGCTCCGCACTGCCACTCTCTGCCTGCAAGAACATCGTCTTTACCGGCACCTCCGTGCAAAACGGCGCCGCCATGGCGCTTGTCGTTGCCACCGGCTCGGACACCTACCTGGGCGGCATCGCCAAGATGCTCAACGGGCGCGGCGAGAAGAGCGCGTTTGACCGCGGCGTCTCGAGCGTCTCCATGTTGCTCGTACGCCTCATGCTCGTTATGGCGCCGGCCGTCTTTGCCATCAACGCCGCCACCAAGGGCAACGTCATCGACGCGCTGCTGTTCGCCACGAGCGTGGCCGTGGGCATCACGCCGCAGATGCTTCCCGTCATCGTGACCACGAGCCTGTCGCAGGGCGCCAAGGACCTCGCCCGTCGCCAGGTTATCGTCAAGGAGCTGCCGGCGATTCAAAACCTCGGAGCGATGGACGTCCTGTGCTGCGACAAGACCGGCACCCTCACCGAAGACCGCATCGTGCTCGAGCGCTACCTCAACACCGATGGCAACGAGGACGCGCGCGTGCTGCGCCATGCGTTTTTGAACAGCTTCTTCCAGACCGGCCTCAAAAATCTTATCGACCTGGCCGTAATCGACCGTGCCGATGTGACACCCTCGACCGTCGCACCCGATTCCATGCTGGGCCAGAGCCTGCGCGACCGCTACACCAAGGTCGACGAGGTTCCCTTCGATTTCTCGCGCCGTCACCTGAGCGTAGTTGTCGCCGACGCCCAAGGCAAAACCCAGATGGTTACCAAGGGCGCTGCCGAGGAAATGCTCGAGATCTGCTCCTTTGTCGAGATCGATGGCATCGCTCAGCCGCTCACCGACGAGAAGCTCGCCCAGATTCGCAAGCAGATCGCCGGACTTAAC
>URIK01000086.1 GCA_900547855.1 uncultured Collinsella sp. | reverse complement strand
CGTCGGCAGCGTCAGATGTGTATAAGAGACAGATGTCTTTGTGCCGGGTATCCGTGCCGCGCTCGACGGTGACCTAAAGGACATCGCCGCCTACGTGGTGCGCGCCGACGGTGCGGTCGAGCAGATTGAGCTCTACATTGCCGATATGACGGCAGAGGAGCGTGCCATCGTCAAGGCCGGCTGCCTGATCAACTACAACAAGTTCAAGGCCGCTGCCGAGTAACGCACTTAATTGTCCGCCCGGGGCTTACCCTTTCCCGCCCGCTCACGCGCTTCGCGAGGGTCGCGTTCGGGAAAGGGTAAGCCCCGGGCTACATTTCTGCGTTCTCGTTGGGTCTTGAGGGACGCTAATAAATAGACTTGCTTGATGCCGCCTCTGTTATCGGGGCGGCTTCTTTTGTCGAAAACCACCATGAAGGGGTAGGCGCCTTTGCGGTGGTTCCGTTTGTCTCGACCTGTAACATCTGGGCCCCTATTTGACGAGCGGTTGTTACAGATTGAGACAAACGATCGCCGCCGATCATTTCATCTCAATCTGTAACATCTAGGATCGAAAAGGGCCGCTAGATGTTACAGATCGAGACAGTGGAACATCGGAGCCGAAACCACCACAAAGGTGCCTGCCCGGCGGGTCCTTATTTCGATGGGGTCCAGGTTATTTCATCGTCAAATAGCCAAGTGCGTGCCGAGCCACTGTTGCGCGCTGTCTGCGGATCGGGCTCGCAGGTTTGTTCGTAGGCATCCTCGGTACACCGATCCATAAAATCGACGACTGCCGTCTGGTCGCCCTTCATGACGTAGATTACGTCGCCATCCGAGATATAGACCCCCGGTCCTTCATTGTCCACGCAGCCGGGGTCGTATGAGACGTTGCACAATTTGCTCCCGTTTGCCGCATCGAGCTCAAGGGTCGAATGATACCCGCCAACCATTTGGCCGTTCTTGGCTCGATATGTTGCGGCGCCGTACCACCGCTTAAACGTCTTGCCTTTGAGTAAACTGGTTGCCTTACCGATAAGCTGCTCATCTTGGGTATAGCGCGTGGCTCCAAGTTCGATTCGGGGATAGTTACTGACTCCAAGCGCTGCGGGCGTACCGTCGAAATCGACGGTGATCGAATCGGGTTTGACGATATCGGTGAGGATTTCGATGGGGTAGCTTACGGTTTCAACCGCCGCCTGCGTTGCCGAGGCAGGGAGAAATGCGAGATAGATAATTCCTACGCCGACTGCGGTAATCGCAAACGCTAAGACGAGCAGGCCGATATAGGTGGAGCGTTTCACGGCGGGTACCTCGCAAACAGTATGCATTCATTAAGATAAGTGATACCAGCTTACGACAATATTCAAAAGAAAGCGATCGGTCGAAATGACGGGGCGAAAAGGCCCTATTGGGCTTCGATTTGACCTCTAATAGGAATATTTGCCCCACTCATTCTGGGCGAGAGGTCAATAATTCAGTTCACGAGTCTTGAGCGATACTATTCTCACTAAACTCACTATTTTCACAGTAAGCACTATAAATACGATAGGGAGGACGACGAGAACGTTGTGACGTGCGATAGCTAAGCCGTTTAAGCCGGACTCTGACCTTGAATCTCCGCCTCTATCTGTGCGAACGGGCTATTGTCGGTTCTCGATTCCATCGCTGCGTTTTCGTTGGGTCTTGAGGGACGCTAATAAATAGGCTTGCTTGATGCCGCCTCTGTTATCGGGGCGGCTTCTTTTTGTCGAAAACCGCCACAAAGGGGACAGGCACCTTTGTGGCGGTGGGGACGAGCTCGATGTTGTTGTGATCGTTGAGCGGCATGTTAATGGGCACCTCTACAGAATTTCATCTGGGCTGGCGGGTTTGGTTGTTTTGGGGATGCCGAGTTTGGATGACGCGAAATCGTCAACATTGTCCTTAATTCCGTCTTTGGTGTAGACAGTGACCATATAGGTGCTGTGTCCGAATTCGCCCTTGTCGCGTGTTGCCCAGGCATCCCAGTAGGCGGCCCCGTTTCGCCCTTTGATTTTTCCGACACGGCGGAGTTCTGTTCGCTTTAATTTCTGGTTGCTATAGATGGTTCGACCGGCTTCCGCGGTGAGCCCGCACTGTCCAAGCAGCTTGTCGAGGACTTGGTTCATGTGGCGCTCATCGGTGTTTGGTGCGTAGTCGTAGGCGAGGGTGATGGAGTCAAGGGGCTGGTCGTCGATCAGATAATTCATTGTCTGAGGTTCGAGGCAGAAATAAGGAGAGCATCCGTCGACCTTGCCGAGCAACGGTAACTTGGACTGCCAACTTCCGGTGGGAATTGCATATTCGTAGAACACGCCACGGCAGACAAAGGAGAGCGAGGTGGCACGCGAGCCGGCGTCGATCATCCCGCAAAGATCGAAGGGCGAGGCGATACCAAAAGAAAAGGGCGTGATGACGATAAGGAAGAGCATCACGATGGGTATGGCGAGAATGGCGATGACGTTGCGACCGGTGGAATGAGACGGCTTCATATGCGCTCCTCGAGACAAAGAGCTGTTGAGGATAGGCAGAAATGGATATGTTCAGAGAACAATTCAAGTTTAATCTCATGGCGTGAGATGGTCGACCGTTAGCGTCGAAAACCACCACAAAGGTGCCTGTCCCCTTTGTGGTGGTGGGGAGCGCGCGGCTTCTTTGGTGATAGTGTTAGCCGGCGGTATCATTAGGACAAATGGCGCGGGTTTGCATTGTGAGGTGCTTTGCTGTGAGAAGTCCTGCCCGTATTGGATTGATTGTCTTGGCGCTTGCGATCGCTGTGGTTGGCGCGGGCGCTGTCGGTATGGCATTTCTACCTGCTGCGGTGACGGAGCCGGTGGTCAAGCCTGTGACTCAATCTGTCGAACTTCTGACCGGCGACGACAAGCCTGAGACCATTACCGTTGATTTTGATGAGCAACCGGCTGCGCTGGGCATTAGTAATTATCCACGCATTCAGCTTGGGGCTATGCGCTATACCACGGATTCTGGTCTGATCGACAGGGCGTCCGAGCTGCTCAAGGGCAAAATCTTTAAGCGCTGGTATGGATATGCGTCCTATCGGGCAAAAGCGAACGACATGGTTGGCGGATGCCACTCTTCCATCGAGCTGGACACTGCAAACGGCGCAAAGTTATGTGATGTCTCGTACGATCCGGGCTACGAGGACAATGAGGGTCCGGGCATCTACATCATGGACGGCGATGTCGCCTATGTCATGGAGGGCGACCAGACCGAGCTCAACGATTTTATGGGCCAGTGTATCCAAGATGCCTATAAACAGACCTGCTTGCCTGACCCGCAGGCTGCACGCGATAGTGGGTCTGCCCGTACATGGCTGTTCGAGGATGAGATGCCCTGGACCGTCGAATCGGGAAGTACGGGTCCGGCGAAGGAGTAGAGACCGCGACCACCACAAAGGTGTCTGTCCCCTTTGTGGTGGTTTGCATGTCGTGGGAACACTCAGAAAATCTTATATATAGAGACTTAGATTTATGTATAAGATCGCACAAAGCTGGCAACAATACTTCTCGAACAACGTGAAGCCGCCCCGTAGGGCGGCCGCCCCAAGAGAGGTGATTCCATGAGAATCGATAAGCTAGCAATGACGTCGCGCGAGGCGTTGCAGACCGCCATGAGCACGGCTGCCGATGCGCAGGCCGGCGCGGTGGAGCCGATTCACCTGCTGTCTGCCCTGCTCGGTGCCGGCGAGCGCAATATCTCCGTGATCATCGAGCGCATCGGCGCTGATCCGGCCCAGCTCGCACGCTCCACGCAGGATGCCGTCGACCGCGCGCCCAAGGTTTCGGGCGAGGGTCAGCAGATGGGCCTGTCCAACGAGCTCGTCCGCGTCATCGAAAAGGCCGAGAAGAAGGCCACCAAGATGGGCGACAGCTTTGTGGTGACCGAGCATCTGCTGATGGCGCTTGCCGAGGACAAGGGCGAGGCTGGTCGTGTACTGCGTGACGCTGGCGTGACCAAGGAGCGCATCGAGCAGGTCTACGAGGAGCTGCGTGGCGATGACCGCGTGACGTCTGCCGAGGACAAGACCCAGTTTGAGGCGTTGGAGCAGTACGGTCGCAACATCTGCGATCTTGCCCGCGCCGGTAAGCTCGACCCGGTCATCGGCCGTACCGACGAGATCCGCCGTACCATTCAGGTTCTGTCCCGCCGCACCAAGAACAACCCCGTGCTCATCGGTGAGCCGGGCGTCGGTAAAACGGCTATCGTCGAGGGCATCGCCCAGCGTATCGTGGCCGGCGATGTGCCGAGCACCCTGCGCGACCGCGACCTCATCGAGCTCGACATGAGCGCGTTGGTCGCCGGCGCCAAGTACCGTGGTGAGTTCGAGGACCGCTTAAAGGCCGTGCTCAAAGAAGTGCAAAAATCCGAAGGTAAGGTCATCCTGTTCATCGATGAGCTTCACACCATTGTGGGCGCGGGTGCCACCGAGGGCTCCATGGACGCAGGCAACATCCTCAAGCCGGCGCTCGCCCGTGGCGACCTGCATGCGATCGGCGCGACCACGCTCGACGAATACCGCAAGTACATCGAGAAGGACGCGGCGCTCGCCCGTCGTTTCCAGACCGTTATGGTGAGCGAGCCTACCGTCGAGGACACCATCTCGATTCTGCGTGGCCTCAAGGAGAAGTACGAGATCTTCCACGGCGTGCACATCACCGATAGCGCGCTCGTGGCCGCCGCCGACCTCTCCGATCGCTACATCGCCGACCGCTTCCTACCCGACAAGGCCATTGACCTGGTCGATGAGGCGGCAAGCCGCCTGCGCATGGAGCTCGACAGCATGCCGGTCGAGATTGACGCCACCACGCGTCAGCTCACCCAGCTGCAGATCGAGGAGCAGGCGCTCATGAAGGAGACCGACGACGCCTCCAAGGAGCGTCTGGAGGCCCTGCGTCAGGAGACCGCCGAGGTCCAGGAAAAACTCAACGTGCAAAAGGCTGGCTGGCTCAACCAGAAGAACGCCATCGACCACGTGCAAGAGCTCAAGGGACAGCTCGACGAGGCCAGGAGCGAAGAGGAGCGCGCGACGCGCAATGGTGATCTGGGCCGTGCGTCCGAGCTGCGCTACTCCGTGATTCCGGGCCTGCAACAGCAGATTCAGGATTCCGAGGCTGCGCTCGAGGCGCAAAAGCAGCAGGACGGCGAGGGCCTCAACGAACAGGTGACCTCCGATGAGATCGCCGAGGTCGTGAGTGCCTGGACCGGCGTGCCCGTGTCCAAGATGATGCAGGGCGAGCTCGACAAGCTGAAGGGCTTGGAGGGTGAGCTGCATAAGCGCGTCATCGGCCAGGACGAGGCCGTCTCCGCCGTCGCCGCGGCCGTGCGCCGCAGCCGTGCGGGTCTCTCCGATCCGGACAAGCCCATCGGCAGCTTCTTCTTCCTGGGCCCCACCGGCGTGGGCAAGACCGAGCTCGCCAAGGCGCTTGCCGAGTGCCTGTTCGACGACGAGCGCGCGCTCGTGCGTATCGACATGTCCGAGTACATGGAGAAGTTCAGCGTCCAGCGTCTGATCGGTGCGCCCCCGGGATACGTGGGTTACGACGAGGGCGGCCAGCTCACCGAGGCCGTGCGCCGTCGCCCCTACTCCGTGATCTTGCTCGACGAGATGGAGAAGGCCCATCCAGATGTCTTCAACGTGCTGTTGCAGGTGCTTGACGACGGCCGTCTGACCGACGGTCAGGGTCGCCAGGTGTCCTTCAAGAACACGATTATCATCATGACGTCTAACGTGGGCTCCAAGGCTATCGCCGAGCTTTCGGGCAAGGACGAGGAGGAGATGCGCCATCAGGTCGACGCGGCCATGGCTCAGACCTTCCGCCCCGAGTTCCTCAACCGTATCGACGATATCGTGGTGTTCCATCCGCTCGGCATGGCGCAGATCGAGAAGATCGTCGACATCCAGCTCGCCGACGTCCGCGCGCGTCTGGCCAAGGAGCGCATGACGCTTGCCATCACCCCGGCGGCCAAGCAGATGCTCGCCGTGGGCGGCCTGGACCCGGTCTTTGGCGCCCGTCCGCTCAAGCGTCTGGTTCAGCGCGAGGTCGTGGATGCCATCGCCGCCGCTATCATCGACGGCACGGTGCGCGAGGGCGATCAGGTGACGGTCGATGCCGACAAGGACGGCGGCTTTACCGTCGTGTGCGACAACACGCCGGCGGCCACCTACGAGGTCCCCGACGCCGAGTAGGTTTTGGGCCATGCCTTAAAATCTACCAGCCGTCTCTAAACGCCAAGGGCGGCGGATCCAATTGGGTCCGCCGCCCTTTTTCGTGCGACAATCGATGATATTGAACGGATGCGATGCGAGGAGCTATGCAGATGAAAGACGAGATCAAGACAAGCGCGCCGGCGACCGATGCCGCACCCGCCGCACCCAAGCCTGTGCCTAAGCCGGCGCCCAAGCCGCGCGACCCCTACATCCGTGCCGAGAACGAGGACGATGACGGCTACGATCCCTACAGCGATCGCCGCCCCGAGCGCGAGCCGATGTTCGAAGCCGATCCGTGGCGCTGAGTGCCACCCAAAAGGCCACCAATAAGTTGCGGTGAAATAGGGACTATTTTGCGGTTGACCAGCAAAAACAATCCCTATTTCACCGCAACTGCGTTAGGGATTTTTCTGCAGGGGAGGGCAGTCAAAAAAGCCCCGTCCCAAATTGACTGCTCGGGGAGTCGCATTCGAGCTCGGTTGTCCTCTTAGCCACTCGATATCCTTCGGAGCAATAACGGTGATAAAACTTGCTTAAGTGTTAATCAAGCTACACACAATCTTGCTCTCTAATTAATCAAGAATCAGTATAATTTTGATTAGCTAGAGAGCAAGATTGGAGAATCATGGCATTCAACGACTTGATCGCCCAGAAAATAAAGGACTTTGAACAGCAGGGGGTTCCGCAGGTCTTTGAGCGAGACCTTGATCTAGGAAACCCACAGGAGCCAAAGCGCGACAACATCGTAAATGTGATTGTGGGGGCCCGCCGTTGTGGAAAGACGTATCGCCTGTATCAGGAGATGCGGCGGCTTCAGAGCCGGGGCGTCGAGCTTGACCGGATGCTTTACTTCAATTTTGAGGATGAGCGCTTGCGCCCGTATGAGCCATCGCTGCTGGCGGACGTGCTCGACACGTTCTATGCGCTGTATCCTGTTGCTCGAACCGAGGGCGCTTACATTTTCTTTGACGAGATCCAGGAAATTCCCGAATGGGGTGCGTTTCTGCGGCGTGTAGTCGATACGGAGAAAGCGACCGTCTATGTGACGGGATCTTCTTCTAAGATGCTGTCCTCAGAACTTAAGAGCGAGTTCAGGGGTCGTTCTCTTGTGCGAGAGCTTTTTCCGTTGAGTTTTTCGGAATACGTTCGATATAAGACGGGGAGCGTTCTCGAGTCAGATGCGACCTTTTCCCCGAGCGATGCAGCGCTGCTTCGACATCATCTGATCGGGTATCTTGAACGAGGGGGATTCATCGCGACACTTGAGCAGACGCCTGCAGACGCGATTCAGCTGCTACAGGAATATGCTTCGCGAACGGTCGCCATGGACGTCGTTGAACGTTACGACGTCAAGAACCCTCGCCTGGCATCGCTGTTCTTGACGCGGTGTATGGCATCTTCGGGACGAGAGCTGTCAGTGAACAAAGTGTACAACGAGTTCAAGAGCAGACAGATACCCGTCAGTCGTAATTCGCTCAGCGATTTACTTGAGTATTATGAGGATGCCTACCTGTTATTTTCTGTGCCGGAGTTCACGCGTTCACTGGCAAATAACATGCGGTCTGCGTCTAAGGTCTACGCTGTCGACCCTGCGATGTTTGGAGCATTCTCTCCCGCATCGGCATTGGACCTGTCTCTTATACACATCTGACGCTGCCGACGACTAGTCGAGTGTAG
>URIK01000085.1 GCA_900547855.1 uncultured Collinsella sp. | reverse complement strand
CGGAGATGTGTATAAGAGACAGGTGCAGGTTTGGTGCGCCATGGTAAAGCGGTCGACTGAGGCCACGGTCAGGTCGAGCGGCACGCGATGCGGTGCCACGTGCTCGGCTTCCAGCAGGAAGGTCTGGCGCTTGCCATCCAGGTCGGCACAGATAACGGCTAGGCCGCGCAGGGTGATGCCAGCCAGGTAGTCGGGCATAAGGCCTAGGAACTCGGGATCGGGGCCGGCCACACGCGGGTGCATGCGGCTCTCGGCTTGCATGCGGGCACCGAGGGCCGCAGCCGCGCCTTTAAACTGCTTGTAGGCAATCAGGCGCTGGATCAGGACCTCGCGCAAGGCGTCGCCGTCGAGCGCGCTGAGTTCCTCGAGGTCTTCGTCGAACTCGTCATCGTCGTCATCGACTTTGTGCGGGGCCTCCTGCGGCACCAGAGAGGCAGCCTTGATGTCCAAAAGGGTTGCCGCGACCAGCAAAAAGTCACTTGCCACATCTAGGTCCAGCGCCTCGATGCGCTCGGCCTCGGCAAGGTATTGCTCGGCCACCTCGCTGATTGAGATGGCGCCGATATCTACTTTTTGGCGGGTTACCAGCTGCAGCAGCAGGTCGAACGGTCCGCTGTAGACCTGCGTCGACACGCGATACGACATCTTCGACCTCCTTTGACGGCGCCTTCGCGGCGCGGTTTGGGTGCATGTTGCGACCGTTTTGCACGGTCGACCTGTTAGTTTACCTTAGATGCCGGCGATTGCGAAGTTAAGCAGCTGCTCAGCGAGCGGATACACGGTAACGTCGAAATAGCGACCGATTACGTCGATGCCGGCCCACATGGGCAGCAGGTACAGCACCAGGATGAGGATGGGCATGGCGTATTGCTGCAGGCGGTAGTAATTGGCGAGCGCCTTGCCCTTGAGGAAGGGCACGATGATCGACGAGCCGTCGAGCGGCGGGATCGGGATAAGGTTGAAGAACGCGAGTGACAGGTTGACTACGATGAACGTGGCGCCGAAGTTCATGATCTGCGATGCCACGGCAAAGGACATGCTGGTGTAGAGGTTGCGATAGGTCAGGCGCATGAGGGCGGCAGCAAGACACGCGAGTGCGATGTTCGATGCGGGGCCGGCTAAGCTCACCAGGACCTCGTCGCGCTTGGGGTGCTTGAGGTTGTTGAGGTAGACGGGCACAGGTTTGGCAAAGGCGAATACGGGACCGCCGGCGGCAAGCATAAGCAGCGGCAGGATGATGGTGCCAAACGGGTCGATATGGTTGAGCGGGTTGAGCGACACGCGGCCGCGCGAACGCGCCGTCTTATCGCCGAGCGCCCAGGCCGCGGCGGCGTGCGCACTCTCGTGGATGACGATGCCCACAATGACGGCGACGGCGCTCGCGAGCAGGTTCATGATGTAGCTGCTGGACATGGCGCTCCCCTAGCGGACGCGGCGCGAGGCGCGCGTGAGCAGGTAGTCGGCCACAAACAGGATTACGGCCACGATGGCGTAATCTAAGCGGAACACGCCGCCAAAGGGCGAGGTGATGACGCCGTAGCCGGCGATGGCACTCGGCAGTGCGCGCGAAAGCTCAACGACAAAGCCGACGATCTGCAGCTTGGCGGTCAGGCCGCTAAAGCACAGCAGCACGGTCATCGCGCTCATAAAAATGCCGCAGATGCGACAGGCGATGGCGATGATGCTCATCGCCACGGCAGCGGCCTTACGAGAGTTCACGCGCGGTCTCCTCTTCGATCTGGGTGGAAAGCTCCAGCCATTCGTCCTCGAGCTTGGGCAGCTCTTGCTTAAGGCCGTTATATTCCCCGAGCGCGGCGTTGAACTTATCCTGATCGGCATAAAGCTCTTCGCTTGCCATCAATTCCATAAGCTCGTCATAGCGGGCGCGCTTTTTGTCGAGCTCGGCCTCGATCTTCTTGAGCTGGTTGCGCACGCCCTTGAGCTTTTTGTTGAGCGCGGCGCGGGCCTGGGCCTCGGCGCGCTTTTGCTCCTTGGTTTTTTTACCCTCGGCCGGCTTGGAAGCGGCGGCGGGCGCATCGGGCTGGGCCGCGGTGACCTTAGTGGACTTGGCCGTGGCCGGTGCGCTCTCCCCTGCCGCCTCGGCGGCGGCGCGGGCTGCGAGGTCCTCGCGCTTGTAGAGGTAGTAGTCGTAGTCGCCGTCGTAGACCGTGACCTTGCCATCGCGGATGTCAATGATGCGGTTGGCCACAGCGCGTACCAGGTGCTCGTCGTGGCTGATCAGCACGATGGTGCCGGGGAAGTTTTGCAGGGCGTTCTCGAGCATGTCCACCGAGTCGATGTCCAGGTGGTTGGTTGGCTCGTCCAGGCACAGGAGCGCCTCGGGGGCCACGAGCATCTTGGCCAGTGCCAGACGCGCCTTTTCGCCGCCGGAGAGGACGCGGACCTGCTTTTCGATGGAATCGTTGTCGCTAAACAGGAAGGCGCCCAGCAGGCTGCGCTGTTGCGGCACGGTCCACTTGGGCGTGACGGTGTCGATCTCTTGCAGGACGGTATTGGACTCGGTCATGCCCTCGAGTGCGTGCTGGGCGTAGTAGGCCACGCCCACGTTGGTGCCCAGATCGCGGGTGCCGGTGGTGGGTGGCTCCAAGCCGGCGAGGATCTTCATGAGCGTGGACTTGCCGGCGCCGTTGGGGCCGACGAGCGCCACGTGCTCGCCGCGGTAGAGCTTGAGGTCGATGTCGCTGTAGATGTGCTTGTTACCGTAGGACTTGGAGACGCCCTCCAGGCCCACTACCATATCGCCGGAGCGCGGTGGGTCGGGGAACTTAAAGTCGATGTGCTTGTGGCCCTCGGGAAGGATGACGAGCTCCTTTTTGATCTGCTCGATCTTGCGGATGCGCTCCTGCGCCTGGGCGGCCTTGGTGGGCTTGTAGCGGAACTTGTCAACGAAGACCTGCATGTGGGCGATGTCGCGCTCCTGGGCGGCACGCTTGGCGCGCATCTGCTCCAGGTTGTCCTCGCGCTGCTTGAGGTAGCTACTGTAGTTGCCGGTGTAGGTGGTCACGCGACGGTTTTCGAGTGCGGCGACGTGGTCGACGCAGGCGTCCATGAAGGCGCGGTCGTGGCTGACGATGAGGACGGCGCCGTCGTAGTTGGCGATAAAGCCGCGCAGCCACTGGACGCTCTCGAGGTCCAAGTGGTTGGTGGGCTCGTCCAGAAGCAGCAGGTCGGGGTGGCGTAGGAAGAGCTTGGCAAGTGCGATGCGCATCTGCCAGCCGCCCGAGAACTCGGAGCACGGGCGCTCAAAGTCGGCGACCTTAAAGCCCAGGCCGGACAGGATCTTGCGAGCGTTGCTCTCGAGCTCGTAGCCGCCCAGGTGCTCAAAGCGGTCCTGGACCTGGCCGTACTCGTTAAGAAGTGCGTCGACGTCCTTCTCCTGTTCGGAGAGCTCTGTGATCTGGGCCTGCAGCTCGTTGGCGCGCTCGCCCATGCGGCGGATTTCCTTGGCAGCGGCCATGACCTCGGCAAGGATGGTGGTGTCCTTGTGCTCCAGGTTGGTTTCCTGCTCTAGGTAGCCCACCTGGCAGTCCTTGGCGTACTGGACCTGGCCGGCATCGGGACTGTCGATGCCCATGATGATTTTGAGCATGGTGGTTTTGCCGGCGCCGTTGGGGCCCACGAGCGCGAAGCGCTCGCCGGGGTTGATCTGGAAGGACGCGCCGCTAAAGAGGACGCGCGCGCCGAAGCTTTTTTCGATCTTGTCGACCAGGAGGATCATGGTGCCGCCTTTGACCTTGTGTTCCTATATGAAAAAAGGCCCCAACTTGCGTTGGAGCCTCATTCAATGCTCGGGTGGAGACGAGGGGGATCGAACCCCTGACCTCTTGACTGCCAGTCAAGCGCTCTCCCAGCTGAGCTACGCCCCCGTGCGAAGAAGTACTATACGGGAACTCGGACGGCGATGCAAGGATAATTTTGGAAAAACTTTCCGGAGGCGCGGGCGCCGCTGGGACGAGAGCGCGGCACGGACTCGAGGGCAAGGGACCCGCGATGCCGGATCCGGCCCGCGGGGCGCGCCCAGGGCATCTCGGGTTCCGCCGCTCGCCGGTTTTCGCTTCCACCCCACGGGCCGCCATCCGCCCAACGACCATCCCGCCGGCGCCGGGCCCATTATCGGGGCCAATCGCGCTCCCGCCGACCCGGCGATTTCAAAACCATGCCGGTTTACGGGGCCAGGCCGGGAACCCCCGAGCATGCCGTAATCGGTAAAATCAAAACCGCAGGTAGACGACTTGCGCATTCAGCGAAATGCAGGGTATGGACGGCCGGTCCGGGTCCAGCCCCGTAATCCGGCGTAGTTTTGAAATGATACTAATTCACTAGCAGGAAAACTAGGTCGTTCTAGCGCCTTGTTGCCGGCTAATTTCCGAGTTCCAACCAGTTGCACAGAACATTTGCTCGCAGTCGCGTCTCGGCGCGCTTCATTGCCTCGGATTTGGCTTTATATCGAATCCCCAAACGACTGCAGACGCTTTTGACTATGGCGTCTAGCTGTTTTTTGTCGTTAAGCATATCGTGGGTTACCAGGAACACATCGAAACCCATGCTCTGGAGCGCAGTCATGCGCTCCGCATCTTGGTCAAGTACCGCGCCTGACCCATGGATGACCTCACCTTGGATTTCGATAATTGCTGCCTTCATTAGGATTGGGTTTACAATCACGATGTCACCGTAGCAAACCTTTTGACCTGCGATGCTTTGGGCTTCCTCGGATAGAGGGGTTAAATCGTTGAGGTATACGTATCTGAATCCTGAACCACCTAGACGTCGAGAACGACTTAGAAGCAGGACCCCCGCGACCTCGAGTGGAGATGCAGCAATGCCGATAACCTGCTGAGCGGCATCATAAAACTGCTTTCCCCACATTTGACTTTTGACCTTTTCGGCGAATCGATGCAAGTCGCTCAGTTCGATGAGTGGCTTTCTCATCCAAAGCGAAGTACCTTTGAGTTTCGTAACCTCTCTTCCATCCTCGCGATTGTTCGTTTGGCCTTCATTTGCTGGGACCTTTACGGTTGTGCGTGCATAAACTCGTTTCCAAGGAATCTCGTCTTCGCCTTCTCCAAGTTCGAACAGATCCTGCGTGCTGGAATTGCGATTCTCCTTTAACGCGATTTTTAACTGCATTTCGACAGCGGGGGTCGGCTCGAAAACAGAAAACCAGCCGCAAAGTTCGTACATAGCCAGTACGAGATCTATTTGGGACACAAAGCGTGTCATAGTAAATAACGTGTTAAGCGGATTGGTGACGCTAAAGCCTAAATGAGTGTCGGTTGTTGTGCCGGTATCCGAAGCCCCTTCCCAGCGAATAGTGGAGCGCAATCCCGAGTGGTGATTACAACAACCTGGCGAAGCAACAGCGATAATCGGGGTCTTGAGGACATCGGTTACGAAAGGGGCTTGGGATAGGGCCCGCCAGCCGTCATCGGAGCTGGGTAGGCGCGGGTAGAGGTCATGCACCTGCGGTGGGCAGCGCCAGTAGCGGAATGCGGTGTTTGCGCAGACGATTTCGTCCATGTGGCCTCCCCTGGTTTCGACCGTAGGCCGTGCGGATTGCGGGCATGGCCGATTATCTACCGGGGCATCATGCGGGTAAGTACGGGAAGCAAACCAAATGCTGACAAAAGCATGCCGAGTTCCGCCGAAAAACCGTCGTGTGATAGAAAACCGCTGGAAGGAGCTTTGGGCATGTGGTCCCTGTCTCCACATTTGCGCGCGGATCACATGGGGAATTCAAAGAAAATACGCATGCGTTTTATACAAAACATGCAATGGCGTCAGCAAAAAGGGTGCGAAAAAAATGACGCCTTATACGACTACGATTCGTTTTGGAATCACCCTTGGTGTCAAAAAGAAAAAGGCCAGAGGCTTAACACCTCTGACCTGTACTTTAGATGGTGGGCGATACAAGATTCGAACTTGTGACCCCATCCGTGTGAAGGATATGCTCTACCCCTGAGCCAATCGCCCGTCGCCTTTCGGCAAAAGAGATACTAACATAGCCGTGCGTGGTTTACCAAGAACTTTTTGCCCTCGATTGTAAATTCGTGGGCGCAAACCGCGCCACCGCAATCAGGGTGGACGACAAACCAGCAGGTAGACCGACCTTTATCGCTTGATCCACGAGGTCTCTGGGCGGCAGATAAGTCGTGCGTTGTTGTAGGCCATGTCGAGCGTGAGGCAGGTGCGCGCTGCGTAGAAACCGTCCTCGCGTTGGATGGTCAGCGCCAGCTCGGGCTTGTCGCCAGTTAGGCACAGCGGTAGAAGCAGCTGAATTCGGCCGCCGTAGAACTGCGGCACCGCGAGCGTATAGTTGGCGGCGGCGCGGCGGGCGGCCTCGACGACAGCTCCCTCAAAGGCGCGGCGCAGCAGCAGCGAGTTGCCCTCCCCCATCAGGCTGGCGGGAATGCGCGTCAGGTTCTCCTCGTCGCCCAGAATGTGGTCGATGTTGGAGCGGATGGGCAGGCGGTAGTCAAAGACCAGCTCGGAGGGGTCCTCGGCAAAGCGCACGCGGCACGGCAGGTACTCAAACGAGACCAGCATGGGGTCGCTTTCCTTAAAGAAACCCTTTAAAAACCAGCGCTGGCGCGCATCGGGCTTGGTGTTGGGCTCAAATAGGCCGTAGATAGTCTCGTAACGGCGTGTGTACAGGCCGGTGTTAAACAGGCAGCGGTCGTCGTCAAACACCAGCGGCAGGTTGGACGGCGCGGTCTGGTCCACGTCGCGCTCGGTGAGGAACACCGCGCGGCTAAACGAAAACGACAGGTAGTTTTTGAGGATGCGATTGCTGGGGCCCCAGTCCTCGGGGTCGGCGAGGTCGGCCAAGCGCTCGTAACAGGGCTCGGGGCAAAACGCGAAGTCGTACACATTGCTGCACAGGGTGCCGGGGATTTCCATGTGGTGTCCAATCCATTCAATAACTGGCGTGCGGATGGTTTGATTCTATACGGGTGACGGGTCGCCCGCGCCCACAATGCAACCGCGGCGCAACTCTTCGGCGAGTCCACTGGTCGTGCGGCTTCCGGAAACGAGGTCCTGGATCCAAGCGTAGTACTGGTTTCGTTAGAGCGATACCCGTTATCAGGCGCGTTCGACCGCCACCTTTGCTCCTGGCTCTCCGGCAGAGTAGATATCTCTTGGTATTAGAGGCGCCTCCAATCAATGCGATTGAAAGCGCCTTCTCCGCGAGCATTGTTTTGATTGCGTTGGTCGTGCTCTGCGACCAAGGTCTTCTCGGCAGGCTTTCTTTTGATTCCGTTGGTCGCGCCTTACGACCAAAATCAAAGTCAAGCATACAAATGAATGGGAAGAGCTGCAAGGCAAACCCAGAAGTCACACGGTCGCGCTCGTCGGCTCTCGGGCTATGCCAGAAGGCTGGATAGTACCGCTATCCGTCGAAGGACAAAAATGGCGAGGTACGTACCTCGCCGATCTGGCACCTCCAAGACGGCCGTCTCTTTGGTGATTGAGTTTTCTCACATTTCAGGGGCATTTAGAGCTGCATTGATAAGGTCGGCGGAGTTGTCGAAACGACCTAGTTCTCCACTGGCAAAGAACGCATCCCCTTCGCGGATGGCCTCTAGGCTTTCGGCGTTAGGTTCTTTGGGAGGACAGGGCTGTAGGGTTGTATCCGTAAGCTCATCGTTTCGTTTATGTTGAGACATAAAGGCGCATCTCTTCCTGCTTGATGCTTTTGCGGAATGCTGGGCGCATGTGCTCTGGTGGGTTGGTGACGATTTCAACCTTTCGCCCAAGTTCCCTCTCGAGCTCATGGGAGAGTTCGTAAAGCGTGCCGAACGTCATGGCGTTGCCGCAGACTAGGCGCAAGTCAATATCGCTATTGGGCGTTTGCTCGCCTCGGGCAAACGAGCCAAATTAATATGCTTCGCTGACGTCGTATTGAGCAAGCACGCGGGAGGCGGCGGTGGATATGTCGGTAGGCGTAATCATGGGTTATTTGCCGTTCAACAGTAGACGTCAGGGGGCCAGCGCCGAAACCGCCGGTCCGGCTTTTTGCCGTTCTGCAAGCTC
>URIK01000084.1 GCA_900547855.1 uncultured Collinsella sp. | reverse complement strand
AGCTGCGGGAATGGCCTATCCGCTCAATGTGTTCGGCTGAGATCGGAAATCAACCATTCCGAGGAAGACGCGGCGCAACGGCCCACTTTAGAAGGCAAAAGCGAGTCAGATAGTATAAACTCTCATGTACCATATATACACGGCTCGCGATGCGGGCCGTTTTTGCAAGGGTTATCCATCGAGGTGAGAGGCACACCATGATTGCAATTCTAAAGCAAAGCGCCAGCGACGAGGCCGTCGGCCATATCGTCAGCTGGATTGAGAAAAAAGGCCTGAAGACCGATGTCTCGCGCGGCGAGAACGAGACCGTCATCGGCCTGGTGGGCGATACGACCAAGATCGACCCGTTCCTGCTCGAGTCCATGGATGTCGTCGAGCGCGTGCAGCGCGTCTCCGAGCCTTTTAAGCGTGCCAACCGCAAGTTCCACCCCGAGGACTCCGTCATCGACTGCGGCCACGGCGTCAAGATCGGCGGCGACCAGTTCCAAGTCATCGCCGGCCCCTGCTCCGTCGAGGGCGAGAACCTCATTCGCATCGCACGCCGCGTAAAGGCCGCCGGCGCCACGATGCTGCGCGGCGGTGCCTACAAGCCCCGCACCTCCCCCTACGCCTACCAAGGCATGGGCCTCGCCGGCCTCGACCTGCTGTGCGAGGCGTCTGCCGAGCTCGACATGCCGATCGTCACCGAGATCATGGACCCGCGCGACGTGCAGGTCTTCCTTGACAAGAAGATTGACGTCATGCAGATCGGCGCCCGCAACGCCCAGAACTTCCCCCTGCTCAAGGAGGTCGGCAAGACCAAGACCCCGATCCTGCTCAAGCGCGGCATGTCCGGCACGATCGACGAGCTGCTTATGGCCGCCGAGTACATCATGAGCGAGGGCAACGACAACGTCATCCTGTGCGAGCGCGGTATCCGCACCTTCGAGACCCGTACCCGCAATACCTTCGACCTCAACGCCGTGCCGGTGCTGCACCACCTGTCGCACCTGCCCGTCGTCGCCGACCCCAGCCACGCCACTGGCTACACCCGCTACGTTGAGCCAATGGCGCTCGCCGCGACCGCCTGCGGCGCCAACGGTCTGGAGATCGAGGTCCACGACGAGCCGAGCCGCGCCTGGTCCGACGGCGCCCAGGCCCTCACCCCCGATCAGTTCGACGACACCATGCGCCGCATCCGAGCCATCCGCGAGGTTGTCTGCCAAGAGACCATGGAGTAGCCCATGGGTACGGTGAGAAACGCACGCGTTAACCGGGGCGGCCCCAAGTGCGCCGGCATCGTCGGCTTGGGCCTGATCGGCGGCAGCTTTGCCCGCGGCTATGCGCAGGCGGGCGTCCGCGTGCTGGCCTGGGACCCCGATGACGATGTCATGACGGCCGCTAGCATGGGCACTGTCGCCGGAGAGCTCAACGACAAGACACTCGGCGAATGCGACATCATCGTCCTGGCTTGCTACCCCGAGGCATGCATCGAGTGGCTCGAGACGCACGCCAAGGCGCTCGCCGACGCCACCGACACCGACGCCATCATGGGCTCCGTGGTAATCGACACGGTGGGCGTCAAGGGCATCGTGTGCGAACGCGCCTTTGAGCTTGCCCGCGAGCACGGCTTTTACTTTGTGGGCGCGCACCCCATGGCGGGCACGCAGTACTCGGGCTATGCGCACTCCCGCGCCGACCTGTTCCAGGGCGCTCCGCTCGTGCTCGTGCCGCCCGCGGTGGACGACGCGCTCAAGCTGGAACTTTTGGGCCAGGTGCGCGAGATGGTGCGCCCCTTGGGCTTTGGCAAGTTCAGCGTGACCAGCGCCGCAGAGCACGACCGCGTCATCGCCTTCACGAGCCAGCTTGCGCACGTGGTGTCCAACGCCTACGTAAAGAGCCCGACCGCCCAGGTCCACCACGGCTTTTCAGCCGGTAGCTACCGCGATCTCACCCGCGTGGCGCACCTCAACCCGCAAATGTGGTCCGAGCTCATGATCGACGACGCCGACGCGCTTGCCTTCGAGATCGACCACCTGATCGAGTCGCTCGGCGCCTACAGCCGTGCACTCAAGGACCGCGACCAGCGCTATCTGGAGAATCTCCTTGCCGAGGGCGACCGCATCAAGCGCGCACTCGACGACGAGGCCTCCCACTAGACCACCCATCACGCCAGGTCGAAAGGACCGAAGCTTATGGCGATTACCATCGATATCGACACTGCACGCCCATACCAGGTGCATGTTGGCACGTTTTTGCTGGAGCAGGCGGGACCGCTCGTGCGCGCCACTGCCGGCGGCACCAAGGCCGTCATCGTGACGGACACCAACGTGGGCCCGCTCTACCAAATGCCTGTCAAGCAGAGCCTGGAGGCATCGGGCTATGAGGTAAGCATCTGCACCTTCGAGGCCGGCGAAGCACACAAGCGCGCCGAGACCTACGTTGCCATTCTTGAGTTTGTTGCCGAGCACGAGCTTTCGCGCTCCGACGTGATCGTGGCGCTCGGCGGCGGCGTCGTGGGCGACGTGGCCGGCTTTGTGGCCGCCACCTACATGCGTGGCTGCAAGTTTGTGCAGATCCCCACGAGCCTGCTCGCCATGGTGGACTCGTCGGTGGGCGGCAAGACGGCCATCGACCTGGCCGCCGGCAAAAATCTCGCCGGTGCCTTTTGGCAGCCGAGCGTGGTTATCGCCGACGTGGGATGCCTTGCCACCCTAACGCCTGAGCAGTTCGCCGACGGCTGCGGCGAGGTCGTCAAGCACGCCGTGATCGCCGACCCCGAGCTCTTCGCCGAGTTGGAGAAAACCCCGCTCACGCTGGAGCTGCTCAACCGCGATGTGGCCCGCGTAGCACTCATCATCGCCCGCAATATCGACATCAAACGCGCCGTGGTCGTCGCCGACGAGCGCGAAACCAACCAGCGAAAGCTCCTCAACTTTGGACACAGCGCCGGACATGCCGTCGAGGCCTGCGAGAACTTTGAGCTGGGGCACGGCAACTGCGTGTCAATCGGTATGGGCATCATCACGCGCGCCGCGGCCTTGCACGGCATTTGCGACGCCGAACTTCCCGCTCGCATCGAGGAGCTCTGCGCGCGCCACGGCCTCAAGACCCGCTGCGAGCTTTCGGCCGACGCCGTCTTTGCCGAGGCACTCCACGACAAAAAGCGCGCCGGTGACACTATCGACCTGGTAATTCCGCACGACATTGGCCGTTGCAGCATCGACCGCACGCCGCTTTCCACTTTCCACGAACTCATTGCCGAGGGCCTCGGCCAGAAGGGAGACGCATCCGCATGCTAGCCCGCATCACCCCGTCCCCGCTCAAGGGCACCGTTCCCGCCATCGCGTCCAAGTCGATGGCGCATCGCCTGATCATCTGCGCTGCGCTTGCCAACGGCGAGACACACGTCACCTGTAACACCACCTGCGCCGACATCGAGGCTACGGTGCGTTGCCTTACGGCCCTGGGTGCTCGCATTGAGACCGTCGAGGACGGCTTCCAGGTCCACCCCACCATGAAGAGTATTGAGTTTGGCCTGCTCAAAGCACTTGCAGGCGGCACGCTCGACTGCGGCGAGAGCGGCTCCACGCTGCGTTTTATGCTGCCCGTCGCCTGCGCGTTAGGCGCAGAGGCCACCTTTGTGGGTCAGGGACGCTTGGGCGCACGCCCCCTCTCCCCGCTCTCGGACGAGATCGTCGCCGCCGGCTGCGACCTACAGGGTCTGGGCGGTTTTCCGCTCAAGACGAGCGGCCGCATGCGCCCGGGCACCTTTGTGCTGCCGGGCAACGTGAGCTCGCAGTACATCTCGGGCCTGCTGCTGGCAGCCCCGTTACTCGCCCAGCCCTCCTGCGTGCAGGTGACCGGCCTCATTGAGAGCCGCCCCTACATCAACCTGACGATCCAGGCCATGAAGGCCTTTGGCGTCGAGGTCAACGTCGAGCGCATTCCGGCCAAGGACGGCCAGCCCGAGGTCACGAACTTCCGCGTGAGCAGTGGCTCGTATCGCACGCCCGGCAGCGTAGCCGTCGAGGGCGACTGGTCCAACGCTGCCTTTTGGCTGTGCGCCGGCGCCATCGGCACCGACCCTATCACCGTAGAGGGCGTGTCGCTGAGCTCCGCGCAGGGCGACCGCAACGTGCTTGCCGCGCTTTCGCGCTTTGGCGCCCGCATCGTGCGCTCAACCAACGCCGCCACCGTGCAGTCCGACAAGCTCGCCGGCTTTGAGATGAGTGCCCACGACATTCCCGACCTCGTGCCCGTTATCTCGGCCGTGGCCTCGCTGGCACAGGGCCGCACCTTTATCCGCGATTGCGCCCGTCTACGTATCAAGGAATCCGACCGCCTGGTCACCACCACCCGCGAGCTCGCCGCGCTGGGCGCGCAGGTGCGCATTGCCGGCGATGACCTCATCATCAAGGGTGTCAATGCCTTCACCGGCGGCGAGGTCGATTCGCACAACGACCACCGCATCGCCATGATGGCCGCCATCGCCGCGAGCCGCGCCACCGGCGAGGTCGTGATCCACGGCGCCGAGGCCGTCAACAAGTCCTATCCCGATTTCTTCGACCACTACCGCCTACTGGGCGGCAAGGTCACGCTCGAGGAGGAATAGCATGTCCTCGACCTTTGACAACGTCTTACACTTAAGCATCTTCGGACAGTCGCACTCCCCCGCCATCGGCTGCTCGCTCGATGGCATTCCGGCGGGCATCGCCGTGGACCAGGAGCAGCTACAGTCCTTCCTCGACCGTCGAGCCCCCGGTCGCGACGAGACCGCGACCAAACGCCGCGAGGCCGACGCCGCGCATATCATCGCCGGTGTAGTCGATGGACATACCACCGGCGCGCCCATCGCCGCGATTATCGAGAACACCAACACGCGCTCCAAGGATTACTCCGAGCTGCGCCGCAAGCCCCGTCCCGGACATGCGGACTTCCCTGCGCGCGTGAAGTATCACAACATGCACGATGTCGCTGGTGGCGGGCATTTTTCCGGCCGCCTAACGGCTCCCTTATGCATCGCCGGCGGCATTGCGCTGCAGGCACTCGAGGCCCGCGGTATTCGGGTGATGGCTCACGTGGCGCAGATCGGCGGCATCTCCGACCTGCCGATGGACGATATGGTCTATCGCGAGGCCGACCGCAAGGCGATCCTTACGAACGATCTGCCGTGCATTGACGCCGCCGCAGCCGGCCGTATGCGCGAGGAGATTCTTGCCGCGCGCGACGAGCTCGACAGCATCGGCGGCATCGTGGAGTGCGGCATCTACGGCCTGCCCGCGGGCATCGGCGACCCCATGTTCGACGGCATCGAGAACCGCATCGCGCAAATCGCGTTTGGCATTCCCGCCGTAAAGGGCGTGGAGTTTGGCATGGGTTTTGCCGTGGCCGCCATGCGCGGCAGCGAGAACAACGATCCGTATCGCATCGATGCCGAGACCGGCGAAATCGAGGCCGAGTCCAATAACGCCGGCGGCATCCTGGGCGGTATTTCGACCGGCGCGCCCGTCATGTGGCGCATGGCCGTAAAGCCCACGCCCTCCATCGGCCGCGAGCAGCAGACCGTGGACATGGACGCCATGGAAAATGCCGAGCTCTCGGTCCACGGCCGCCACGATCCCTGCATCGTCCCGCGCGCCGTCCCCGTAGCCGAGGCAGCCGCCGCCCTCGCGATTTGGGACGCCCTCCTCGAGGACGCAGGCCAGCTCTAAAAATCTCTGGGGGCCAACTCCGGCCCCCACGCCCACCCAGTGATTTTTCTGGGACGGGGATTAAAAAATCATTAGGTACACAATGATTTTTTAATCCCCGTCCCAGAAAAATCACCGACACGTGAAAGGGGTCCCCATGGACCTTGCTGACATCCGCCAGGCCATCGACGGCATCGATACCACGCTCCTCAACAGCTTTGTCGAGCGTATGGACATTGCCACCGAGGTCGCCAAGTCAAAAATCGAGATGGGCAAGGCCGTCTTCGACCCCGCCCGCGAGCGCTCCAAGCTCAACAACCTCGCCAGCCGCGCGCCCGAGCGCTACAAGGCACAGACCATCGCCCTGTTCCGTCTCCTCATGAGCATGAGCAAGGCCGAGCAGCAGCGCTATATCAACGAGCTCAAGGGCATCACCGTCTCGCAAAAGGCCCACGCCACGGCTGCAGCCTTTGACACGCCCTTCCCTCAAACGGCCACCGTTGCCTGCCAGGGCGTGGAAGGTGCCTATAGCCAGATCGCCGCGTGCAAACTCTTCGACGTGCCCGACATCGCTTTTTTCGAGACCTTCGAGGGCGTCATGCGCGCCGTGCGCGACGGCTTCTGCGAGTTTGGCGTGCTGCCCATTGAGAACTCCACCGCCGGCTCGGTCAACGCCGTCTACGACCTGCTCGCCCAGTTCGACTTCCACATCGTGCGCTCACTTCGCCTCAAGATCGACCATAACTTACTCGTCAAACCCGTCACCAAGCTCGCGGACATACGTGAGGTCTACAGCCACGGCCAAGCTATCGCGCAGTGCGCTAGCTTTATCGAGGCGCACGACCTGCACGCCACCAAGTACCCCAACACGGCCATGTCGGCCGAGATGGTCGCCAGCTCCGAGCGTACCGACGTTGCCGCCATCGCCTCGCGCAGCTGCGCCGCACTCTACGGCCTGGAGATGCTGGAGCCCAACATCCAGGACTCGGACAACAACTACACGCGCTTTGTCGTCATCAGCCGCGAGCCGCGCGTCTACCCCGGCGCTAATCGCACCTCGCTCATGATCACCACGGCCAACGAGCCGGGCGCCCTCTATCGCGTGCTCGAGCGCTTCTACGCGCTCAACATCAACCTCATCAAGCTCGAGAGCCGTCCCATCCCCGGGCGCGATTTTGAGTTTATGTTCTACTTTGATCTGGACTGCCCCTTTGGCAGCAAGGCCCTCGACGACCTGCTCGATTCGATCGACGACGTGTGTGAGAGCTTCACCTACTTTGGCAGCTACACGGAGGTGCTCTAGATGACCGATACCGCCACAACCCGCCCCTACGGCGTACTGGGCCGCGTGCTGGGCCACAGCTACACCCCGACCATCTACAAGGAGCTCGCTGGGCTCGAGTACGTGCGATTTGAGCGCGAGCCCGAGGACCTCGCGGCCTTTATGACGGGCGACGAATGGGAGGGTACCAACGTGACCATCCCCTACAAGCGCGCCGTCATGGATTACCTGGACGAGCTGAGTCCGCTCGCCGAGCGCATGGGCAACGTCAACACCATCACACGCCTACCTGGCGGTCGCCTGCGCGGCGACAACACCGACCACTTTGGTTTTCGGTGCCTGGTCGAGGAGCTGGGTGTAGAGGTTGCCGGCAAGAAGGCTCTCGTGCTCGGAGCCACTGGTGGCGCCGGCACCACGGCAAGTATGGTGCTGGGAGACCTGGGCGCCATCGTCGTGCCCGTCGGCCGCACGAGCGAGGTCAATTACGACAACATCTCCCAGCAGTCCGATGCAACGTTGCTCGTCAACTGCACGCCCGCCGGCATGTTCCCCCACTGCCCCGACGCGCCTTGCACGCTCGAAGGGCTCGATGCGCTCGAAGGCGTTATCGACATTGTCTACAACCCCGCCCGCACGGGCCTGATGCTCGAGGCCGAGCGCCGCGGTATCCCCTGCATCGGCGGCCTGCTGATGCTCGTGGCCCAAGCGGCACAGGCCGTCGAGCGCTATACCGGCCAAACCACCCCGCGCGAGCGCATCCTGGACGTAACGGAGCGCCTGTCGCGCCATGAGCAGAACATCGCCCTGATCGGCATGCCGGGCTCGGGCAAGACCCGCGTGGGCGAGCAGATCGCTCAGCTCACGGGCCGCGAGCACATCGACCTCGATCGCGCCCTCGAGGAGCGCCTGGGCATGCCCTGCGCCGACTTTATCATCGAGCGCGGCGAGGCGGCCTTCCGCGAACAGGAGACGGCTACGCTGGCCGACATCTCCAAGCGCAGCGGCCTGGTGCTCTCCACCGGCGGCGGCGTGGTCACACGCGACGAGAACTACCCGCTGCTGCACCAGAATAGCCAGATCGTGATGCTCAACCGCAAGCTCGAGGAGCTCGCCCACAAGAGCCGCCCCATCACCGCCCGCGACGGAATCGATAAGCTGGCTGAACAGCGCATGCCACGCTACCGCTGTCTCTTATACACATCTCCGAGCCCACGAGACGCTCATGAATC
>URIK01000083.1 GCA_900547855.1 uncultured Collinsella sp. | reverse complement strand
CGATGCAGGCGTAGTGCCGCTCGAGGAGGCGCTCATCGTCAATGACCCGGCATATCGGCGCCGCCTAATGCTCTCTATGCTCACCGAGGAGCCTGACGCGTACCTGGCGCAGCTGCAGGCGGCTAAGCTTAACGACGACGTTGAGGTGGCGCACTATGCCGCGACGGCGGTGGCGCAGATCTCCAAGGAGTCCGACCTTAAACTGCAGCAGCTGGAGCGCGCCTTTAAGACGGACCCGAGCGCGCAAAACCTCATCGAATACTGTGATTTTCTTGGTGAATACTTGGGCTCGGGCTTGGCCGAGGGGCGCGTGGCTCAGATTCAGCGCCAACAGTACGCGCGCCTGCTTGCGCGTCGCTGCGAGCGCGAAGACACTTTTGAGCTGCGCATTCGATACGCGACGGCGCTGGCCGATGTCGGACAGATCGACGAGGCGCAGGCCGTGATCGACCAGCTGGTGCTCGACGTGCCCGAGGAGCAGGAGGTTTGGATGCTTTGCCTGCGCCTGGCCGTGATGCGCCGCGATGGTGACGAGGTCCACCGTGTGATCGATGCGATTGACAAGCAACATGTGTATTTGAGCGCCGACAACCGCGAAAAGTTGGCGTTTTGGCGCGACGGGGAGGAGGCCAGATGAGCGTGGCGCAACATATCCGCGACCGTGCAGGGCGCTTTCGTTGGATGGGACTCCTCGTGGTGTGGGCGGTCTTTATTGCCATGGCCGCCGTGCTGCTGGTGGAGCGTGCCGGCGTGCAGTACAGCGCTGGACAGCACAAGCTGGGCATGCTCGCCGCCAACGACGCGGTGCCGGCCTCCTTGGCAATCTTTGGCCAAAAGCCCACGTGCCTGGTCATTACCGATTCCGATCAAGCTGGCGTCGAGGACGTAAAGGAACAGTTCGACCAGATCCTGCTCGACATGAAGATCGCCCATCGCGATGTTGATATTGCCACCGACGGTGCGGATGCGATTCCCTCGCTCACGTCGTTTGATCGCGTGATTGTGCTTATGCCCTCGCTTGACGGACTGGGTACGCATCTGACCGATCTGATGAGTTGGGTGAGTGCTGGCGGTTCGCTTATGCTCGCTATGCCGCCGGATAACTCGAGCTATCTGCAAGTGATTGCTTCCAAGCTTGGGATCGAATCGGCCGGATATGACTATGTAAAAGCCGAAAGCATTGTGCCGAGCGAGGACTTTATGCTGGGCGGGGGAGAGCGCTACGAGCTCTCGGACCCCTTCGATTCTTCGCTTTCGGTTTCATTGCGCGAAACGGCGCACGTCTGGGCAAGGACCGGTGACGCGGGCACGCCGCTCATTTGGTCTAACGATTGCGGCAGTGGTCACACCGTGGTGTGCAACATTGGCATTTACGACAAGGTCATGCGTGGGTTCTATGCTTCGGCCATAAGCTTGCTGGGTGATGCCACGGCCTATCCGGTCATCAACAGCGCCGTGTTCTATTTGGACGACTTTCCTAGCCCCGTGCCCTCGGGCGATGGTACTTATATCAAGCGTGACTACGGCCTTTCCATTGCCGATTTTTACACCAAGGTCTGGTGGCCCGATCTGCAAAAGCTCGCGCAAAAATACGGCATTCGCTATACCGGCGTGATGATCGAAAACTACGAGGACGCGGTCAACCAGACCGAGCCCGCGCGCCAACCCGATACCACGCAGTTCCGCTATTTTGGCGGCATGCTGCTGCAGATGGGCGGAGAGCTGGGCTTTCACGGCTACAACCATCAGCCTCTGGCGCTCTGGGATACCGACTATGGCACGCTGTACGTCTACAAGACCTGGAAGAACAAAGAGACGCTTGTCGCTTCGCTTAACGAACTTATCGCGTTTCAAGACGAGGTCCTGCCCAACGCTCATGGCTCGGTCTACGTGCCACCGTCGAATATCCTTTCGGCCCGCGCGCGCCAGATTATCGGCACCGACGTTCCGCGCATTAAGACTATTGCTAGTACGTACTTTGAGGACGGTACCGACCTGCCGTACGTGCAGGAGTTTGGCGTGGCGAGCGATGGCATTGTGGAGCAGCCGCGCATTGTCTCGGGCGGCATGGTCGACGATTCCTATATGCGCCTGGCAGCCGTGTCCGAACTCAACATGCACTACGTGAGTACGCACTTTATGCACCCGGACGACCTGCTCGATCCCGATCGCGGCGCCAAGGAGGGCTGGGAAGTCTACAAGGGCGGCCTGACCGACTACCTGGACTGGCTTACCAAGTCTGCGGCCGACCTGCGTCGCCAGACCGGCTCGGAATGCTCGGGCGCCATTCAGCGCTTTTCGTCGGTTACGGTGAGCGTGGATACCAGCGCGGATGCCTGGACGCTCAGCCTGGGCAATTTCCACGATGAGGCGTGGCTCATGTTCCGCGCCAACAACGGCGAGCCGGGTGCGGTGACGGGTGGCGAATTGACGCACCTTACGGGCAATCTGTATCTGCTCAAGGCAAATGATAAGACCGTGACGATCGAGCGCAAGGAGGGTGGCGACAAATGAGAATCTGCTTGGTACTCGAGGGTTGCTACCCCTATGTACACGGCGGCGTATCCACCTGGATGCACGGCTACATTACGGCCATGCCAGAGCACGAGTTTGTGTTGTGGGTGATTGGCGCGCATGCTGCCGACCGCGGCAAGTTTGTCTACGAGCTGCCCGGCAACGTGGTCGAGGTGCACGAGGTGTTCCTGGACGACGCCCTGCGGCTTTCGGGCGAGCAGCACGAAGCCAGTTTTAACGACCGCGAGCGCGAGGCGCTACGCCGCCTGGTGTCGCTCTCCAATCCGGATTGGGACGTGCTGTTCGATATCTTCCAGCGCCGTCGTGTGCATCCGCTCTCGTTTTTACAGAGCCGAACGTTTATGGACATCTTCCGCGACGTGTGTCTGACCGAGTACCCCTACACGCCCTTTGCCGACGCATTCCACACCATGCGCTCTATGCTGCTGCCAGTGCTCTACCTGCTGGGCAGCGAGGTGCCGGTGGCCGATGTGTACCACGCTATCTCGACCGGCTACGGTGGTCTGCTCGCCTGCCTGGGCTCGAGCGTTTCCCATGCGCCGGTACTGCTGACCGAGCACGGCATCTATACCCGCGAGCGTGAGGAAGAGATCATTCGCGCCGACTGGGTGGTGCCGTCGTTTAAGGACCGCTGGATTCGCTTTTTCTACCTGCTTTCGGAGGAGATCTACCGCCGTGCCTTCCGCGTGACCAGTTTGTTCCATAACGCCCGCAAGACGCAGATCGATATGGGCTGCGATGCGGACAAATGCCTGGTCATCCCCAACGGCATCCAGTTCGACCGCTTTAAGGACATTCCCTTAAAGCCCGATGACGGCTGGGTGGACATTGGCGCGGTGGTGCGCCTGGCGCCCATCAAGGACGTCAAGACCATGATCTATGCCTTCTTTGAGCTGCATGAGCGCCTGCCCAAGGTGCGCCTGCACATCATGGGCGGCGTGGACGACGAAGAGTACGGCGCCGAGTGCCATGCGCTGGTTGACACCCTGGGCGTGCGCGACCTGATATTTACCGGCCGCGTTAACGTGGTCGAGTACATGGAAAAGCTCGACTTTACCATTTTAACGAGCATCTCCGAGGGCCAGCCGCTCAGCGTGCTGGAGTCGCTTGCAGCGCGCCGTCCCTGCGTGACGACCGAGGTGGGCTGCTGCCGCGAGCTGCTCGAGGGCGCCCCGGGCGACGACTTTGGCGTGGCGGGTTTTGTGACGCCGCCCATGTATCGCAAGGGCTTGGCTGATGCCATGGAGCGCATGTGCGTGAGCCGCGCCCGCCGTATCGAGATGGGGGAGCGCGGCCAGCGTCGCGTTGCCACGTACTTCTTGCACGAGCAGATGCTCGCCAACTATCGCGCGCTGTACGACGAGACGGCGTGTGCGTTTAACCTGCCCAGAGAGGGGGAGTAGCCGGTGGCCGGAATTGGTTTTGAGCTCAAGCGCCTGTTTAGGCGCAGGGGCCTGTTTGCCACGATGCGCGCTTATGGCTACGCCGGCATTGTGTGCACGGGTCCCATGCTGTTGGGCGTGCTGCTCCAGGTGGGTATCTTGGTGCTGTGCGGTCTGTGGGGTGTGGGCCGTGCCAACCAGGATCTGCTGGTGTGCATGGTGACCTACACACTGCTGGCCTCACTTTTGCTCACGAGCTTTTTCTCCATGCCGGTCACGCGCTTTTTGGCTGATATGTTGTTTGCCGAGCGCGAGGACGAGATTCTGCCTTCGTTTTGGGGCTCCAATGCTGTCATGCTCGTTGCGGGCACGGTGCTCTACGGTGTCTTTTTGCTGTTCTCGGGCGCCACGCTGCTGCAGGGGCTGCTATGTCTGTGGCTGTTCAACATTATGATCGTCAACTGGAACGGCATGAGCTACCTCACGGCCATCAAGGATTACCGCGGCATCCTGTGCAGCTTTGCGGCTGCCATTGGCGTGGCGTGCCTGTGCGCCCTGGCCGCGCTGGCGCTGGGACTGCCGCCGGTCGAGGGCTTGTTGGCGTCAATTGCTCTGGGCTACGGCGTCATGCTCGCCTGGGACGTGGTGCTGCTGTACCGGTATTTTCCTCAGAGCGACCGCAGCCCCTGGCCCTTTTTGCAGTGGCTCGATCAGTTTATGCCGCTGGCGCTCACGGGCCTGTTAACCAATCTGGGACTTTTTGCGCACCTGGTGATTATTTGGGCCGGTCCTATTGGCGTGCAGGTCAAGGGCTTGTTTTATGGTGCGCCCTACTACGATGTGCCGGCGCTCATTGCGTTTTTGACGATCCTGGTCACGACCGTCAACTTTGTGGTCTCGGTCGAGGTCAACTTCTATCCGCGCTACCACGACTACTACAGCCTGTTCAATGACGGCGGCGTGGTGGGCGACATTGTGGTGGCCGAGGAGGAGATGCTCTCCACGCTTAACAGCGAACTGCGCTTTTGTGCGCTCAAGCAGCTGTTTGTGACCGCGGCGGTCATTTCGCTCGAGACCACGGTGCTGTCGGCCCTACCGTTGAGCTTTAACAACCTGATGCACGGGTATTTTCGCACGCTGTGCGTGGGCTATGGCCTGTATGCCGTGGGCAATACGGTGATGCTCATCTTGCTGTACTTTACCGACTATAAGGGAGCCGTGCTGGCTTCGGGCCTGTTTGCCGGTGTGGCCGGGCTGGCGACTGCCGTTTCTCTGCTCTTGCCGCAGCAGTTTTACGGCTTTGGCTTTTTGTTGGGTGCAGCGGTGTTTTTTATCGTGGCGCTGCTGCGGCTCGATACCTATACCGCCAACTTGCCGTATCGTATCCTGAGCCAGCAGCCCATCGTGGCTGCTGACAAGACGGGTTGGTTTACCGAACTTGGACGGGTGCTCGACCGTGTTGAGCAGCGCTACGAGGACAAACGCGTGGGCGGTGAACCGCGCAGTGCGTTTGAACGTATGGTGGTTCGCCTGTACCAAAAACATCGGGGAGGTTCTGATGATCGATAAGTTGATGTCTCGCCGCTGCCTGATCGAGGCGGCTGCCGGCGCGCTGTTGCTTTCGGGCTGCTCGTCTCAGGACGAATCTTCGACTAAAAAGGTCAAAAAGCAGGACAAGATTAAAAAGGCCGAGTCCTCGGACGGTACCAAGCACCTGCGCGACAAGGACGAGCTCTACGAGGTCTACGATGACTCGGGCATTGTGACCATGTACTTGACGGTCTCACGCGGCAACAGCTCCGAGAACACCGACCACAGCTGGGCCGAGATCAACACGTACTCGGTGTATGACTATGCCGACATGGGCGTGACGCGCTATCAGGTTATGGGCCTGCTACAGCCGGGCGACGAAGACGGCCCGGTTGCCGGCGAGGTTGGCTATGGCGAGGAAGCGCCCAATGCTACCGTGCAGGTGCGCGGTCAGACATCGAGCATGAACTCGCAGAAGAATTACAAGGTGGAGCTCAAAAAGGGCAAGGGTACCTGGCGCCAACAGCGCGCGATTGCGCTCAACAAGCACATGGGCGAGGGTATGCGTTTTCGCAACAAGATGGCCTACGACCTTATCCGCGGGATTCCCCAGATGATGGGCCTGCGCACGCAGTTTGTGCATCTGTGGGTGTGCGACCAGACCGAAAAGTCCAACGATACCTTTGAGGACTACGGCCTGTTTACGCAGGTGGAGCAGCTCAACAAGACGGCGCTTAAGGCACATGGCCTGGATAAGAGCGGGCACCTGTACAAGGTGAACAGCTTTGATTTCCATCGCTACGAGGACACCATTAAGCTTGCCGATGATCCCGACTACAACCAGGCAAGCTTTGAAGGCATGCTCGAGATTAAGGGCGATACGGACCACACGAAGCTCATCGAGATACTCGATGCGCTCAACGACGAATCGCAAAAGATCGATGACGTGCTCGACACCCACTTTGATTCCGAGAATCTGGTTTATTGGCTGGCGTTTCAGATTCTGACGGGCAACTGCGATACGCAGAACCGTAACTGCTATCTGTACAGTCCTCTCAACTCAAATACCTGGTACTTTTTAGATTGGGATAACGATGGCATGCTTCGTAAGCTGGAGCTTTCTCTTACCGGGTTTTCGGACTACGCGAGCTGGGAGCGCGGCGTAAGCAACTACTGGGGCAACGTTCTGTTCAATCGTGCGCTGCGCAGCAAATCGTTCCGCAGCGATCTCGACCGTGCCGTCAAGGACCTGCGCTCGTATATGACCGAGGCACGCCTGAGCAAGATGATCAAGCACTACCGCGAGGTTACTGAATCGCTGGTCTTTGCTTCGCCCGATATCGACCATCTGCCTGTCACCAAGGACCAATACGAGCAGATCGCCGCGGCGATTCCCTCCGAGATCGAGGAGAACTACAAGAGCTTTCGCGAGAGTTTTAAAAAGCCCATGCCGTTCTACATCGGCGTGCCGCAGATCGATAACGGTAAGCTGCGTATTAACTGGGATGCGTCCTACGACTTTGAGGCGCGCGACATTCGCTACACCGTAGAGCTTGCGCGTGACTATGCCATAAGCGACGTGGTCTTTAAGGCCGAGGACGTGCTGCTTCCCGAGGTGACCTGTGATGCGCCCGATACCGGCCAGTATTTTGTGCGCGTGCGTGCCACCAACTCCGACGGCTATACGCAAGATGCGTTTGACTACTATGTGACCGACGACGGCAAGCACTACGGCATGAAGTGTTTTTACGTGCAAGACGGCGGTAAGGTCGTGGAGGACACGTATGAGGAGGGCTAGCGCGCTGCTTGAGCGCTTGGCGGCCCCGCCTGTGCGTGCCACGCAGGAGCGTTACCGCCACGAGCTCAAATATCTCATTAACGAGGGCGAGCACGCCGCGCTTGCCTGTCGCATGGCGCCGGTTTTTAAGCTGGACAAGCATGCGCGGGCAGGCGGTTACACCATTCGCAGCCTGTACTTTGACGACTACTGCAACTCGGCCTACGAGGAAAAAGACGCCGGCATTCTCATGCGCAAAAAGTATCGCGTGCGCATCTATAACGGCAGCGACAAGGTGATTAAGCTCGAGCGCAAAAAGAAGTACGGCAGCTGGATCTACAAGGAGGACGCGCCGCTCACGCGTGGCGAGTTTGAGCAGATTCTGGCTGGCGACTACGACTTTTTGCTGAGGAGTCCTTATCCGCTCTGTCGCGAGTTCTACATCGAGTGCATCTGCAATATGATGCGCCCGCGGACCATCGTGGACTACGAGCGCGAGCCGTGGGTGATGGATGAGGGCACCGTGCGCATCACGTTTGACATGAACGTGCGTGCCGCGGTGGGAAGCTTCGATATCTTTGACGCGACGCTGCCCGCGCTGCCGGTCCTGGAGCCCGGCAAGCTGGTGATGGAGGTCAAATTCACCGAATTCCTGCCGCAGATCGTGCGTGACATTCTGCCAGGCAAGGCGCAGGAGATAACGGCCGCCTCGAAATACGTGCTGTGCTATGACAAAGCCTCGTATCTGCGGGGTTTCGACTACTGGCAGGAAGGCTGGAACGTGCCGAGCGTGTGACTTGAGCGCACCGGTCGGACGTATCGCGGAAGACCGAAAACAGACGGACGAAAACGCGCAGCCGAAAACATCGGCAATCGTAGAAAACGTAATAACCGAACAATCGCAAAAGAGAAAGCGAAACCATGAGCGTAAACGACATGATCAAGAAATCGGTGCTGAACTCCTTCAGCCAATACAACGCTGTCTCTTATACACATCTGACGCTGCCGACGACTAGTCGAGTGTAGA
>URIK01000082.1 GCA_900547855.1 uncultured Collinsella sp. | reverse complement strand
GTCTTGGGTGCCAAGTCGATGAGCGCCTCGATAGCGCCGCCGGTTTTGGACTTGCTGCGCGTCTCGAGGTATTTGCCCACGGTGACGAGCGATAAGATCGTACCTGCGCTCTCAAAATACAGGTTGTCCATGCTCGTCATCATGGCCTCGTGGACCTGACCCGCGGCTAGCTGGTCGGCCATGATGAACATGGCGTAGAGCGACCAGGCGACGGAAGCGGTCGCGCCCACGGCAATAAGGGCGTCCATGGTGGGCGCGCCGTGCGCGAGCGATTTAAACCCATTGATAAAGTACGCGTCGTTGACATAGACGATGGGGATGAGCAGGACGAGCTCGGTGAGGGCGAGCGTCATGCTATGGGTATGGTCGGTGAAAATGCCGGGCAGCGGCCAGCCGAGCATGTGCCCCATGCCTATGTAGAACAGTGGGATGAGGAATACGATCGAGATGATGAGGCGGGTGCGCATGGCAGAGGCGGCGGCCTCCAACTTTTTGGTCGGCGACTCCATATGGGTGACGCCAGACCTGGCTTGCGTGCTGCCGTTTGAGCCGGCGGCACCGGTGCCCGCATCGACGGGCGAGGCCGAGTAGCCGGCACGGTCGACGGCGGTGCAGATATCGTCGGGGGAGACCTGCGCGGGGTCATAGTCGACCATCATGGAACCGGCGAGCAGGTTGACCGCGACGTTTTGGACGCCGTCGAGTTTGCTTACGGCACGGTCCACGTGCGCCTGGCAGGCGGCGCATGTCATGCCGCCTACGTCGAACTTATCTTGAGCCATGGCTTCTCCTTTCTGTGGTTCGGTGTTGAAATTGTTAACCTGCCGATACTATACACCCATACCCCCTGGGGGTGTCTAGTAATAGTTGGAATGTATGACTTTTCATTACAGACGAGGGTGGCTGCTCAATAGGTGGCCGTCTCTGCCAAACATCTCAATCTGTAACGTCTGGACCGGTTTTTCAACCATAGCTGTTACAGATTTAGACAAACATTTCGGCCGAAAACTAACATCTTGATCTGTAACAACTAGACCCCGTTTTACCGAGTATTTGTTATAGATCAAGACAAACAGTTGGCAGGAAACTCAATGTCTCAATCTGTAACATCTGGCGGGAAATATAACCTCTAACTGTTACAGATTGAGACAGACTGCCCGGGGGCAACTCAAATGTCTTGATCTGTAACATCTAGAGAGGTTTTTAACCCCTTACTGTTACAGATTGAGATATTGTCTTGCGGAGCTGTGGTTTTGTCTCGATCTATAACATCTAGACCGGTTTTTGGGTTCTAACTGTTACAGATCGAGACAATTGCCGGGGAGGGGTCCCGTCACGGCAAGACGTCCGCCGCCTAGATGCAAAATCCGGGGATCACACAGGTTAGCTTGTTTGGCTTGTCCGCAGGCGTTGCGTACGTAAAGACGTCGCCGTCGTGCCCCACGCGATTCATATAGAGCGTGCCTTCGCTCTCCGATGTGTCGGGGCTCACCGTGCGCTCCCACCAGCAGGTGTCCTTGCCCTTCCACTGGCGGACCATCGTCTCGTTCGTGGAATACGGGCTTACCTTGAGCTCGCGGAAGAGCTGATACTCCTTGCCCTCGCCGTTGTAGATGTCTGCCAGGTAGTGATAGTCCTCGGTAAACGAATCGGGCGGTTGCGTACCGCACAGCTCGACCATGGCGGGCAGCCAAAGGGTTGCGGGCAACTCGCTCAGGCACGATGCGCTGTTGGCGGCGCCCACATTGTTCGAGACCTTCTTGACCCCTTTAATGAGTGCGCGCAACTCGTTGGGCAGCAGCTTAAGGCCGTCGCCGTTGAGCCATTCCCGCAGCTCGCAATCTGCCCAGCCGGCGCTCGGCGGTTCAGCCGCAGCGTTGCGCTCGGCAATACCCGCGTCGAACATAAACGTCAGTCCGGCCTTGCCCGTCCCGTCCAGAAGCTCATCGTGGCGGATGCCCACAAGCTGCGCGCCAACCTGCAGCCCGTTGGTGAGCGTGACACGCTTGGTACACGGATAGGGGATATGCCCATCGGCATCTAGCAGGTGATAGCGCTTGGCAATCTCGCGTGCCTCGCTACGGGTCTCGGCGGCCTTAATCTTGAGCGAAATCTCCTGCAGCTGATCCCAGGTGTAGTCGTCAAGTGAACCGCGGATGCCGTCAAGGTAGTCGGGGATGCCAAAGCCATGGGTTGCCGCCCCGATAACGCTGAGCCCCGCAACGGCTGCGATAGCGCCGCCGATAATAAAGCGGCGGCGGGTCATGGCATCGTGGTGGGCCTGATTCAGGATCTCTCGTGCGCGCTCGCCGGCGACGTCGACCTTAAGGTGCGTGCCAGAATCGATATCAATCGCGGCCTCGTCTCCTGCACCTTCGCGGCCCTCGGATTCGGCATCGGTGAGGTATGCCGAGAGCACCTCGAGCATCTGCTGCTCGGTAGGACGATCGCACTGCTCGACTGAGATGCCTTTCATGATGATCTGGACGAGTGCGTCGTCGTCATCGCATCGCGGCTCGAGCGGTGCCGGCTTGGTCTTGGTCTTTATGAGGTAGAACGAGCCGGTTGCCGCGGCACCCGTCGACTCGACATCGAACGGTTTGCGACCGCTATAGAGCTGGTACAGAATGCTCGATAGAGCATAGACGTCGATGGCGGGCGAGCGGCGAAGGGCCGCGATGCCTTCGATATCCTGCGTGAGCATCTCGGGCGCGGCGTATGCGGGCGTGGCAAAGCGCCAGATGTCGGCGCGCCGGGTGATCGTGTCGTCGCCGAGGGCCATGGTCGCGGAGCCCATGTCGATGAGGCAGGGGTCAAAGGAGCAATCGGCAATCTGCTGCTCGAGCGTTCGGCTGGTGGTACGGAACATGATATTGGCGGGCGACAGGTCGCGATGGACGACCGGATTCACGAGCCCCTGGGTCATCAGGAGTGCGCGAAGCACGGCGTTTCCAACGGCGGCCACCATCTGGGTGGTTAGCCCGCCCGAGACATCGTGCGGAAGCAAGGGCAGCGCCTGCTTGAGCGAGGTGCCCTCGACCCACTCCATGAGGATGAGCGGGTCATCCTCGCACGATCCATAGCCATAGACGCGCGGAAATCCGCGCAGGTGCGAGACGGTGCACAGATGACGGTACTCCTCGAACAGCGCGGCGGTGTTAGCCAGATGCGCAGCTGCTTGCTCGGCGGAGCGATCGGGGGCTTGGCCGGAAAGGATGGCGTTGTCCTTGAGCAGCTTGACGGCAAAGACCTCGCCGCTTGTGTTGGTCGCGCGAAGCACGTGTCCGATATTGCCGTCGTCGCGGTGCACCGTTTGAAGAATAAGCGTCATAAACCGGCGCTTGGCATCATCCTCGACACTGGGGTCGACCGCCACGGCGGTGTCGAACGTGTCAAGACGGATGAGTTTGTCGCCATAGGCGCTGTCGGTAGTATCCATGGCGTTCCTTTGTCTGGCATGGGTTGTCGCACATGTACGTGAACAGTGCGGTTATCGGTAAAGTACCATAATAGCCGCACTGCTCACGTATGCCGCTGAGCATTGTCGTTTACGACGTAGAAGGTAGCAGACGAAAGACGGGCGATGACCGTCTTTCGATCACCGCCCGCGCTAGTCCACAATAACGAGAAACGTTGTATAGAGACCCAAGTGAAGTCTGTCGCTGTTTTCGATTTCCACCGGGGGATAGACTTTGCCGGGCTCTCGTTGGTCGCGGGGCGGCTCGATTACGATATCGCCGTCGCCTGCACCCGATTCGAGCACCGTGCCGTTGGTCGATCCAAGGCCCTGGGCGTACCAGTGCTCACCCTCAAGCCAAATGCGAAGATGTTCGCGCGATGCGTCGGCGCCCACATCGGTGATGCTGGGCGAGGTTTTGGGCAAAGAACCAATCACGGTGCCGCGCGGATCGCGTGTGAGGGGATGGATTTGCATGTCGACGCAGTTGTCGGCATGTGTCCTGAGCAGACCAAGGTTGGGGGCGACGGCGCGCGGCTGCTCCAGGCTGCCCATAAAGTCACGTCCGACGGCAGTTTCGGTGGTGCCAAAGTGCCCGCCCGTCTTGCTGTCGCAAAAGCGCTCGACGGTGGCCACGCCCTGAACGGGATCGGCGAGCGCCCCCGTTGCCACAAAGAGCATCAAGAAGAGCGTGCTTTTTTCACGCACGGCATTGCCGTCAAAATTGTCGATGCGATTGAGGGCATTTGCATATAGGCGGCTGTCCAGCTTGTAGCTGGCGAGAGCCGACATCATTACGTTGGCGGCCGGACCGCGATAGTGCTCGGCGATTGCCCGATAGGCGGACTCGCCGCCGCCGAGCTTGCTGCAGATTGCCGAGGAAAGGTTGAGCGTGGTGACGGTAAAGTCGCTGTAGATGGCGGGCGCGCACTGGTCAGGCTTGCGATGGACGATGTAACGGGTGAGATACGAGCGGTTGGAAGAGCATTTCTCGAGCAGGGTACTGCCGAGATAAGAGTTTCCATTGATAAGCATTCGAGCGATCTCGAGATGTTTAAGACCGCCGAACGAGCGAATATCGTTATAGAGGACCGAGCAAGGCGTCTCTGCTGCCACGGATACCTCCTTTGATTGCTTCCTAGCCAATATGGCGATAGGAATTAATGGCCCCCGGTGGGCGACGTATTAAATGGCTGCGCAATATATAGCGTAACCAAAGCAACATTATAGGCCACATGTTCGAAATTGCAGGAAGACTGAGAGATTTGGTTTGGACTGGACGGAAATCCCCCTCTGTCTTGATCTATAACAATTAGGGCCGATTTTACTCGGTAACTGTTACAGATTGAGACGTTTCTGAACCGTGTCGACCGTTTGTCTCGATCTGTAACACGTAGAGGAAGATTTGCCCTGTAGATGTTACAGATTGAGACAATCAGCCGGGCCCACCTCGTCCACCCCGTCATCTGTGGTTTACGTGGGGGCATACGGAGTACGGGTATACTAACCCGCGGCGAATCTGCTCCATCGCTTAGAGCTGCTGCGTCTGGACGGCGCGTGATAGGGCTGCCAAAGCGATCGCCAGCGTGCTGAGCAACGTCCTCTCTGTGCGCACCTGTTTTTGTATGTATTAGCGCACTACCAAGCACGCCCGCGCGGTCGCATGCCGTGCCCATTGCGCGTGCAGATAAGGAACAACAACATATGCGTAATTCTGTATCTGACGTCACGGACGCCGAGATTCTGGACGAGACCCGCGAGGCCATGACCCAGGCTGCCTTCGATGCCGCCGATGAGGCCAATGCCGCCCAGGCCGTCGAGTCCGCTACCGAGAGCCTGCCCGCCTTTGACGAGCTGGGCCTCTCCGACGAGATGCTTCGTGCTATCGAGAACCTGGGCTACACGGCGCCCACGCCCGTGCAGGCCGGCTCGATCCCCGTAGTGCTCGAGGGCCGTGACCTGCTTGCCGCCGCTCAGACCGGCACCGGCAAGACGGCCGCTTTTTTGCTGCCGACCATGAATAATCTGGAGCACATCGCTCCTCCCAAACCCGTGCGCGAGCGCGGCGGCCGCAACCGCCGTCGCGGTGTTAAAAAGCCCGAGGGCAACGGCCGCGGCCCCGTGATGCTCGTCATCACCCCCACGCGCGAGCTTGCCCAGCAGATCGACGAGGTCGCGAGCAAGATCGCCGACGTCACGGGCCACGTTGCCGTGACCGTCGTGGGCGGCGTGAGCTACAAGCCGCAAACCGCTGCCCTCAAGTACGGCTGCGACATCCTGGTCGCAACGCCGGGCCGTCTGGTCGATCTGATCGAGCAGGGTGCCTGCCATCTGGACGAGGTCAAGGTGCTGGTGCTCGACGAGGCCGACCGTATGCTCGACATGGGCTTTTTGCCTGCCGTCCGCCGCATTGTGCGCGAGACGCCGGCCGAGCGCCAGACGCTGCTGTTCTCGGCGACGCTCGACGAGGAGGCCGTGGGCGAGATCACCGACCTGGTGAGCGACCCGGCACGCGTGGAGATCGCGCCCGCCACGTCGACCGCCGACACCGTCGACCAGTTTGTGTTCCCGGTGTCCATCGAGGCCAAGAACAACCTGCTGCCCGAGTTCCTCAAAAAGGAGGGCCCGGAGCGCACTATCGTCTTTATGCGCACCAAGCACCGCGCCGACAGCTGCTGCCGTCGTCTGGAGCGCAAGGGCATCAAGGCCGCCGCGATTCACGGCAACCGCAGCCAGGCCCAGCGCGAGCGTGCCCTTTCGGCCTTCCGCGACGGTACCGTCGACGTGTTGGTGGCAACCGACGTGCTCGCCCGCGGCATCGACATCAGCGACGTGCGTTACGTCGTGAACTTTGACGTGCCGGCCGAGCCGACCGACTACATCCACCGTATTGGCCGTACGGGCCGCGCCGGCGAGCTGGGCTGGGCCATCACGTTTGTGACCGAGCAGGATGTCGATGAGTTCTACGAGATCGAGAAGCTCATGGACAAGACCGCCGACATCTACGAGGCCGGCGACCTGCATGTGGGCCCCAATCCGCCCGCGGTTGACCCCGAGCGCGATCCTGCGGCCTTTAAGGTGAAGAAGAAGACCAAGCGCGGCAAGTCCAAGAGCAAGAAGAAGCTTGAGCAGGCGCGTCGCGACGGCAAGCGCAACGGCGACGATTACGGTGATGTGGCCGGTCGTTCCAACCGCGGTCGAGACGAGCGTCGCGGCGACGGTGAGCGTCCGAGCCGTCCCAAGCGCGGCGGCAAGACCCGCGTGCGCGAGGGCGTTCAGGCTCGCGTGGACGAGGCTGTGGAGAGCGTGGCCCGCGAGGTGGCTGCCGAGGAGCGCGGCGGTGCTGGTGTCGTTGAGCAGGCCCCGCGCGGCAACCGTGCCGAGCGCCGTGCCAAGCAGTTCCAGGGCGAGGCACACCGCCGTCGTCGTGAGGACGAGGACCGCGGCGGTCGTCGCCGTGTTGAGCGCGAGGACGAGGGCCGTGGCTCGCGTGGCGGCAAGCGTGGTTCGGGCGATCGTCGTCGTTCCGGTCGCGATGGCGAGCGCGGCGGCCGTGATGAGCGCCGTGGCGGCGAGGGCCGCGATTCGCGTGGCGAGCGTGGTACTCGCGGCGGCGAGTCCCGTGGCGGCAAGCGCTTTGATGAGCGCGGTGGCCGTGGCGGCGAGCATCGCGAGGGCACTCGTGGCAATGGCAGCCGCGGCGGTGCTGGCCGCTCTAACGAGTCGCGCGATCGCCGCGATCCGCGTGCCAGCCGCGATCGTCGCGATGACTGGCGCAACTACGACGATACCCGCGAGGAGCGTCGTGGCGGCTATCGTGGCGGGCGTGGCGGCAACCAGGCCGGCTCCCGCGGCGGCCGTGCCGGCGGTCGCGATAATCGTGGTAGCTATGGCAACAGTCGTGGCGGCAAGCGCGGCGGCAGCTCCCGTCGCCCCGGTGACGGCGGCGGCAAGCGCAAGTAACATACGCATCGCCCGCTAGAGCGAGGTGAACCAAGGGCCCCGAGCAACTACGCTCGGGGCCCTTTTTGTTTGCCGTATCCGATCGCTAGTTCAAATGTGATTTCCTCGGGAATGCATCTAGAGGATGCCGTGGGCCTGTTTCCTACCATGCGGCAATGGGTCCCATGGGGTGCGCCGTACATTTTTTGGAGTATTCTGCAGTTCGAGTTGTCTGCATATGATTTGACGTCGCCAACGGTGGCTTTCGGATATCCCTAGCGAGCGTTCTGAGTCAGATTTCGTCGTTTTCCGGAGCAGGGGCGCGTCATTCTCGCCATGTCGGAACCCAAAATGACGCAGCGCCCTAAAGGTTTGCCCGCTCGGGGTATTGCTGGCGCGGTCACGTTGCAGAATACTCCGTTTTTTGCACGGGCCAGGATGGGGTACCTCGGGAGAACACGGCGGTATCCCGTAAATATATACAATCTGTACCGTAATTTATACAAAACGAAGAGGTAGACAGCGTAGGGTTGGTGCATTGGGGTGCTTGATGCACCAAAATGGGGATCCCACGTGCCGTATACTCTGGCTGGATGTGAAAACGGCTTGACGCGTTGCCAGACGTAGGGGGAGGGTGTCTCGATGAGCGTATTCGAAATTGTGTTTAGTCCGACGGGTGGAACGCAGAAGGTGTCTGGCCTTGTGGCCGGGGCACTGGACAAGAATACCGTTACCGTCGATCTGACCGATAGCGGGCTAGATTTCAGCGCTGTCTCGATGACTGAGGACGACGTGGCCGTAATCTCTGTGCCGGCGTATGCCGGTAGAATCCCGGCTGTGGTGGCTGACCGGTTGGGCATGGTTCACGGCAACGGAGCGCGGGCCGTTCTGGTGTGCGTCTACGGAAACCGCGCGTTTGAGGACACGCTCGTAGAGCTGGAGGACGTTGCGAAGCATGCGGGATTCCGGGTGATCGCGGCAGTTGCAGCCATTGCAGAACATTCCATTGCGCGACAGTTTGCTGCCGGTCGTCCGGATGCGCAGGATGCGGCGCAGCTTGCTGAGTTTGCTCAGCAAATTCAGCAAAAGCTGTTGGCTGAGGATGCGTCCGAGCCCTCTATCCCCTGTCTCTTATACACATCTGACGCTGCCGACG
>URIK01000081.1 GCA_900547855.1 uncultured Collinsella sp. | reverse complement strand
CGAGATTCATGAGCGTCTCGTGGGCTCGGAGATGTGTATAAGAGACAGGTATTTGGGTGCCGAGCCGCTGCCCGATAAACCGAATGGCCGCCGCCCTGCCGTGATTATCTGTGGCGGAGGTGCGTTTACGCATATCGCTCCGCATGAGCAGGATCCTGTGGCGTTTGCGTTTTTGGATCACGGTTACCAGGCCTTTGTGCTCAACTATGTCACGAGCTCTACGGGTGACGTGAGCTTTCCGCACCCCCAGGCAGATCTTGCCAAGATGGTCGCCACGGTGCGCGCCAACGCCGACGAGTGGCATGTCGATCCTAAGCGCGTGTGCGTCGTGGGATTCTCGGCGGGCGGCATGATCTGTGCCTCGCTGGCAACGCAGTGGAAGACCGGTCCCTTCGCGGCACTTGCCGGGGCACGTCCGGACGACATTCGTCCCGATGCCGTGGTGCTGGGCTATCCGCTGCTCGACTTTGCCTATGTGCGCGACATGCAGACGCGCGATCCGCGCATTGACTTGCGCGTGCCCAAGACGGGCGGCAAGACGGGGCGCGATTTGCTCAACGACTACCTGTCGATGGTGACGGGTGGCGAGGCAACTGACGAGCATTTGGCCGATATCTGCCCCACCACGCATGTTTCGCGTCAGATGCCGCCGACCTTTGTGTGGGGCGTGTCCGACGACAAGACGGCGCCGATCGCGCAGGTCTACCCGTTTGCGCAGCGCATGGCCGAGGAGGGCGTTGCATGCGAGATGCACGTCTTCGACCAGGGTGGTCACGGCCTTTCGCTCGGCAACGCCAACACCGCGGTCGACAACGAGGACAAGCAGGTGGCGGTCCGTCCCTGGATCTGCCTAGCCTTCCGCTTCCTGGAGCGCCACGGGTTTTAGTTCCGGCGTTTTACCAAACGCCGTAACCACTTGACGCTGCAAGCCCGCCAGGGCGGAAATCTGCCTTTCAACTTCGGCGGCATGACCAGAAGGTCAATGCCGCCTCGTTTCAAGGCACCTTGCTCGCCCTGGCGGGCTTTTGCTGTCGGCGTCAAAATATCGGCGTTGTCTTGGCTGCCAGAAGAATGACCCCTCGGGGACGGAGGAAAACGGATCAGTTTGGGTGGTGCTGGCGCCAAGGTTTAAGACCGACGTCGTCCCTTGTTGCTTTCCTACCAGACGGTGAACTGGGCGTTTTCTGTGTTCCAATGGACATCGCGAACGTAGTCGCGCACGCCCGTCGCATCTCGTGCTTCGAACAACTCAAGAATATGAGCATGTTCGTTGTTGGCTTTATTGAGCAGTTTACACGCCGTCTCTTGGTCGACAGTTTCGTAATCGCGCTTGATAAAGCAGCGCTCGAGCTGCGAGATCATATCGCGCAGACGGTCGTTGCCGCAGCGGTTGAAGTACGTCAGATGAAAGTCTCGCTGAATGTCGTCGTACTTTCGGATGAGACCGCCTTGGATCGCGAGGTCCATAGAGCCGACGAGAAATTTCAGCTGCGTAATGTCGTCGTCGGTTAGGTTCGGACAGGAGAGATATGCGGCCTGCCCGTCGAGCGGCCCCATAATCTCAAAGACTTCAACGGCGTTTTGCTGATCGAACCCACGGACGCGGAATCCGCGGCGGGGGAGATTGTCCAGGTAGCCATCGCTTGCCAGCTGGATGAGCGCCTCGCGAACCGGCGTGCGCGACACGCCCATGGCATCGCAGATCGTTTGCTCGCTCAGCCGGTCGCCGGCGGACAACTCGCCGGCGTCAATACGGCTCGAAATATAGTCGTATACGTGGTCCTTCAGGGGCCTTCTGAGCGTTTCCATAAGCTTATGTTCCTTAACTGTATTTTTCTAAAATTAAATACGTTTCGCTTGAATAGCTCAGTTGAATTATAGAACGACCAGCTAAATCCTGCTACTTTGCGCCGATACGTAAGAATACGCTTACCGAGGAATACCTACCGTTCAGGATTGTATACAATATACAAAACAAGAAAACCGGCCTAAGATAAAGCCATCGAAAGGAAGGCGGGCGCGAAGAAGTCCCGCTCTCTGCTAAGAGATCCAAGGAGGATCATCATGACCAAGTTCAGCCACGTCATCATCCGCCGTCCTGGCAAGTCCCTGAGCAATGGCATCACGAGTGCCCCCGAGCTTGGCCAGCCCATCTACGAGCGCGCCATCGAGGAGCACTACGATTACGAGCATGCGCTCGAGCAGTGCGGCGTGGATGTCTCGGTGCTGCCCGCCCTCGAGCAGTATCCCGACAGCTGCTTCGTCGAAGATCCGGCCGTTATCACTCGCTGCGGCGCCATCATTACCAACCCCGGCGCCGATAGCCGCAACGGCGAGAAGGACGAGATCGAGCCGGCCGTCCGTCGCTTCTTTGACGACGAGCATGTCAAGCACATCGTTTCTCCGGGCACGCTCGACGGCGGCGACGTCATGATGGTCGGCGACCATTTCTACGTCGGTCGCTCCGCTCGCACCAACGAAGAGGGCATCCGCCAGTTCTGCGAGATTCTCGAGGGCTGGGGCCTCGAGGGTTCCGAGGTTCCGCTGGAGGAGGTCCTGCACCTCAAGACGGGCGTCAACTACATCGAGGACAACAACATGCTCGTCTCTGGTGAGTTCATCGATAAGCCCGACTTTGCCCAGTACAACAAGATCGTCGTGCCCGAGGACGAGGCTTACGGCGCCAATTGCATCTGGGTCAACGGTACGGTCATCGTTGCCGAGGGCTATCCGACCGTGCTCAAGGCCGTGCAGGATCTGGGCTACAAGACGCTCGTCGTCGACACCTCCGAGTATCGCAAGGTCGACGGTGGCCTCTCTTGCCTGTCACTGCGCTTCTAACGCGATAGCTGTAACAGTCTGATGATCGCTTGACCGATGGCCCGGCACCCGATTCGGGACGTCCGGGCCATCTTTCGTTCGATCACATGATGAAGGGGGTGCACATACAATGACCTCTAAAGCTCAAAACGATGAGATTATCGACCCTAATGGCCTCGATCTCTTTCGTCTGACCATGATGGTCATTACCGCCAGTATTTGTGGCGGTATCTTTTCGCTTGCCGGCGATATGGCAGCAGGCGGGGCAAATACCGGTGCGGTTATCGTCTCGTGGGGAATTTGCTTTATTGGCGTCTTTGCGCTGATGATGGTGTTCAACGGTTTGTCTCAGGCCCGTCCCGATCTGACCGGCGGCATCTATGCATACGCTGCGGCCGGTTTTGGCGATTACATTGGATTCAACTCCGCCTGGGGCTACTGGATCAGCGCATGTCTTTCCAACGTAAGCTTTGCGCTCTTGCTGTTTAGCGCGCTGGGCTATTTCTTCCCTGCGTTTGGCGCGGGCAACAACCTGCTTTCCATCGTCTGCGCCAGCGTGTTTTTGTGGTTCCTTACCGCCCTTGTGCTTCGTGGCGTTAAGGAGGCTGCGGGCATTAACACGATCGTCACGTTGGCGAAGCTGGTGCCGCTGGGGCTCTTTGTGCTGAGCATCGTGCTCCTGGGTAAGTTCAACGTCGATATCTTTATGGACAACTTCTGGGGAGAGCCGGCCGGTCCTGGCTTTGGCGAGCAGGTTGTCTCGACCATGATCGCCCTTGTCTGGGTCTTCACGGGCATCGAGGGCGCTGTCGTTATCTCGGGCCGTGCAAAGTACGTGCGTGACGTCGGCCGCTCGACGGCGCTCGGATTTGCGGCTGTATTCACGCTGTATCTGATCATCTCGATGTTGTCGCTCGGCATTATGCCTCGCGAGGAGATGGCACAGCTTGCAACGCCCTCCATGGCGGGAATTCTCGAGTGCGCAATCGGTCCGGTTGGCGCTGCCATCGTAAACCTTGGCGTTATCCTTTCGCTGGTCGGCGCACTGCTGGGCTATGTCATCATTGCGTCCGAGACGCCGTTCGAGGCAGCGCGCCAGGGATCCTTCCCTCTGGCGTTTGCCAAGACGAACAAGCACGATGCCCCGGTGGTAACGGTTCTTGTGAGCTCCGGCATCACGCAACTCTTCTTGATCGTGTCGTATGTGGCGGCGAGCACCTACCAGTTCTTCTATAGCTGCGCAGTCAATACGATCCTAGTTCCGTACGTGTGCTCGGCAGCCTATTACATGGTGATCGGCTGGAAGAACGAACATCTGGATGGTCCGCATGCGCCAAGCGTCGGCAAAGCTCGCTTCTTCGGTACGCTCGGCTTCATCTACACATTGTTCCTGGTGTGGTCGACGGGTCTCCAGGGCGTTATGATCACGACGATTCTTTTTGCTCCGGCCATTCCCGTCTATATGCTGGGCGAGCGAGGCCGCGGTAAGCCGGTGCTTCCGCATCTGCACGACAAGCTGATCGCAGCGGTGGTCATTGTCGTGGCGGTCATCTCGCTGTATCTGCACTTTGCCGGCATTGCGCCGATTGTCTAGGACTGCGGCAATCTTGATCGCTTGGTAAGCCGACGGAGGCATCGCGTGCCGGTGCCGTTCGGTAATCCAAACTGACGTGGGCCTCTGTAACGTGCCTTTGTGAGCGCCCGCCAAGCCCGCGCAGGTGACATTTGTTGCCAGCGCGGGCTTTTGCTGTTGCGGTGGAATAGTTCCTGGTTTGGCAGGCCGAAGTCTCAACCAGGAGCTATTCCACCGCAACTTCGTTCTGACCTGCCGTCCGGAAACCGCATCCCAGTTTGAGTGTGGATTTTGGGGCTCAGCTTCTGGAACGACCCTGCTTGGGAAACTCTGACCCGTTCCGAGCGCCGATTCCGGGATGCACTTTCCGCTAGAGACCTCAACCGGAAAGCGCATCCCGTTTTGACGCTTCAGAGTGGGACGCAGTTTCCCCGAGAGGCCCCATCGGGAAATCGGGGACCGAAATTCGCCTGAGTAGTGGGATGCGGTTTCCGCAGCAGGCCCGTCTGGGAAGCAATGGCCCAGAATTCCCGTCGCACCGATCTGTCGATTGAACGTCGTTGCGTGTTCGCGCTATCATGCATGGTTACAATTGGTTAGCCATGGCAAACGGTTAGCCATGGTGAACATAAATACAACGCCCTGTGGGCGCCGGGGGAGGAACACGGACGTGAAGCTCGATACACTCGAGATTGGAAAGGACGCCGTTGTCGCATCGGTGGCATCGGACGATCAGGCACTCCGACAGCATATTTTGGACATGGGTCTAACGCCGGGCACCGAAGTCACCATGATGAAGTATGCCCCCATGGGCGACCCACTCGAGATTCGCCTGCGTGGCTACGAGCTGACACTGCGCAAGGACGATGCCGCTCGCATCGAGCTCGTGGGTATTCACGACACCGATACGGGTCCGCGCGCTAACGCCGCAATCGGCACGACGGAGCATCCGGCCCTGGGCGAGGGGACGTATTCACCCCGTGCTGCCAAGACGGCCGTGCCCGAGGGCGCGCCCCTGCATTTTGCCCTCGCCGGCAACCAAAACTGCGGTAAGACCACGCTGTTCAACCAGCTGACGGGCTCCAACCAGCACGTCGGTAACTTTCCCGGCGTGACTGTCGACCGCAAAGATGGCACCATCCGTAACCATCCCGAGGCAAGCGTTACCGACCTGCCTGGCATTTACTCCCTGTCGCCGTACACAGGCGAAGAGGTCGTGAGCCGTCAGTTCATCCTCGACGAGCGCCCGGACGCCATCATCGACATCATTGACGCCACCAACATCGAGCGTAACCTGTACCTGACACTGCAGCTTATGGAGCTCGATCGCCCCATGGTCATCGCGCTCAACATGATGGACGAGGTGACCGCCAACGGCGGCGCCGTGGACGTCAACTTGCTCGAGAGCCTGATGGGCGTGCCTGTTGTCCCCATTAGCGCTGCCCGCAACGAGGGCATCGGCGAGCTGGTGGACCACGCCCTGCACGTGGCGCGGTTCCGCGAGCGCCCTGGTCGCCTGGACTTTTGCGCGCCCGACGGTCCGGACGGTGGTGCGCTGCATCGCTGCATCCACGGTATTGCTAACCTGATCGAGGACCATGCCGTGACGGCGCACATCCCGGTGCGCTTTGCGGCGACCAAGCTGGTCGAGGGCGATGAGCTGGTAACCGAGGCGCTTCACCTGGATCGCAATGAGCTCGACGCGATCGAGCACATCATTACCCAGATGGAGGGTGAGGCCGGCACCGACCGCCTATCTGCGCTGGCCGATATGCGTTTTAGCTTTATCGGCGACGTGTGCGGGCGTTGCGTCGTCAAGCCGCACGAGAGCCGCGAGCACGTGCGCTCCGTCAAGATTGACCGCATCCTGACAGGTCGTTACACAGCCATTCCGGCGTTTCTGGTGATCATGGGCCTCGTCTTTTGGCTGACGTTTGGCGTGATCGGCGCGGCGTTGCAGGGACTCATGGAGGACGGTATCGCTGCCATCATCGCCTCGGCCGATGCGGGCCTCAAGGCATTCGGAACCAACGACGTGGTGCGCTCGCTGGCTGTCGACGGCGTGCTTACGGGCGTGGGCAGCGTGCTGACCTTCCTGCCGATTATCGTCGTGCTCTTCTTGTTCCTCTCCATTCTGGAAGACTCCGGCTACATGGCGCGCGTGGCCTTTGTCATGGATAAAGTGCTGCGTCGCTTTGGCCTGTCGGGCCGTAGCTTCGTGCCCATGCTCGTCGGTTTTGGCTGCACCGTGCCGGCTATCATGTCGACCCGTACGCTCCCATCCGAGCACGACCGCAAGATGACGGTCATGCTCACGCCGTTCATGAGCTGCTCGGCCAAGTTGCCGGTCTACGGTCTGCTGTGCGGGGCGTTTTTCCCACAGGCGACAGTTCCCGCCATGGTCTCGCTCTATCTGATCGGTATCGTGGTCGGCTGCATTGCCGCCCTGGTGCTCAACCGTACGGCATTTAAGGGCGACCCGGTGCCGTTTATCATGGAACTGCCCAATTACCGCCTGCCGAGCGTCAAGACGACAGTGATGCTGGCATGGGATAAGGCCAAAGACTTTATTACCAAGGCCTTTACCATTATCTTTGCCGCTACCGTGGTCATCTGGTTCCTTCAGACGTTCGACATCCGCTTTAACGTGGTCGCCGATCAGTCGCAGAGTCTGCTTGCGGGCCTCGGCAGCATCATCGCGCCGGCGTTGACGCCGCTTGGGTTTGGCGACTGGCGTGCATCCACGGCGCTCGTCACCGGACTTATCGCCAAGGAGAGTGTCATCTCGACCCTCACGGTACTTTTGGGCGCGACCTCGCCCGCGGCACTGTCGACCATGTTTTCGCCGTTTACTGCCTATGTGTTCCTGGTCTTTACGTTGCTGTACCCGCCGTGCGTGGCTGCGATCGGTGCCGTCAAGAGCGAACTGGGCGCGCGCTACGCCGTTGCCGTGTTCGCGTTTCAGATGACGGTCGCCTGGATCGTGGCGTTTGTCGTGCATTCGGCGGGCATATTGCTGGGGTTGGCTTAGTTTTTTATTGACGGCGCAACCTCTGTGTATCGAATTGTTTTCGGCCCCGCATCTGTTGCTGACGGATGCGGGGCCGTTGCTATATAATCGCCTCCACTCAAAATGATTGGAGACGTTATATATGAGTCAGGCAAGGCAAGATGGCATCACGCTCAAGCAGTGGCTCCCGCTTATCGGGCTCACCTGCTGCGCGTTCGTGTTCAACACGTCGGAGTTCATGCCCATCGGTCTGCTGACCGACATCGCCGCATCGTTTTCGCTCACCGAGGCCCAAGCTGGCATCATGATCTCGGTCTATGCCTGGGGCGTCATGCTGCTGTCGTTGCCGCTCATGGTGTTCGCTTCGCGCTTTGAGTTCAAGCGGATGCTGCTCGGCGTGCTTGCCGTGTTCTCGCTGGGCCAGTTCCTGTCCGCCGTGGCGCCGACCTATCCCATTCTGGTCTGCGCACGCCTGGTGGTTGCCTGCGCGCACGCCGTGTTCTGGTCGGTCGCCTCGATCATGGCGTCGCGTCTGGTTGACACGCGCCATGGGGCACTCGCCATCAGCATGATCGCCACGGGCTCTTCCATCGCACAGATCTTCGGCCTGCCGCTCGGCCGCGCCATTGGCCTGGCCGTGGGCTGGCGTATGACGTTTGCCGTGGTTGGGGCCCTCTCTGCCGCTGCGGTGGTGTACCAGGCCACGGTGTTCCCCACCATGCCGGCGGGCGAGCGTTTTACGCTCAAGCAGCTGCCCGAGCTGCTCAAGAGCCCGTTCCTCATCGCTCTCTACGCCGTTACGGTGTTCATGGCGACCGGCTATTACGCGGGCTATAGCTATATCGAGCCTTTCCTGGCCCAGGTCGCGCATGTCGACGCAAGCGCTATCACTATGACGTTGACGGCGTTCGGCTGCTCCGGCCTGGTGGGCAGTTGGCTGTTCGGCCGCCTGTTCGACGGGCACCGTTTTCCGTTCCTTGCGATCACGCTCTCCGGAGTGCCGGTCGCCTTGCTGCTTATGGGGTCTGTCGCGTCATCGCTCGCGGCGGTGCTTGCCGTCTGCGCGCTATGGGGCTGCTGCTCCACGGCCTTTAACGTGGCGTTTCAGGCCGAGCTCATCAAGTACACGCCGGTGGATTCGTCGGCCGTCGCCATGTCGATCTTCTCGGGCCTGTTTAACCTCGGTATTGGCACGGGCACCGCGATCGGC